>JALSLK010000040.1 GCA_026988355.1 Flavobacteriaceae bacterium
TCATATATTGCAAGGTTTATACTGCAATATATGAAAAATCTTGCATTTAAACACAATAAAATAATAGAATTATATGAGTTATTTTATTGATTGTTAGTTAATTGTGTAGTATTTAAGGAGCGACTAATATAGTGTTTTTAATAAATAAGAATCCTTGACAGTTGTATTTTTATTAATTAATTTTAACAGTTAACTGTATAATACGTATCGCTAATCTATTTGTATTCTGTATTTTTGCAGAGAGAGATTACAATAAAATGTATTGGAGTTTTTTAAGAAATTTCGTATTAATTATATAAAATCTTTAAATCATTATGATGTTAAAAATATTTAAAATAGTCGCTTTTATTGAAGGGTCATCCTATCTGCTTTTACTTTTTATAGGAGTGCCATTAAAATACATGTTGGATAACAATATTATAGTAAAACTTTTAGGAAAACCACACGGATTTCTCTTTATTGCCTATGTGATTATTGCAATATGGATTAAACAAAAAATGAAATGGAATTTTAAAACTTTATTAATTATTATTGTTGCTTCAATCCTTCCATTTGGAACTTTTTGGATGGATAAAAAGTATTTGAGAGAGAAACACTAAAAAATTATTTTTTAAAAACAAAAGAAACCAATCTTGGTATTTCGTTTTTGTTATTAGAATCAAACCATTCGTTGAGTTCCATTAGTTTTAAATTATTTCTTTTGGCACATTGTAGGTATTTTGTAATATGATGTGTGTAGACTTCGAGTGTTTGTGTGCCGTTTTTAGTTTCAAATCGTGCTTTTGAACCTGTATATTGTTTAAACGGATGTAATTCACAAATAAAAAACAAACCTTCTTTTTTTAGTTTTTGTACAGCTTGTTTAAAAATAGTTTCTAAATCCTGAATGTGTTCTAAAGTTAAGCTACAAGTAATTAGATTAAAATAATTATCGGATACCTGCCATTTTTCTTTTAAGTCGCCTTGTATAAAACGTACTTTTTTGTCTGTAATTTTTGTTTTTGCTTTTTCGAGCATTTCCTTAGAAAAATCGATTCCAATAATCTCTGTTGCAGTACCAACTAACCAAGTGGTATTTTTACCTGTACCGCAGCCTAGTTCCAAAACACGATTAAAAGTGTAGTTTGACAATGTATTTTTAGTAGCTATCTTATCTAAATCGCGTGTTTTATTTTGATTGCTGTCGTATTGGTTTGCCCACGCATTGTATGCTTTTGAGATGCTCATTTTTGGATTATGATTTATATAACTCAACATCAAAATATGCTATAAATTATTTATCTTTTCACGTGCTTATTGCACTTTAAATTTAAACCATAGCTATGCTTGAAATTTCAAGATTGTAAAACATAAAAATAGTTAAAATCTATTTAGCGCATTTTGAAATTGAATTGGTATTAGTACAAAGATAACTAAAATCTTAGAGAGTCGTATTTTATAATTTGAATTTAACAAGATGAATTAAGTACTTTATCTAATGAACTAAAATTATTCTAAACTGTAAACGAATTATTAATCGAACTCAAGTTGTAAGATTACACAACATTCTTTTATCTTTGTCGGATGTTAGAAAATAAAAACAATACAAAGACAGATTTAGCCAGTTTGGGAGAATTTGGTTTAATTGAGCATTTGACCAATACGGTAAAATTACAACATAAAAGTACCATAAAAGGAATTGGAGATGACGCTGCGGTATTAAAATTAAAGCATCAAACTATTGTAACAACAGATTTGTTGGTCGAAGGTGTGCATTTCGATTTAGGTTATGTCCCATTAAAACATTTAGGTTATAAAGCTGTAATGGTAAACTTATCGGATGTATATGCTATGAATGGTATGGCAAAACAGATAACCGTATCTATAGCAGTATCCAATCGCTTTCCGTTAGAAGCAATAGAAGAACTGTATGTAGGAATTCATCTAGCATGTAAAGCCTATAATATTGATTTGATAGGAGGAGACACAACATCGTCTACCACAGGATTATTAATAAGTATCACAGCAATTGGAGAAGTAAAAAAAGAAGATGTAGTTTATCGTAATGGAGCAAAACCAAGCGATTTGTTGGTGGTTACTGGCGATTTAGGAGGAGCATATTTAGGATTACAAGTATTAGAACGAGAAAAACAAGTTTTTAAAGCCAATCCGAATGCACAACCAGAACTAGATAAATATACCTATTTGGTAGAACGTCAACTAAAACCAGAAGCACGTAAAGATATTATTATCTTATTAAAGGCATTGGAGGTAAAACCTACGGCAATGATTGATATTTCGGACGGATTGTCTTCCGAAATATTACATATATGCAAACAATCTAAAGTAGGATGCGATTTGTACGAGGCTAAAATACCATTAAGTCAAGAAGTGATTTCTACTTGCGAAGAGTTTAATATGAATAGTACTACTGTTGCTTTAAGTGGAGGCGAAGATTACGAGTTGCTTTTTACCATTGCACAAAGTGACTATGATAAAATAAAAGGAAATCCTAATTTAACAGTAATAGGTCATATTACAGCAAAAAAGGATGGTGCGTATTTGGTAACACGGGCCAATCAAAAAATTGAACTTACAGCGCAAGGATGGAATGGCTTGTCTTAGTAATACGATGATTCAAAGTCATTGTATCACTAAAATTATCTTACACGATGTATGGTGAAATAAGTTTTTTGAAACCCTGGATAAAGCGTAATGCTTTGGTTATAGTTATTAAACCTTACATCTAAGTATTCTCCTGCATTTAAGTGT
>JALSLK010000041.1 GCA_026988355.1 Flavobacteriaceae bacterium
CTGCTAGTGTAGTATCATAATCAACAGTTGCCTGTGCTAAATAAGTTGTTGCATCTGCTGTTGTTCCTCCCCAAGTTTCGATAGATGACATAACACCAGCGTCATAATGATCTTTTGCAGTTCCTCCTACATTGAAAGTTCTAGCAGCGGCTTCTGCTAATAAAAATTCTACTTCTGTGTAGTTAAAGATTACACCTTCAGTCTCAGCAGCTTCCACCATAGCAGAAACGTGTGAGTGAGATGAATAGTTTGAAGTTGATCCTATTTCGCCACCTATATACGATCCGGCAACATCTAGAAAATATAAAGGTCTTCTTGGATCATTTAAAGTATTCATCATATCTATAATAGTTTTTCCTGCAACAAAATCGTGTCTTCCACTTAATATTAAATTGTCATGAATAGGATTTGTATTTGGATCAGCGGATAAGTAAGTATAGGTAGCATCATCTGCGCTACTTGTAAATACTCCTCCAGCTACTGCATCTTCAACAGTCTGTTTTGCTAAAGCATTATCTACATCAGATAATAAAATACCCATTCTTAATTTTAGTGAATTTGCGAATAACTTCCATTTAGAAGTATCTCCTTCATATATTCTGTCAGTATCTCCAAAACTTCCATTTGTTGTATCTAATGCATTTATTGCAGCAGATAATCTAACGATTAAATCTTTATACACTGTTAGACCGTCATCATATTTTGGTAATAAATTATCTATATCTATTGCTTCTGTATATGGAATATCTCCAAAAGTTTCGACTAAAATACTATATGTATATATTGTTAAAATCTCTATAACAACCAACTTGTTTGCTTTAGTTAATTGATCTGCTGGTAATGCGTAATTTGTAGCACTAATTACTTTGGTAGATTCGTTAAAATCTTTTAAAATATCTCTGTACATTGTTCTCCAATGTCTTTGTGGGACATTTCTTCCAACTTGATCGTAATTACTTTCATCAGTATAAGTTGTTTCTTGTAGGTATTGTGCCCACAACTTTGTATTATTAATATTTACATTTAAATCGACCATTTGGTCAACCAAATTCTTCTGAGCACCTGTAAATAAACTTTCTCCAGGAACGCTTGAAGGATCTTTAATATTCTCGTTTAAACTCTCTAGATTGTTTGAACAAGATGCAAAAAATATTGCTGTTAGTATTAAAATTAGTTTCTTCATTTTTATATTTTTTAAAATTGTAATTTAATATTAAATCCATAGTCCTTTGTGGTTGGTAAAGAACCAGTAGAATATCCTTGTAAGTTACCAGATGATAGACCAGATTCTGGGTCTGCATGTGGTAAATCTTTACTGATAATCCATAGATTTGACCCAACAACACTCAAAGTAACATTCGTTAAGAAGTTATTATTTAAGAATTTTTTTGGTAAATCGTAAGTAACAGCGACTTCTCTTAATTTTACATAACTAGCATCATAAACAAATGCAGCGTTTGGTAAACCTCTTCGATATCCAAATGCACCAAATCTATCTGCTCTAATACGTGTTGTATTTACAGAGCCATCAGGATTAACACCTGGGTTAATAAACCCACCGCCATTAGCAAGTGTATTTCTTACAGGATTACCTAAATCATTTGTAAATGCGGTTTCTTCATACAGACCAGTTGCTTGTCCGTACCATTGATCTAGGGAAAATATACTACCTCCATTTTGAATATCTACTAAGAAGCTTAAGGATAAGTTTTTATATTTAAAATTATTAGAGATACCCATTAAATAATTTGGGTTTATGTCTCCAATAATTTTATCTGAAGTACCAGTTTTTACATATTGACCGCTCGTTGCACTTACTATTCTTTGTCCGTTTGCATGATACGTATAGTCGGTACCTTGTATAACGCCATAAGGTTCTCCAACTCTAGCATTGATAGTTACACCTCCTTGAAAACTTCCTAATTCTAAATTTTCAATTCCATCAGTTAAGGAAATAACCGTATTTCTATTTTGTGACCAGTTTACATTAAAATCCCATTTAAAATTTTCTGTTTTTACTGGTGTTGCATAAAAACTTATTTCAATACCTTTATTTTCAATTTCTCCAGCATTTAAAACTTTAGAAGAAAAGCCTGTGGCTGTAGAAACTGGAACACCAAAAATCTGATCTACAGAATTAGTTTTGTAAAAAGCAACATCGAAACCTAATCGGTTCTTTAAAAATTTCATTTCTATTCCAGCTTCAAAACTTTTAGAGGTTTCATTTTTTAAATTCGGATTGTTCTTCTCGTTTTGTACAGATGTGTTAGGTGCATCAATAGGTGTATTCACATCGTAAAAGTCTTTTAATTTTCCAAATTCGGCATCATTACCAACTTCGGCATAATTTGCTCTTATTTTTCCGAAAGAAACAACATCACTTTCAATAAATTTTGAAAAAACGAAACTAGATGCGATGGAAGGGTAGTCATAAGTATTATTATTTACTGGTAATGTTGAGGATGTGTCTCTTCTGTATGTAGCATCAATAAAGAAAAAATTGTCGTATCCAAAGGATGCACTTACATAATAACCATTTACTCCTATTCTTTCGTCTTTTTCCACTGGAAGTGGTAATGGGTTTTTACTATTTTGTAAAGAATATAAAAAAGGAACGCTTAAACCACCAGCAGTAGATGTATGTATTGATTGAAACTTGCTTCTTCTTATATTTGTACCAATAACACCCTTTAAATTAATTTTTTCAGTTAAATCTTTATTAAAATTCAACATTAAATCGTAGTTTGTCTCATAAACACTAATGTTTTTTCTTCCGTAACCAGAGTCAACACTACCTCTACTAACACCAAAGCTACTAGCAACACTGCCATTAGCTCTTCTTTCTTCTTGTAATTCAGAATAAGTATCGGTTGCTACTCTTGCCATAACATCTAACCAGTCATTTATTTTATAATTTAAAGAAATATTACCTAAGATACGATTTCTAGTATCATTTTGGTAATTTTCATATCTTTTCCAGTATGGATTGTCCCAAAATATTGGAGCAGAACCAGCGGCAGAAGTAGCAGGATTCCATGTAACATTTCTTCCTGTAGAAAAATAAGCATCTTTTTGTTGTTGTAAGTCTACATTGGTTTGCCACCATTGTTTAAAGTTTCCTACGATATTATCATTATAACCAGTAGAATTACGTCCTAAACCATCTGTTTTAATAAAATTGGCATACGATGTTACCGAAAATCTATCGTTTAAGTCAAAGTTTCCAGCAATAGAAAAGTTATTTTTCTTTATGGAACTATTTGGCATTAAGCCAGTTTGGTCAAACTTCGTATAATTAACACGCATTGATCCACTGTCAAACCCTTTGCTAAACGAAATCGAATTTGTTATCGTAATTGGAGTTTCAAAAAAAGTAATAGGTCCGTTTTTAGCGTTAACCCAAGGAGTAGCTTTTTTGTAATTTGGTAATTCTGGATCAAATGAATCCCATTGATACACGGATAAGTCAGGGTCAAAAGCAGCACCATAAGAACCATCTTCTGTATATAAAGCTACTTGGTCGTTTGTACCATCTCCATTTATATCTTCTGAATACCAATGGTTGTCAGGACCATCATAATAATGACCATATCCAGCACCATATTTAGTTTGGTATTTTGCAAAAGTACTTTTATCAATAGAACCAAAAGAAATTCCAGAGTTTACGGTTACACCGATACCATTAGTTCTCTTTCCTTTTTTGGTAGTAATCATAATGACCCCATTTGCAGCTCTAGATCCGTATAATGCAGATGCGGCTGCACCTTTTAAAATATTTATAGATTCTATATCGTCAGGGTTAATGTCGGATGCAGTATTGCCATAATCGTAATAACCTCCTCTAGCTTGTCCTTGTCCAACAGAGTTTGTGTTTTTATTGTTGATTGGGACTCCATCAATAACAAATAAAGCTTGGTTGTTTCCTTTTAAAGAAGCATTACCTCTAATTACCACATTGGTAGAACCTCCCAAATTGTTGTTTCTTTTAATTTGTACACCTGAAGCTTTACCAGATAATGCATTTACAAAGTTACCGCTTTTGGATTTTGTTAGTTCATCGCCTTTAACTTCTTGCGTTGCATACCCTAAAGATTTTTTATCTCTAGAAATACCAAGGGCAGTTACTACTACTTCGTCAAGTTCTGTTCCTGCAGAGGTCATCACAATATCAATCTTATTTGATGTGCCAACCACTTTCTCTACCATCCCATAAGAAACATGTGTAAATTCTAGCGTATCTCCAGTTTTAGCATCGATAGTATAGTTACCATCAAAATCAGTTACAGTTCCTTTTGAAGTGCCTTTTACTTTTACGGCAATATCAGAAATAGGTCCCATTTCATCGGAAACAATCCCTGAGATTGATCTTTCTTGTGCAAAAGTCATTTGCACCATAAACGCCAGTAATAGCGTTAAAATTCCATTAATCTTTGTTTTCATTTGTATAATTATTTGAATTAATTAACGTCAAATGTCTTAATAAAAAGTTAAAAAAACAAACATTTTAGGATATTTATGTTAAAAGAATTGTGAATTCAAGTTTTAAAAAAAAACAAACTGAATTTTGTTCGGTTAAATGAGGTGGTTTCTAAAAAAAATTTACAAGTTTGATGTGTATAGTAGCATTATTAAAATTAAAGGGAAGATTGTCCTTTTTTCCTAAGACATAACTAAGATTAATTAAACCAGCTTTAGTTGTAAAAGCATAACCTAAGCCTAGTCCAAATAAATTTGATTTTGAAGATGTTGTTTTATTCCCTACATACGCATAATCTGTTACGGAGTATAAGTAAGAAGTGACGTTGGTATATAGTTGGTATTCAATATTAAAAATACTATATTCAGAAGACAAAATACTGCTTTCTTGAAAACCTCGAATATTATTTGTACCTCCAATTCTAAACAATTCGTTAATGAGGTAATTGTCAGAAATTAATACATTGCTCTGATTTTTTAAAAACAAACTGTTTTTGGAATTTATTAACAAAGTGTAATGGGCTGTAAATTGTAATTTTTGCTGAGATTCAGAAAATTCAGATGTTTTTCTAGAGCCAAATAAAGAGTTGAAATTTAGATAAAATAAATTTGAGTGCATTGGAAGCTCTGATTTTTTTTTATAACGATAAGAAAATCCATAAAAATAGTTAGAAAAGTTGCTATGATTTCCTAAAAGCGTATTTAATAAGAAGGTTGACTTTTCTGTTTCTGCAGAAATAGTAAATTTATTTTTAAAATTAAAATCATAAGCAATATCTAGTTTGGATTTTAAATTAATAAATGTTGAATCTTGGCTGTATATTTCAAAGGATAGTTTTGGCGTAAAGGCTTGATTGAATAAATATGGAGTTTCAATTCCAATTTTCAAGTTTTTATTTTTACTACCATTACTCTTCCACAATAAATTCAATTTTTCGCCACGATTAAAAATATTAGCTAGTTGGATGTCTAAATTACCCTCAAAATTCAAACCTTTTGTTGTTTCTTTTGAAGAAAAACCAATAAATCCATTAAAATAATTCATAGACTTCTTTTTTAGGTATACATATATTAAGGTGGAGTCTTTTGTGAATAGAACCTGTGGTTTCTTAATTTCAGAAACAAAAGGGATGGTTTTTAGATTTCTTGAAATCAAACTTAATTTTTTATTATTGAATGTGTTTTTTGTTTTACTTTTAATGCGATATTTAAGAAATGATCGTGGAAATTTATCATAACCTTTAATAATTATTTTGTCAATTGTACGAACTTTACTTTCGTTAATACTTAAATTAGCAAAAGCGTCGTTGTTAACTAATTTTATATTGTTTAATTTAATAGAAGAGAAAAGTTTGCCATGAGTTTCGTAAAACGTAGTTAGTTTTGTTAAAAAATCAGTAATATCGTTAAAGTTTAATGTAATTGTATTATTGTCAGTATTGTATTCGAATTTTTCAATAAAATCAGAAATAATTTTAGTATTTCTAAATTGGACACGAATAGTTTTAAGTCTATTCTTAAAAGAATATAAAACGTTGTATAGCGTATCGCTTTTTAATAAATAACGAATTTCGCTATTTAAAAAACCATTTTTTTTTAATTGCATATTAATGTGATTTATTTCTGATATAACATCCAAATGACTTAGATTATTTTTCTTATAGGAAATGTTGTCTAAGAATTTATTATGTATGGAATCTTTGGAGAAGATCTCCAACTTTATTTTTTGAGAAAATCCATGAAAGGAAGATAATAATATGAGATAAATGCAATATTTTAAAATGCTGTTCAAGTTAAATAAAATAAAAGAATGATAGATTTATGAAGTGTAAAAGTAACTTCTTTTTTGCAGTTTTAAGAACAAACATAAAAAATTAGTATTTATTCATAGGATAATCAAAAATAATTTATACATTTGCAAACTCTTAAAAATAAGGGTTTATCGATTTGATAATAATACAAACGAAAATAATAAACAATTAGTATGCCTACTATTCAACAATTAGTAAGAAAAGGAAGAACCAAAACAACCAAGAAGAGTAAATCGGCTGCTTTAAAATCATGCCCTCAACGAAGAGGTGTGTGTACGCGTGTTTATACTACGACTCCTAAAAAACCAAATTCAGCAATGCGGAAAGTTGCAAGGGTAAGGTTAACAAACGGAAAAGAAGTAAATGCTTACATACCAGGAGAAGGGCATAATTTACAAGAGCACTCGATAGTATTGGTTAGAGGTGGAAGAGTAAAAGATTTGCCTGGTGTAAAATATCACATTGTGCGTGGTGCATTAGATACAGCAGGAGTTGAAGGTCGAACTCAAAGACGTTCTAAATACGGAACAAAACGACCTAAAAAATAAATCGATTAATTCAATCTCGAATTTTTTCGGGACCAAATTTAAAACTCAACAAAGATGAGAAAAAGAGTAGCAAAAAAAAGAATTTTATTGCCAGATCCAAAGTTTAATGATCAGTTAATTACGAGATTTGTAAACAATATGATGTTAGACGGAAAGAAGTCAACAGCATTTAAAGTGTTTTACGATGCGATGGATATTGTAGAATCAAAAAAAGCAGAAGGAGAGGAGAAGACAGCGGTAGAGACATGGAAAGAGGCTTTGTCTAATGTTATGCCACACGTAGAGGTACGTAGTCGTAGGGTTGGTGGAGCAACGTATCAAATCCCAATGCAAATTAGAGCAGATAGAAAAGTTTCTATGGCAATTAAATGGTTGATTCTTTATGCGAGAAAACGAAATGAAAAATCAATGGCTCAACGTTTAGCAGCTGAGGTTATTGCAGCGTCTAAAGAAGAAGGAGCAGCAGTTAAAAAGAGAGTGGATGTACATAAAATGGCAGAAGCAAATAAAGCATTTTCACACTTTAGATTTTAATTAGAAATGGCAAGAGATTTAAAATATACTAGAAATATAGGGATTGCTGCACATATAGATGCAGGAAAAACTACCACAACCGAACGTGTACTGTATTATACAGGAGTTTCGCATAAAATTGGAGAAGTTCATGATGGAGCAGCTACAATGGATTGGATGGAGCAAGAACAAGAAAGAGGGATTACAATTACTTCAGCAGCAACAACTTGTGAATGGAAATTTCCAACACAAAATGGAGCTGTTATTCAAGGAGAAACAAAAGGGTATCACTTTAATATTATAGATACTCCAGGTCACGTTGATTTTACTGTAGAAGTGAATAGATCATTACGAGTATTGGATGGTTTAGTGTTTTTGTTTAGTGCTGTAGATGGTGTAGAGCCTCAATCAGAAACTAACTGGAGACTAGCAGATAATTATAAAGTGCCAAGAATTGGTTTTGTAAACAAAATGGATAGACAAGGTTCTGACTTTTTAAATGTAAACAAACAAGTTCGTGAAATGTTAAAATCAAATGCAGTTCCAATTGTATTGCCAATTGGAGAAGAAGGAGATTTTAAAGGTGTTGTCGATTTAGTTAAAAATCAAGCAATTATTTGGAATGAAGAAGATATGGGAGCAACTTTTGAAGTTGTTGAAATTCCAGAAGAATTAAAAGAAGAAGCACATCAATATAGAGCCGAACTAATTGAAGCTGTGGCTGAATACGATGAAGCATTGCTAGAGAAATTCTTTGAAGACGAAGATTCAATCACAGAAGATGAAGTACACGCAGCATTAAGAGCAGCAGTAATGGATATGGCAATTATACCAATGATTTGTGGTTCTGCATTTAAAAATAAAGGAGTACAATTTTTATTGGATGCAGTTTGTAGATACTTACCTTCGCCTTTAGATAAAGATGCTATTATTGGAACGGATCCAAAAACAGATAAAGAAGTGCAACGTTTGCCAAATGCAAAAGAGCCATTTGCAGCCTTAGCATTTAAAATAGCAACAGATCCATTTGTTGGTCGTTTAGCATTTTTCCGTGCATATTCTGGTCGTTTAGATGCAGGGTCTTATGTCTTAAATAATAGAACTGGAAAAAAAGAACGTATTTCTAGAATTTATCAAATGCATGCCAATAAACAAAATGCTATCGATTATATTGAAGCAGGAGATATTGGAGCAGCAGTAGGGTTTAAAGATATTAGAACGGGAGATACTTTGTCAGATTTAGATAATCCAATCGTTTTAGAAAGTATGGATTTTCCAGCACCAGTAATAGGTATTGCAGTAGAACCTAAAACTAAAGCAGATGTTGAAAAAATGGGTATTGCAATTGCAAAATTAGCAGAAGAAGACCCAACCTTTCAGGTAAAAACAGACGAAGCATCAGGTCAAACAATTATATCAGGAATGGGAGAATTACACCTAGATATTATTATAGATCGTATGAAACGTGAGTTTAAAGTAGAAGTAAATGTAGGAGAACCACAAGTTGAATATAAAGAAGCAGTTACTAAAACAATAGATCACAGAGAAACTTACAAGAAACAATCTGGAGGACGTGGTAAATTTGGAGATATCGTATTTACTATAGGGCCAGCAGATAAAGATTGGGAAGGTACAGGATTACAATTTATCAATAAGATTAAGGGAGGTAGAATACCTAAAGAATTTATTCCTTCTGTAGAAAAAGGATTTAAAATGGCAATGGCTAATGGACCTTTAGCAGGATTTGTTGTAGATAGTATGAAAGTTGAATTAACAGATGGATCTTTTCATCCAGTAGATTCAGACGCACTATCTTTTGAATTAGCAGCGAAAATAGGATTTAAAACATCTGCAAAAAATGCAGGAGCAGTAATCTTAGAACCAATTATGAAGTTAGAAGTTGTTACTCCAGAAGAGTATATGGGAGATATTGTTGGCGATTTAAATAGACGTAGAGGGCAAGTAAATGATATGAGTGATAGAGCAGGAGCTAAAATAATTAAAGCATTTGTTCCTCTATCACAAATGTTCGGGTATGTAACGACATTAAGAACATTGTCTTCGGGAAGAGCAACATCCACAATGGAATTTGATCATTATGCACAAACTCCATCCAATATTTCTGAAGAAGTAATAACAAAAGCAAAAGGATAATTTACTAAATATAGTACAAGATGAATCACAAAGTTAGAATAAAGTTAAAGTCTTACGATTACAATTTAGTAGATAAATCTGCTGAGAAAATTGTAAAAACAGTAAAAGCTACTGGAGCAGTAGTAAATGGGCCAATTCCATTACCAACACGTAAAAAAATATTTACGGTATTACGATCGCCACACGTAAATAAAAAATCAAGAGAACAATTTCAATTAAGTGCTTATAAAAGATTAATTGATATTTATAGTTCGTCATCAAAAACAATAGATGCTTTGATGAAATTAGAATTGCCAAGTGGTGTTGATGTAGAAATAAAAGTGTAAGTTGCACACTCTAGAAATAGAGAAACATGTCCTGAGCTTTAGCGATGGAAAAACGGTAAAAATAATATTCAGGGCTGAATTTTATTTAGCCCTAATTTTTATAATAAAATGTGCTGTTGCAGTCAACAGAAAAATAAGTATAACGGAATCGGTTTTTTAAAATCTAAATTCCAAAAAATTAATTTAATGTCTGGGTTAATAGGAAAAAAAATAGGAATGACTAGTATCTTTGACGAGAATGGTAAAAATATGCCATGTACCGTTATAGAAGTTGGACCTTGTGTAGTTACCCAAGTCAGAACCAAAGAGGTTGACGGGTACGAAGCGCTACAACTTGGTTTCGATGACAAAGCTGAAAAGCAGACAACAAATGCTTTAAAAGGTCACTTTAAAAAAGCAGGAACTGTCGCTAAGAAGCGAGTTGTTGAATTTCAAGGATTCGAAAAAGAATATAAATTAGGAGATACAATTTCTGTAGATCATTTTGAAGAAGGAGAGTTTGTTGATGTAACAGGTACTTCTAAAGGAAAAGGTTTTCAAGGAGTTGTTAAACGTCATGGATTTGGTGGAGTTGGTCAAGCAACACACGGACAACATAATCGTTTAAGAGCGCCAGGTTCCATAGGAGCAGCATCTTATCCAGCAAGAGTATTTAAAGGAATGCGTATGGCAGGAAGAATGGGAGGAGATACCATTAAAGTTCAAAATTTAAGAGTTTTAAAAGTAGTAACAGATAAAAACCTACTAGTAGTAAAAGGTGCTGTTCCAGGTCATAAAAATTCTTACGTAATTATTCAAAAATAATGAAAGTAGCAGTAACAGATATCAACGGGAAAAAAACTGGAAGAAGTGTTGAGCTTTCAGATGCTGTTTTTGGAATAGAACCAAATGAGCATGCTGTATATTTAGATGTAAAACAGCATTTAGCAAATAAAAGACAAGGTACTCACAAAGCAAAAGAAAGAGCTGAAATTACAGGAAGTACACGAAAGATAAAAAAACAAAAAGGGTCAGGTACAGCCAGAGCAGGTAGTATAAAATCAGGAGTTTTTAGAGGTGGAGGACGTATGTTTGGACCTAGACCAAGAAATTATTCTTTCAAATTAAATAAAGGTTTAAAGCGATTAGCTAGACAATCGGCACTTTCAATTAAAGCAAAAGAAAATAATATTATGGTAGTTGAAGACTTCTCTTTTGAAGCTCCAAAAACTAAAAAATTCACAGATGTTTTAAAAGGATTAGATTTAGAGAATAAAAAATCTCTATTTGTCTTGCCTACATCAAATAATAATGTATATTTGTCGTCACGAAATTTGAAAGGTGTTAAAACCGTAAATATTTCAGGATTAAACACTTATGGTATTTTGAATACAAATAAGTTAATCATTACCGAAACGTGTTTAGAGCAAATTGAATCTAACTTTACAAAATAGTAGCAATGAGTATTTTAATAAAACCTATAATTACTGAAAAAGCAATGGACAGTAGCGAAGTTTTAAACTGCTATACATTTGCTGTGAAAAGTAATTCTAATAAAATAGAAATAAAATCTGCAATTGAAGAAGCTTACGGAGTTTCTGTAGAGAAAGTTAGAACGATGAATTATCCAGTAAAGAGAAATACTAAGTATACTAAGAAAGGTATGGTTACAGGAATTAAATCTGCTTATAAAAAGGCAATTGTTCATTTGGCAGAAGGAGATAACATTGATTTATATAGCAATATTTAGAAGATGGCATTAAGAAAATTAAAACCAGTAACACCTGGTCAGCGATTTAGAGTTGTAACCGATTTTAGTGCGGTTACTGCTTCAAAACCTGAAAAGAGCTTGTTGACTCCAAAGAAAAGGAGTGGAGGTAGAAATAGTCAAGGTAGAATGACAACACGTAATATTGGTGGTGGTCATAAGAAAATGTATAGAATTATTGATTTTAAAAGAGATAAAGAAAACATTCCAGCAACTATTAAAACAATAGAGTATGATCCAAACCGAACTGCATATATCGCATTGTTATATTATGCAGATGGAGAAAAGAGATATGTTGTAGCGCAAAATGGATTTAAAGTTGGAGATACAATTTTATCTGGTAACAACGTAGCTCCTGAGGTAGGAAATGCAATGCCATTAAGTGATATGCCTTTAGGGAGTGTTATATCCTGTATAGAGTTAAGACCAGGGCAAGGTGCTGTAATGGCAAGAAGTGCAGGTTCGTTCGCTCAATTAATGGCAAGGGAAGGTAAATACGCAACAGTAAAACTTCCTTCTGGAGAAATTAGATTAATTCTAGTTACTTGTAAAGCGACAATAGGAGTTGTGTCAAATTCTGAACATCAACTTATTGTGTCTGGTAAAGCAGGAAGAAGTAGATGGTTAGGAAGAAGACCAAGAACTAGACCAGTAGTAATGAATCCAGTAGATCATCCAATGGGTGGTGGAGAAGGTAAATCATCAGGAGGACATCCACGTTCTAGAAATGGTATACCAGCAAAAGGATTTAGAACAAGATCTAAGACAAAAGATAGTAATAAACATATTATAGAACGCAGAAAAAAATAGATAAATTATGGCTCGTTCATTAAAAAAAGGACCTTTCATTTGTTATAAATTAAACAAAAAAGTCCAAAAGAATAAAGAATCAGGAAAAAATCCTGTAATTAAAACATGGTCTAGAGCTTCTATGATAAGCCCAGATTTTGTTGGTCAAACATTTGGAGTGCATAACGGTAGACAATTTATACCAGTATATGTAACAGAAAACATGGTTGGTCATAAGTTAGGAGAATTTTCGCCAACACGTTCTTTTAGAGGGCATGGAGGAAATAAAAATAAAGGAAGAAAATAAACTAGATTATGGGAAGTCGTAAACGATTAGTTGCAGAACAACGAAAAGAAGCGCGTAAAAATCAATTTTTCGCAAAATTAAATGGTTGTCCTACATCGCCAAGAAAAATGCGTATTGTTGCGGATTTAATAAGAGGAATGGAAGTTGAAAAAGCACTTCAGATTTTAAAATTTAATCCAAAAGAATCATCTATTAATTTAGAGAAATTAATGTTATCTGCAATTGCAAATTGGCAAGCAAAAAATGAAGATGTAGCAATTGAAGATGCAGGGTTATTTGTGAAAGAAATATACGTAGATAGTGCAAGTATGCTTAAGAGATTAAGACCAGCACCACAAGGTAGAGCACATCGTATTAGAAAACGTTCTAATCATGTAACGTTAATATTAGGAGTTAATTCAGAAAGCAATTCATAAGTAGATATGGGACAAAAAACAAATCCAATAGGGAATAGATTAGGAATTATCAGAGGATGGGAATCTAACTGGTACGGAGGAAATGACTACGGAGATAAACTTGCTGAAGATTATAAAATCAGAGAATATATTTCTGCTAGATTATATAAAGCTAGTGTTTCACGTATTATCATCGAAAGAACATTAAAACTTATAACGGTTACCATCACAACAGCAAGACCAGGTATTATTATAGGTAAAGGAGGTCAAGAAGTTGATAAATTGAAGGAAGAACTTAAAAAAATTACTGGTAAAGAAGTTCAAATAAATATTTTTGAAATTAAAAGGCCAGAATTAGATGCTACTTTAGTTGCAGCAAGTGTTGCTCGTCAAATAGAAAATAGAATTTCTTATAAGAGAGCAATAAAAATGGCAATTCAAGCAACAATGAGAATGAACTGTGAAGGAATTAAAATTGAAATTGCAGGACGTTTGAATGGAGCAGAAATGGCAAGAACAGAACATTATAAAGAAGGAAGAATTCCATTGTCTACTTTTAGAGCAGATATTGACTACGCTTTGGTAGAGTCAAATACAACTTATGGAAAAATAGGAGTAAAAGTATGGATAATGAAAGGAGAAGTTTATGGTAAAAGAGAACTTAATCCATTAGTAGGTTTGTCAAAAAAACAAAGTAAAGGAAAAGGTTCTAGAAAACCAAAAAGAAGATAATTATTTAAAAAGTAAGAGGTTATGTTACAACCAAAAAGAGTTAGACGTCGTAAGGTTCAAAAAGGTAAAGGAAATATGAAAGGTAATTCTCAAAGAGGACACCTCCTTTCTAATGGAATGTTTGGAATAAAAGCTTTAGAGCAAGATTTAATTACATCTCGTCAGATAGAAGCAGCACGTATCGCAGCTACTCGTCACATGAAAAGACAAGGTCAATTGTGGATAAAAATATTTCCAGATAAGCCAATTACTAAAAAACCATTAGAAGTACGTATGGGGAAAGGTAAAGGATCTCCAGAATATTTTGTTGCAGTAGTAAAGCCTGGAAGAATTATGTTTGAAGTTGGAGGAGTGTCGGAAGAAGTAGCTAGAGAAGCATTGCGTTTAGCAGCTCAAAAATTACCAGTAAAAACAAAACTAGTAGTCGCTAGAGACTATGCTAAAGCTTAATTTAGGATGAAACAATCAGAAGTAATAAAATTATCAATAGAAGATTTAAAAGAGCAATTTGTAACGTCAAAAAAGAATTTAAGAGATCTTAAGATGACACATGCAATTTCACCGTTAGAATCTCCTATGCAATTAAGAGAATTGAGAAGAAACGTGGCTAGATTAGCTACAGAATTAACTAAAAGAGAATTACAATAGTATTTCGAATATAAAAGATGGAGAAAAGAAATCTTAGAAAAGAAAGAATAGGTGTAGTTTCTAGTAACAAAATGGAGAAATCTATTGTTGTTTCAGAAGTTAAAAGAACCAAACACCCAATGTACGGAAAATTCGTATTAAAGACTAAGAAATATGTTGCACACGACGATAAAAACGAGTGTAATATAGGAGACACCGTAAAAATTATGGAAACACGTCCGCTTAGTAAAACAAAACGTTGGAGATTAGTAGAAATTTTAGAAAGAGCTAAATAATTATGTTACAGCAAGAATCAAGATTAAAAGTAGCAGATAATACTGGAGCTAAAGAAGTTTTAGTTATTAGAGTGCTAGGTGGTACAAAAAAGCGATATGCTTCTATTGGAGACAAGATTGTAGTTTCTGTAAAGCATGCTACTCCAAATGGTACAGCTAAAAAAGGACAAGTATCCAAAGCGGTAGTTGTTAGAGTAAAAAAGGAAATAAGACGTAAAGACGGTTCTTACATCAGATTTGATGATAATGCATGTGTATTATTAGATTCTAATACTGGTGAAATGAGAGGAACTCGTGTTTTCGGACCAGTAGCGAGAGAACTTCGTGACAAACAATTCATGAAGATTGTATCACTAGCTCCTGAAGTACTTTAAATTTATAAATTATGAAGATTAAATTAAAAACAGGAGACTTAGTAAAAGTTTTAGCTGGAGCAAATAAAGGTTCAGAAGGGAAGATTGTGAAAATAGTAACAAAAGACTATAGAGCAATAGTAGAAGGAGTAAATATGGTTTCAAAACATGTAAAACCAAGTGCTCAAAACCCACAAGGAGGTATCAATAAATTTGAAGCGCCAATTCACATCTCTAACTTAATGTTAGTTGAAAATGGAAAAACTACAAGAGTAGGTTTTCGTATAGAAGATGATAAAAAGGTTCGTTTTTCAAAGAAAACAAATAATGTAATATAGTTATGGAAAATCCAAGACTTAAAGAAGAATACAATAACCGTATAAAAACTACTTTAAAGGAAGAGTTTGGTTATAAAAATGTAATGCAAATACCAAAATTACAAAAAATTGTAATTAGTAAAGGAGTAGGAGCAGCAGTAGCAGATAAAAAATTAATCGAATACGCAGTAGACGAATTAACTATGATATCTGGTCAAAAAGCATTAGCAACAATATCTAAAAAAGATATCGCAGCATTTAAATTACGTAAAGGAATGCCAATTGGGGCAAAAGTAACCTTGCGTGGTATTAAAATGTATGAATTTTTAGACAGGTTAGTTACAGCATCATTGCCTCGAGTTAGAGACTTTAAAGGAATTAAAGCAACAGGTTTTGATGGAAGAGGTAACTATACATTAGGTGTAACAGAGCAAATTATTTTTCCAGAAATAAACATTGATAAAATCAATAAAATATCAGGAATGGATATCACTTTTGTAACATCCGCAAATACGGATAAAGAAGCAAAATCATTATTACACGAATTAGGTTTACCTTTTAAAAAGAACTAAGAGATGGCAAAAGAATCAATGAAAGCTCGTGAAGTTAAAAGAGCAAAAACAGTTGCAAAATATGCAGCAAAAAGAAAAGCATTAAAAGAAGCTGGAGATTACGAAGGATTACAGAAATTACCAAAGAATGCATCACCAGTACGTATGCATAATAGATGTAAACTAACAGGTCGTCCAAAAGGTTATATGAGACAATTCGGAATTAATCGTGTTACATTCCGTGAAATGGCAAATAAAGGTTTAATACCAGGAGTTAGAAAAGCTAGTTGGTAAAATAGAAATGATTTTAGGTTTAACAAATAGTTAAAAACCAAATTCAAAAAACAAATAAAAATGATTACAGATCCAATATCAGATTACTTAACGAGAGTTAGAAATGCTACAATGGCAGGACATAGAGTTGTTGAAATTCCAGCATCTAACTTAAAAAAAGAAATGACTAAGATACTTTTTGATCAAGGTTATATCTTAAGTTATAAATTTAATGACGATACAGTACAAGGGACTATTAAAATAGCTTTAAAGTACGATAAATTAACAAAACAATCCGTTATTAAGAAATTAGAACGTATCAGCAAGCCAGGTTTACGAAAATATGTAGGCGCAGGAGAAATGCCTAGAGTTTTAAATGGCTTAGGTGTTGCAATTGTATCCACTTCACATGGAGTTATGACAAATAAAAAAGCAATACAAGAAAATGTAGGTGGAGAAGTTTTATGTTACGTATATTAATAATAGATTAAAAGATATTTGAGATGTCAAGAATAGGTAAAAGTCCAATAACGATTCCAGAAGGAGTAACAGTAGATGTTAAAGATAACACAATGACTGTAAAAGGAAAATTAGGCGAATTAAGTCAAGAATTTTCTGATATTGAGATTAAAATAGAAGATGGAACCATTACTATGGAAAGATCCTCAGAAAGTAAAAATCATAAAGCAAAACATGGATTATATAGAGCTTTATTATTTAACATGATTGAAGGTGTGTCTAAAGGATGGACAAAAGAATTAGAATTAGTAGGAGTTGGATATAGAGCGTCAAATCAAGGACAAGTTTTAGATTTAGCATTAGGATATTCACATACCATTGTTATGCTGATAGCACCAGAAGTTAAAATTGAAACTGTTTCTGAAAAAGGAAAAAATCCAATTGTTAAATTAACCTCTTTTGACAAGCAATTAGTTGGTCAAGTTGCAGCAAAAATTCGTTCCTTACGTAAACCAGAACCATATAAAGGAAAAGGTATTAAGTTTGTAGGCGAAGTATTAAGAAGAAAAGCAGGTAAAACAGCATAAAGCATATAAAATGGCATTAACAAAATTAGAGCGTAGAATTCGCATAAAGAAAAGAATTAGAAAGAATATTTCTGGTACAAAAAGTCATCCAAGATTATCTGTATTTAGAAGTAATAAGCAAATAGAAGCACAATTAATAGACGATGTAACTTGCACAACTTTAGTTGCAGTTTCGTCAAGATCAAAAGAGTTAAAGGCTTCAGGAACAAAATCAGATATATCTAAAGAAGTAGGAATATTACTTGCAAAGAAAGCAATTAAAGCAGGAATAGAAGCATGTTCTTTTGACCGTAATGGTTATTTGTATCACGGTAGAGTTAAATCTTTAGCAGAAGGAGCTAGAGAAGGAGGATTAAAATTTTAAAGATTAATACAGAGTTATGTATAAAAAATATCCAAACGTAGAAAGAGTAAAACCAAGTGGATTAGATTTAAAAGATCATTTAGTTGGAGTTAATAGAGTTACCAAAGTAACAAAAGGAGGTAGAACATTCGGATTTTCAGCAATTGTTGTTGTTGGTAATGGAGACGGTGTTGTAGGTCATGGTTTAGGTAAATCTAAAGATGTTGCGTCCGCAATAGCAAAAGCAATAGAAGATGCAAAAAAGAATTTAGTAAGAATTCCAATACTTAAAAAATCTTTACCACACGAACAGAAAGGTAAATTTGGAGGAGCAAGAGTGTTTTTAAAACCAGCTTCACATGGTACAGGAGTTATTGCAGGAGGAGCAGTTCGTGCAGTATTAGAATCCGTCGGAGTACATGACGTATTGTCAAAATCTCAAGGGTCTTCCAATGCACATAATGTTGTAAAAGCTACATTTGATGCATTATTAAATCTAAGAGATGCTAATACAATTGCAAAACAAAGAGGTATTTCATTAAATAAAGTTTTTAACGGATAAACTAACGTATAACGTTTAAAAAGCATAAAGCAATTTAAAATGAAAAAAATAGTAGTAAAGCAAGTCAAAAGCGCAATAAGAAGGCCAAAGAATCAAAAAAGAACCTTAGAAGCTTTAGGATTAAGAAAAATGAACCAAGAGGTTAAGCACGATGCTTCTCCAGCAGTTCTAGGAATGGTTAATACAGTAAAACACTTAGTTTCCGTTAAGGAAGCTTAATATATATTAGTTATGCAATTAAATAACTTGAGACCTGCAAAAGGTTCAGTAAAAACAAGCAAGAGAATAGGTAGAGGTCAAGGATCTGGAAAAGGAGGAACAGCTACTAGAGGTCATAAAGGGCAAAAATCTCGTTCTGGATATTCAAGAAAGATAGGATTTGAAGGAGGACAAATGCCATTACAAAAACGTGTGCCTAAATTTGGATTTACAAATATAAATCGCAAAGAGTATTTAGGAATTAATTTAGATAAATTACAAGAATTTGTAGATAGCGGTAAACTTAAAGATATTGTTACTATGGAAACTTTAATCGAAGCTAGATTAGCACGTAAAAACGATTTAGTAAAAATATTAGGAAGAGGAGAATTGAAAGCTAAATTAGATATTACGGTTCATAAATTCACTGAAACTGCAAAAGCTGCGATAGAAAAAGCAGGAGGAAAAGTAACAACTCTATAATGTTATTTAGAAGATGAAAAAATTAATAAACAGCATACAGGATATTTGGAAAATTGAAGAACTGAGAAATAAGATTATTCTTACACTCGGTTTGATGGTAGTTTACCGTTTTGCCACTCAAATAACATTACCAGGAATAGATCCACAGCAATTGTCAGGCATAGGAAGTAAAGCAGGAGGCGGAGGGTTAATTGGAATTCTTAATATGTTTACAGGAGGAGCATTTGCAAGGGTTTCTATCATGGCACTAGGTATTATGCCATATATTTCAGCATCCATTGTTGTTCAATTAATGGGAATAGCAATCCCTTATTTACAAAAATTAAAGAACGAAGGAGAAAGTGGAAATAAAAAAATTACGCAAATTACACGTTGGTTAACCATTGTAATTTTAATATTTCAAGCACCAACATTTATATATAGTTTGCCAAGTTTGGGAGTGCCAGAAAGTGCATTTTTATTAGGACATGGTACTGTATTTTGGTTTTCTTCTATATTGTTATTAACAACAGGAACTGTATTTGCAATGTGGCTAGGAGAACGTATAACAGAAAAAGGAATAGGAAACGGTATCTCATTATTAATAATGATTGGTATTATAGCAAATTTACCTTTAGCATTTGCACAAGAAGTAGGATCCAAATTAAAATCAGGAAATGGAGGATTAATGATGATTTTAATAGAGTTAGTTGTTTGGTTTGTAGTAATTTTAGCATCCGTATTCTTAGTAACAGCAATACGTAAGATCGCAGTAAAATATGCCCGTAGAACCGTAGCAGGAGATATTGGAAATATAGATGGAGCAAGAGATTATATACCACTAAAGTTGAATTCTGCAGGAGTAATGCCAATTATATTTGCACAAGCAATTATGTTCGTGCCAGCATTATTGCAAAAATCAGAAAATGAAACCATAAAAAATATAGGAATGGAATTTACAAATATGTTTGGTTTGTGGTATAATGTATTGTTTGCAGTATTAATAATCATTTTTGGATATTTCTATACCGCAATTACAATTCCAACAAATAAGATGGCTGATGATTTAAAAAGAGGAGGAGGATTTATTCCAGGATATAAACCAGGAAGTGAAACAGCAGATTTCTTAGATACTATTTTATCTAGAATAACATTACCAGGGTCTTTGTTTTTAGCATTTTTAGCAATATTACCAGCATTGGTTGTGAAATTTGGAATACAACAGAGTTGGGCAATGTTCTACGGAGGAACATCATTGATAATTATGGTTGGAGTAGCAATGGATACATTACAACAAATAAACTCACATTTATTAAACCGTCATTACGATGGACTAATGAAAAAAGGAAATAAAAGAAAAGCAATATCTTAATTATGGCTAAACAACCACCAATAGAACAAGACGGAGTAATAACACAAGCATTGTCTAATGCAATGTTTAGAGTAGACTTAGAAAATGGACATGTCGTTACTGCACATATATCAGGTAAAATGAGAAAGCACTACATAAAATTATTGCCAGGAGATAAAGTGAAATTGGAGATGAGTCCTTATGATTTATCTATTGCAAGAATAACTTATAGATATTAATAAAAAAGAGGATATGTAAATAATATTTTGTACTTTTGCAAACTTATTATTTTAAAAGAGATAATTCTCACTATAAAAATAGATTATAAAATGAAAGTAAGAACATCCCTAAAAAAAAGAAGCGCAGATTGTAAAATTGTGCGTAGAAAAGGAAGATTATACGTGATAAATAAAAAGAATCCTAGATTTAAACAAAGACAAGGATAAATTATGGCAAGAATAGCAGGAATAGACATACCAAAAAATAAAAGAGGAGTTATCGCATTAACTTATATTTTTGGAGTAGGTAGAAGCAGAGCTAAAGAGGTTTTAGCAAATGCAAAAGTAGACGGAAATGTTAAAGTTCAAGATTGGACAGACGAGCAAATAGCGAATATTCGTGAGCAAGTCGGAACATATACCATAGAAGGTGAATTACGTTCAGAAACACAAATAAACATTAAACGTTTAATGGATATAGGATGTTATAGAGGAATTCGTCATCGTAGTGGATTACCATTAAGAGGTCAAAGAACAAAAAACAATTCTAGAACAAGAAAAGGTAAAAGAAAAACAGTTGCAAACAAAAAGAAAGCAACTAAATAATAAAGACTAATTATGGCGAAAGTAAATAAAACAAAAAAACGTAAAGTCGTTGTTGAAGCTATTGGAGAAGCGCATATACATGCCTCTTTTAATAATATTATTATTTCTTTAACAAATAAAAAAGGAGATGTAATAGCATGGTCTTCTGCTGGAAAGCAAGGATTTAGAGGTTCTAAAAAAAATACACCTTATGCAGCACAAACAGCTGCCGAAGATTGTGCAAAAGTAGCACATGAAGCAGGATTACGAAAAGTGAAAGTTTACGTAAAAGGACCAGGTAATGGAAGAGAATCAGCTATAAGAACATTACATAATAATGGTATCGAAGTTACAGAAATAATTGATGTTACTGGAATGCCACATAATGGATGTCGTCCAGCAAAAAGAAGAAGAGTATAATTAATAAACTAATTTAAAGGAATACGATTTTCGAAGGATAAGCCTTAATTCATAATCCCTTTATAAAAAAAAAAGAATGGCAAGATATACAGGACCAAAAACTAAAATAGCTCGTAAATTTGGAGAAGCTATATTTGGATCGGATAAAAATTTTGAAAAAAGAAATTATCCTCCAGGACAGCACGGAAATAATAGACGTAGAGGAAAAAAATCCGAATACGCTATGCAATTACAAGAAAAACAAAAAGCAAAATATACTTACGGAATTTTAGAAAAACAATTTCGTAATTTGTTTAAAAAAGCTTCCGCATCATCAGGAATTACAGGTGAAATTTTATTGCAATTATGCGAATCACGTTTAGATAATGTAGCATATAGAATGGGAATATCTCCATCAAGAAATGGAGCACGTCAGTTAGTGTCTCATAGACATATAACAGTAAATGGAGAGATTGTAAATATACCGTCATACACATTAAAAGAAGGAGATGTAATTGGAGTTAGAGAAAAATCAAAATCGTTAGTAGCAATACAAAATGCACTAGCAAATAATAGTACAGTATACGAATGGTTAAATTTTAATGTAGACACCATGACAGGAACTTTTGTAAAGACTCCTGAAAGAATACAAATACCTGAAAATATTAACGAACAATTTATTGTAGAATTATATTCTAAATAATAATTTAAAGATACTAGTAAAATTTATGGCAATTTTAAATTTTCAAAAACCAGATAAAGTAATTTTAATCGACTCTACCGATTTTTCAGGTAGATTCGAATTCAAACCATTAGAACCAGGTTTTGGTTTAACTGTTGGTAATGCACTTAGAAGAGTGCTTTTATCCTCTTTAGAAGGGTTTGCAATTACATCTTTACGTATAGAAGGCGTAGAGCACGAATTCTCCACAATTAAAGGAGTTGTAGAAGATGTAACAGAAATTATTTTAAACTTAAAACAAATTCGTTTTAAGAGACAAATTGATGAAACAGATCATGAAACTGTATCTATATCAATAAAAAATCAAGAACAATTAACAGCAGGAGATTTCCAGAATTTTATTTCTGGATTTCAAATACTAAATCCAGAGTTGATAATCTGTAATATGGAAAAATCTGTAAATTTAGATTTAGAGATAACTATAGAGAAAGGAAGAGGTTTTGTATTAGCAGAAGAAAATAAAAAAGTATCGACAGCATTAGGAACAATTTTTATTGATTCGATTTATACACCAATAAAAAATGTGAAATACGCAGTAGAAAATTTTCGTGTAGAACAAAAGACAGATTATGAAAAATTAGTTTTTGATATTGATACGGATGGTTCTATTAGTCCACAAGATGCATTAACAGAAGCAGCAAAGATATTAATCCATCACTTTATGTTGTTCTCTGATGAAAGAATTACTTTAGAAGCAGATGAAATAGCACAGACAGAAACTTATGATGAAGAATCTCTTCACATGAGACAATTGTTAAAAACAAGATTAGTAGACTTAGATTTATCTGTAAGAGCATTAAACTGTTTAAAAGCGGCAGAAGTAGATACGTTAGGAGATTTAGTTTCGTTTAATAAAAATGACTTAATGAAATTCCGTAACTTCGGTAAAAAATCATTAACAGAGTTAGATGAATTAGTAAATGTCAAAGGATTAAACTTTGGTATGGATTTAAGTAAATACAAACTAGATAAAGAGTAAATAAGATATTTTAAACTTTATTAAAGTTTAGAAAGTAAAGACAATAGAGCACAATGAGACACGGAAAGAAATTTAATCATTTAAGTAGAAAAACAGCGCATAGAAAAGCAATGTTATCTAATATGGCTTGTTCAATTATAGAACACAAACGTATAAATACAACTTTAGCAAAAGCAAAAGCTGTGCGTCAATACATAGAGCCATTAATTACTAAATCTAAAGAAGATACAACACATAATAGACGTATTGTATTCAAGTACTTAAAGAGAAAAGAGGTAGTAACCGAACTCTTTAGAGATGTTGCTGTAAAAGTAGCAAATAGACCAGGCGGATATATTCGTATTATCAAATTAGGAAACAGAAAAGGAGATAACGCAGAAATGGCAATGGTTGAGTTAGTAGACTATAACGAAGTTTACAATCCGAATGGCAAAAAGAAGAAAAAAACAAGACGTAGAGGTGGTAAAAATAAAACTACTGCGGTTTCTACACCACCAGTTGTAGATACAAAATCAAACGAAGAAGAATAAATGCCAAGTGTATTATTAATATAAAAAAGGATAAGCTAGATTTTTAGTTTGTCCTTTTTTGTTATATTTGTGTAAAACGACTTAATATGAAAAAAAAACATTTAACTTTTATTGTAATAATTTCTTTTGGAGTATTACTTCATGCACAAAGAAAATTTACTTTATTAGGATATCATAGAATCTCTTCTGGGACGATATACATAGAAAATCGTGAAATAAAAGGGAGTGTTTACTTATTTGATAAATGGAATAATAAGAATACAGTTTATCTAAACAATGGAAAAACTACAAAAGCAGATAGTATCAATATTAATGTAGATACAAATAAATTAGTGATTAAGCAAGATGGACTTATTTATAATATAGAGAAAGAATATTATAAGCATATTATAATTGATAATAAAATGTATAAAGTGTTTTCTTTCAATAAAGAAAATAAAATTTATGAGGTAGTAGAAAAAGCTAAAAATAATACTTTATTAAGAGGTTATAAAGTGACTTATGTAGTCGCAAAAGTTAAACCATATCAAATGGATAATAACAAAAGTGATGAATATAAAAAGCAATCAAGTTATTACATAAAAAAAGAAAATAGCATTAAAAGAATAAAGCTAAAAAAGAAATCAATTTTAAAGTTATTTGAAGATAAAAAAGATGCAATTGTCCAGTATGTAAAGCAAAATAGGCTTTCATACAAAAAAGAAAAAGATGTAAAAAAAATATTCAAATATTATCATAATTTATAAAATAGAAGATGTTAATAAACATCTTAAAATAGAAAAGATAAACTAAAATTTAGTTTATCTTTTTTTTATCTTTGAACTTTAATTAAGAATAAAAAAGTACTAAAAAAGATGCATAAAAAAGCAATTATTTTACTAGAAGATGGTGCCGTTTTTGAAGGTAAATCTATTGGAATTGAAGGAACATCTTTAGGTGAGATTTGCTTTAATACAGGAATGACAGGATATCAAGAAATATTTACAGACCCATCTTACTTCGGACAAATAATGGTAACTACAAATGCACATATTGGTAATTATGGAACAAATAGAACAGAGCAAGAATCCGAAAAAGTGAAAATTTCAGGCTTAATATGTAGAAATTTTAGTTTCAATTATTCCAGAATAAATGCAGAGAATTCCTTATTAATATTTTTGAAAAAACAAAATTTAGTAGCTGTTTCTGATGTAGATACAAGAGCATTAGTAAGGTATATTAGAAATAAAGGAGCAATGAATGCCTTGATATCCACAGATACAAATATAGAAAATCTCCAAAAACAATTAAAAAAAATGCCAACCATGGTAGGTTTAGAATTGGCATCTAAAGTATCGACAAAAGAACCTTACTATGTAGGAAATGAAAACGCAACCTATAAAATAGCAGCATTAGATATAGGAATAAAAAAAAATATCCTAAATAACTTATCCAATAGAGATTGTTATATTAAAGTGTTTCCTTATAACGCAACATTTAAACAAATGGAATCCTTTAAGGCAGATGGTTATTTCTTATCTAATGGACCAGGAGATCCAGAGCCATTAGTAGCAGCACAAACTTTAGCAAAAGAAATTATAAAAAGAGATTTACCCATATTTGGAATATGTTTAGGACATCAAATTATAGCATTAGCAAATGGTGTAAAAACCTATAAAATGCATAATGGACATAGAGGAATAAACCATCCAGTAATAAACCTAAATACAGGAAAAGCAGAAATAACATCACAGAATCACGGTTTTGTGGTAGATAAAAAAGAAGTAGAAAATCACCCTGAATTAGAAATAACACATTTGCATTTGAACGATGATAGTTTAGCAGGAATGCGTGTGAAAAATAAAAATTGTTTTTCAGTACAATACCATCCAGAAGCAAGTCCAGGTCCACACGATTCATCTTATTTGTTTGATGAGTTTATCAATAATATAAATAGATAGTATTTTCGGATTAAAGAAAAATAAAAAATAAATATAAAAAAGCAATGAGTATAATAATAAACATACACGCAAGGCAAATTTTTGACTCAAGAGGGAATCCAACAGTAGAAGTAGATGTAATTACAGAGAGTGGCGTTTTAGGAAGAGCAGCAGTACCATCAGGAGCATCGACAGGAGAACACGAGGCTGTAGAACTAAGAGATGGAGGAAAGGACTACATGGGAAAATCAGTACTCAATGCAATTAAAAATGTAAATGATATCATCGCAAAACAATTGATAGGACAATCCGTATTTGAGCAAAATGCAATAGATCAAATAATGATTACATTAGACGGAACCCCAAATAAAGCAAAATTAGGAGCAAATGCAATATTAGGAGTGTCATTAGCAGTAGCAAAAGCAGCAGCAAATGAAATGAACATGCCATTGTACAGATATATTGGAGGAGTTAGTGCAAACACATTGCCAGTACCAATGATGAATATTGTAAATGGAGGATCACATTCTGATGCGCCAATCGCATTCCAAGAATTTATGATTATGCCAGTAGGAGCAAAAAATTTTACAGAAGCATTAAAAATGGGAAGTGAAATATTCCATAACTTAAAAAAGATTTTACACGATAGAGAATTAAGTACAGCAGTTGGAGATGAAGGAGGATTTGCACCGAAATTTAAAGGAACAGAAGATGCACTAGATACCGTTTTAGAAGCAATAAAAAATGCAGGATATAAAGCAGGAAAAGAAATTGTTTTAGCGTTAGATTGTGCAGCATCCGAATTTTATGTAAAAGGAAAATACGATTACACAAAATTTGAAGGAGAAAAAGGAGCAATAAAAACATCCGAAGAACAAGCAGATTATTTGGCAGAACTAACTAAAAAATATCCAATTATATCTATAGAAGATGGTATGGATGAAAACGATTGGAAAGGATGGAACTATTTGACCGACAAAATAGGAGATAAGGTGCAAATTGTAGGAGATGATTTGTTTGTGACAAATGTAGATTTATTACAAAGAGGAATAAAAGAGAAATCGGCCAATTCCATATTGATAAAATTAAATCAAATAGGAACACTTACAGAAACAATTGCAGCAGTAAATATGGCAAAAAATGCAGGATATACCTCTGTAATTTCACACCGTTCAGGAGAAACAGAAGATACAACTATTGCAGATTTGGCAGTAGCGTTAAATACAGGACAAATTAAAACAGGATCGGCATCAAGAACAGATAGAATAGCAAAATACAATCAATTGTTGCGAATTGAAGAAGAATTAGGAGATATGGCATTTTATCCTAAAAAGGCTGCATTTAAAGTTACAATTTAATTAATAATTACGTAACTTTGGTAACTGTAACAGCGTAAAGACGATTTTACAGTAAATAAAATAATAAAATAAAAAAGAATTATGTCAGAAATAGGAGTGTTTGAATTTCGAGGAGAAAGATATGAATTTCCCGTTGAAATTGGAAGTGAAAATGAAATTGCAATCGATATTAAAAAATTAAGAGGAAGTACAGGAGGTATTATAACTCTAGATTCAGGATTTAAAAATACAGGATCTTGTAAAAGCGCCATAACCTTTTTAGATGGAGAAAAAGGCATCTTGAGATATAGAGGATATGGATTAGAAGATTTGGCAGCAAATTCTAGTTTTTTAGAGGTAGCATATTTAGTTATTTTTGGAGAACTGCCAAAAAAAATGGAGCTAGAACGATTTGAAAATACAATCAAATCACATACAATGCTAAATGAAGAGATGAAAGATATTTTGGATGGATTTCCTAAAAATGCACATCCAATGGGAATTTTATCTTCCCTTACAGGAGCATTAACAGCTTTTAATCCGCATTCAGTCGATGTAAACGATGAAGAGCAAATGTACCAAGCTATATGTAAAACAATGGCGAAAATACCAGTAATAGCATCTTGGGCACATAGTAAAAACCTAGGAAAACCAATGAACTATGCGCATAATGATTTTGATTATATCGAAAATATTTTGCAAATGTTATTTACAAAAAGAAACGAAAGATATAAAATTAATCCAATAATTACCAATGCATTAGATCAATTATTAATTTTACATACAGATCACGAACAAAATTGTTCAACATCAACAGTACGAATAGTAGGATCCTCACATGCAGGATTATTTGCATCCATATCGGCAGGAGTATCTGCACTTTGGGGACCACTACATGGAGGAGCAAACCAAGCAGTTATTGAAATGTTGGAAAATATAATAGCAGATGGAGGCGATGTAGAAAAGTACATCGCAAAAGCAAAAGATAAAAAAGATTCATTCCGATTAATGGGATTTGGACATAGAGTATATAAAAATTTCGATCCAAGAGCAAGAATAATCAAATCGGCAGCAGATGAATTATTACAAGACTTGGATATGGATGATCCAGTACTAGCAGTAGCAAAACACTTGGAAGAAGTAGCACTAAACGATGCGTACTTTGTAGAAAGAAAGTTGTATCCAAATGTAGATTTCTATTCAGGAATTATATATAGAGCACTCGGTATTCCAACAGAGATGTTTACCGTAATGTTTGCAATTGGGCGTTTGCCAGGATGGATAGCACAATGGAGAGAAATGCGATTAAATAACGAGCCAATTGGTCGCCCAAGACAATTGTATATTGGAGAAAATCAACGAGAATTTAAACCAGTAGAGAAAAGATAACCACAAAAATAAATGTCATTTAAACACGATTTGAATGGCATTTTTTAATGATATATTATGAAATCTATTAAAATTATAAAAAACAGATCCGATGTTGGAGCAGGAACAAGAGGTTCCGATATGGGAGTCGATGCCATTGAGATAGCAGCAATAAATCAAAGTAATAATTATTTTAGTATCTATGAATTTGAAGATGTAGAGACCGAAAATGAATCGGTATATAACAAAGTAAATAATTCTTTCGCAAAACGAATAGATAGTGTTTTACACCAATGTATGCGCTTGAGCAATCATGTAAAAGTGAATTTACAAGAACAAAAATTTCCAATAGTATTATCAGGAGACCATTCTGCAGCATTAGGAACAATAAGTGGAGTTAAAGCAGCATATCCAAGAAAAGAAATCGGCGTAATTTGGATTGATGCACACGCAGATATACACTCACCATATAGCTCACCATCAGGAAACATACACGGAATGCCACTTGCAGCTGCATTAGCAGAAGATAACCTAGAATATGAAATAAATGATGTTTCAAGAGGAACGGCAGAATTGTGGGAACGAATGAAAAATATTGGTATTTCAGGAACTAAATTAGCACCAGAAAATTTAATATATTTTGGTGTTAGAGACACAGAAGAACCAGAAGATAAACAAATTGAAAGGTTACAAATTAAAAATTATAAAGTAGATGAAATACGTTTTCGAGGATTAAAAACCTGTGTCGATGAAGCTATAGAAAAATTATCTAACTGTGATGTAATCTATATCTCATTTGATGTAGATAGTATGGACTGCGATTTAATTTCATACGGAACAGGAACACCTGTGGCAAAAGGATTTGATCAATATGAAGTAATAAAAATTATTAATCGCTTTATAGAAACAAAGAAAGTGGTTTGTGTAGAATTTGTAGAGGTAAATCCCTTGTTAGATTTAAAAGGAAATAAAATGGCAGAAACAGCTTTTGAAATTCTAGAAGAAATTACAAAAACCATTAAAGCAAATAATTTATAGTGTATTCTGTATAAAAGAAAATGTTACAAACAACATTGATTTCATTGGTACAAAAATATATCGAAAATAATTTCTATCATTTATAAAATGTATTACAACAGTTACAAATAGTTAGAAACGAAATTAACGATTGAGATGTTATATTGTTTGCAGTATATTATCACGATATAATAGATGCTATTTATAAAAAAAGCAACAAAATAAAAAGTGCAAAATCGAAGCCAGAACGGTTAAAAAAATATCAAAAACATCAAGTAGAATATTACAAAGCTAGCATCAAATAATAGCAACGAAAGATTATAAAAGCAGACTATTTCTATTAAGAAATAGGAGAAACAAGAAAGAATAGGATAGAAGAGATAAAAAAGATAAAATAATGAGCCAAATAACAGATACAATATTAATGATAAAACCAGTTTCTTTTAGAAGAAACGAAGAAACAGCAGTAAATAATCATTATCAAAAAAAAACAAAAGCACTAGCAAAAACAATACAAACAAAAGCTTTAAAAGAATTTAATACACTAGTTGCTAAATTAGAAAAAGTAGGCGTACAGGTAATTGTTGTAGACGATACAAAAGAACCAGATACACCAGATGCAATTTTTCCGAATAATTGGATTTCATTTCATGAAAAAGGAACAGTATGCGTATATCCAATGTTTGCTAAAAATAGACGTTCAGAACGAAGAATAGATGTTATAGAAACGATAGAAAAACAAGGTGTAAAAATCGAAAATATATTAGATTATACAGAAGCAGAAAATGAAGACTTTTTTTTAGAAGGAACAGGAAGTATGGTTTTAGATAGAGAAAATAGAATTGCCTATTGCGCTTTATCACCTAGATCAAAAGAAGCAATATTTATTGAGTTTTGTGAAGATTTAGAATATACACCAGTTGTATTTAGAGCAAATCATTCTGTAGAAGGAAAAAGAAAACCAATATACCATACTAACGTAATGATGAGCATAGGAAAAACGTATGCAATAATTTGTTTACAAACTATAGATGATAAAAAACAACGGAAACATGTCGCAAAAGTATTAGAAGATTCAGGAAAAAAAATCATTAACATATCCAAAGAACAAGTAGCATCATTTGCAGGAAATACATTGCAACTAAAAGGAAAAGAAAAAGAATATATTGTAATGAGCGAAACAGCATACCAAAGTTTAAGCAAAGCACAAATTACAATTATAGAAGCACACGGAACAATTTTAAAAAGCGATGTAAAAACCATCGAAGAAAATGGAGGAGGAAGTGTGCGATGTATGATGGCAGAAATATTTTAAATAAAATCTAAAATACCATACGTACCTTATGGTTAAATTATGAAACAAAAAAACAAAGTCTTACAATTATTTATAATAAAATTCTTTGTCAGTTATGGGATAATGGTAGGATTGTATTCGTATTATTTAAATAAAACACAAAAAAAAGAAACGGTATTTACCTGTTCACCAATAACAACCAAAGTGGCAAATCAAACAGTAAAAATGATTGCCATTTTAGGATATAATGCAAAAGTAGAACAACATCAAAATGAATTATCTATAAAAATTTGGATCAATAAAAATTATGTCTCACGAGTAATAGAGGGATGTAATTCGATAAACATAATTATTTTATTTTTAGCATTTATCATCGCGTTTTCAGGAAGTTTAAAAGTAACCATTATTTACGGAATCGTAGGAAGTCTGCTAATTTATAGTACCAATATATTTAGAATAGCGATATTATCTATAGGAATATTAGAGTACCCAAAACATCAAAATATACTACATAATATTGTGTTTCCAGCAATAATCTACGGCATGGTATTTCTACTATGGATAATTTGGGTAAATAAATTTTCGAATTATAAAAAGTTAAGAAATGACTAAAATAATTCAAGGCATAGGCATACTAATATTGTTCTTATCATTTGTATTAATTCGAGCATTTGCATCCAAACTGTTTTACGATCCATTTATTACCTATTTTAAAAATGATTATCTGCACAAAGCAATTCCAGAATTTAATTCCGTTAAATTAGTTCTAAATATTTTATATAGATACCTATTAAATTTCTTTCTTTCTATGGGAATTATTTATCTATTATTTCAAAAACAATATCTTAAATTTAGTATTTGGTTCTATACCATTGCCTTTGTTATTCTAATAATTTTGTTTTTTATAATAATCCAATTTATAGAATCCTATACCTATTTACCACTATTTTATATACGAAGGTTTTTAATACATCCAATATTTGTATTGTTATTAATACCAGCATTTTATTATCAAAAACAACATGCTAAAACTTAAATATTCAACATATAAGCTAGAAGTAGGCACCGACGAAGCAGGAAGAGGTTGCTTAGCAGGACCTGTAGTTGCAGCAGCAGTTATTTTGCCAGATAATTTTGAACATGCCTTACTAAACGATTCCAAACAACTAACCGAAAAACAACGAGAAAAATTAAGACCATTTATAGAAGAGAAAGCATTAGCTTACGCAGTAGCATACATACACGAAAAAAAAATAGATGAGATAAATATACTACAAGCCTCTATTTTGGCAATGCATAAGGCTATAGCAAAACTCAAAATAAAACCAGAATTTATCATAGTAGATGGAAATAAATTTAAAACGTATAAAAAAATTCCACACCAAACTATTGTAAAAGGAGATGCAAAATTTAAGAGTATAGCAGCAGCATCGGTATTAGCAAAAACGTATAGAGACGATTATATGCAAAAAATAGCCAAAGAATTTCCAAATTATTATTGGCATAAAAACAAAGGATATCCAACCAAACAACATCGAGATGGAATTCGAGAATTTGGAATAACAAAATACCACCGCAAAACGTTTCGGTTATTACCAACACAATTGGAATTTGATTTTAAGACATAAGTTTCTTGTAAAAAACCTATTCCATTACGTAACTTTGCGAAATAATTTTGCGTACTTTGCGTGAGAATACAGTATTAATTTTGATTAAAACCAATTACACATTATATATAATACTATTAATAATAGCATTGCTACTGTTTAGTATATTAAATATAAGTCTAGGTTCGGTAAATATACCATTTAAAGAAGTAGTGCAGAGTTTGCTTGGAAATGAAGATATGAAGCAAACTAGCTATTACATAATAAGAGATTATCGAGTTCCAAAAGCGATAACAGCAATGTTAGTAGGAAGCGGATTGTCGGTAAGTGGATTGTTAATGCAAACCTTATTTCGAAATCCATTAGCAGGACCATTTGTGTTAGGAATTAGTTCAGGAGCAAGTTTAGGAGTTGCATTATTGGTTTTAGGAACATCTTTTTTAGGAGCAAATATAGCAGCAATAGCATTTTCAAATTACGGATTAGCAATAGCGTCAAGTTTAGGAGCATTTATAGTGTTACTAGCAGTAATGATTGTAGCACAAAAAGTACGAAATACCATGTCTATTTTAATAATAGGATTGATGTTTGGAAGTATAACAAGCGCAATAATAAGTGTATTGGCATATTTTAGTTCGGCAGAACAATTACAACAATACTTATTTTGGAGCTTTGGAAGTTTAGGTAATTTGAGTTGGAATGAACTCATCCTATTTTTAATAATTTATATACTAGGAATGTTGCTAGTAGTTATCCTAATAAAACCTCTAAATACATTATTATTAGGAGAGAATTATGCAAAAAGTATGGGAGTAAATATAAAGAAAACAAGAAATATTACCTTAATAGCAACAGCATTATTAACAGGGATAATAACCGCTTTTTCAGGACCAATAGCGTTCGTGGGATTAGCAGTGCCACATATAGCAAAAATCCTTTTTAAGACGTCAAATCATAAAATATTATTGCCAGTAACGTTAATAATAGGAGCAATAGTAATGTTAATAAGCGATATAATAGCACAAATACCAAATAGTGAATATACCTTGCCAATAAATGCAATAACATCTCTTTTTGGAGCACCACTAGTAATTTGGCTACTAATAAGAAAACAAAAAGTAATATTATAAACCTCAGTTCGATGTAAAATAAATTTCACATCAAACAGAGGTTATAAAGCAAAGAGTAATTAAAAAATAAGAGAAATGATAAGATTAAAAATTAGTATAATTGGAATACTATTACTATTAGCTAATTGCAAAACAAATAAAATGAAAGATTTAAAGAATACAGCAACAAATCCAATAGAAGAAATAACATGGATAAAAGAGCTAATAGCAGATTTTGAAAAAAATAAAATGCATAAACAATTAATAGAACAATATACTTACAATGGGAAAAAAGTATTTATGATACATGATTGTTACCAATGTCCAGATGCATTAACCTATGTTTACGACAAAGAAAAAAAAGTACTTTGTGAATTTGGAGGATTTATAGGAAAAAATACTTGTCCAGATTTTGAAGAAAAGGCAACAAATAAGAAAATACTATATCAAAATATAAAAAAAAAGAATGAATAAGATTTTAAAAATAGAAAATCTTAGTATAGGATATGTTACAAAAAAGAATCAAAATGTAATAGCATCTAATATTCATGTGACAGTAAATGAACCAAAATTGATTTGTTTATTAGGTAAAAATGGAATAGGAAAATCAACATTACTTAGAACACTATCCAAAATGCAACTAGTATTAAAAGGTAAAATTTATATAGAAAATAAAGAAATAAAGGATTACACATCGATTCAATTAGCAAAAAAAGTTAGTGTTGTATTAACAGAAAGAATTCCACCAAATAATTTAACCGTTTATGAATTAATAGCATTAGGAAGGCAAATGTATACCAATTGGATTGGAAAAATGACCATAAAAGATGTATTAAAGATTGCAAAAGCAATAGAAGTAACAAAAATAGATGCTATAAAAAATAATAAAATAGAGGAATTAAGCGATGGACAATATCAAAAAGTAATGATAGCAAGAGCCTTAGCACAAGATACACCAATAATATTATTAGACGAACCAACAGCACATTTAGATATAAATAATAAAGTAGAAATATATAAACTGTTAAAAGAATTATCAACAAAACAAAACAAAACAATTTTAATATCATCGCACGAATTACAATTAGCAATTCAATTTGCAGATAATTTATGGCTAATGAGCGAGAATAAGTTTGCGAGTGGAGATACAAAAACAATTATAGAAACAAATCAATTACAAGATTTATTCGAAACAAAATCAGTTACTTTCGATAAAAAAACAAAACAATTTTTATATCATTAAAATTAGTTATTTTTGAAGCATAAAATAAAGAGAAATGAATAGAACAGGATTAATAATATTATTGGTGTTAGCTACTTCCTGTAGTTCAAAAAAAATAGTATCACAAACTACAAAAGACTCTGTAAAGAAAGCGCCAATTGCTACAGTAAAAACACCACAAGAGAAAGCAAAAATAGCCAGAGAAATTATATTGCAGGATAATAAATCAATTTATTACTATTCAAGTACAATAACCTCAGAAGATTTAAAAAAACATTTATTAAAATTAACCTCAAAAGAGTTTGAAGGAAGAAAAACAGGCGAGAAAGGACAAAAAATAGCAGCAAAATATCTTGCAGATTATTATAAAAGTATCGAATTAGAAGCAGCGATATCCGAAGGAAAATATTTTCAAACCATACCAAAAGAATATTTTAAAGGCAAGTCCAAAGATACAAGCGAGAATGTGTTAGCTTTTATATATGGAACAGAAAAACCAGAAGAAGTTGTAGTAATATCGGCACATTATGACCATTTAGGAGTAAAAAAAGGCAATTTAGAAACCAAAAGCGAAGAAATTTTTAACGGAGCAGACGATAATGGTTCAGGAACATCCGCATTATTAGAAATAGCAGAAGCATTTCAAAAGGCAGTTATAGAAGGCGAAGGGCCAAAACGATCTGTTTTATTCTTAAATTTAACAGGAGAAGAAGAAGGATTATACGGATCAAAATATTATACATCACATCCAGTATTTCCATTAAAAAATACCGTAGTAAATTTGAATATTGACATGATAGGGAGAGTAGATAAAAGGCACGAAGACAATCCAAATTTTGTGTATTTAATAGGATCAGATAAATTAAGCCAAGAATTACATTTTATATCCGAAGCAATAAACAAAAAATATACACAATTAGAGTTGGACTATAAATATAACGATACAAAAGATCCAAACCGCTATTATTATCGTTCCGATCATTATAATTTTGCAAAAAATGGAATTCCAATAATATTTTATTTTAACGGAATACACAAAGATTATCATAAAGAAACAGATACAGAAGACAAGATTAATTATGAGATATTAACAAAAAGGGCACAACTAGTATTTTTAACCGCATGGGAAATAGCCAATAGAGAAGAACGAGTAAAAATAGATTAAAACCAAACTAAAAAATAAAGAAAATATACGCAATAGTAGACATAGAAACCACAGGAGGGAAATTTAACGAAGAAGGAATTACCGAAATCGCTATATATAAATATGATGGTAATAAAGTGGTAGATAAATTTGTGAGTTTGGTAAATCCAGAAAAACCAATACAGCCGTTTGTTGTTAATTTAACAGGAATTAATAATAAAATGCTGCAGAATGCACCAAAATTTTATGAAGTAGCAAAACGTATTATCGAAATTACTTCGGATTGTATATTAATAGCACATAATGCAAGTTTTGATTATAGAATTTTAAGGACAGAATTCGATCGTCTAGGCTATAATTTTGAAAAAGAAACCATTTGTACAGTACAATTGAGTAAAAAAATATTTTTAAATCAACCATCATATAGTTTAGGGAAATTATGTAAATCATTAGGAATAGCAGTTTCTAATAGGCATAGAGCAGAGGGAGATGCGTATGCAACCGTAAAACTTTTTTCGATGTTGTTACATAAAGATATAGATAAAGAGATTGTAAAAAAAGCAATAAAGCCAATTAAAAACACCAAAATATCTAGTAGATTAACTCAAATTTTAGAGACCTTGCCAGAAAAAACAGGTGTGTTTTATATGCATGGAACTAATGGAAAAATACTATATATAGATAAAAATATAAATATAAAAAAAGCGGTAAATAACTTGTTTTTGCGAGAATCAAAAAAAATAAAAAAATTAATAGGACATACAAAAACAGTAAGTTTTGAATTGTTAGGCAATGAGTTAATGTCCGATTTGAAAATGTATAAAGAAATAATAAACCACAAACCAATATTTAATAAAGAATTAAAGCCAATAACAAAATCAACCAAATTTAGTAATAAAAATATGATTTTGGTAGATAGTGGCAGAAATACAAGCGAACATTCCGTAGTGTTAATAGAGAATAATCAATATATAGGAAATACATTTGTAGATTTAAACTATCAAATAAGTAATATCGAAATTTTACGTAACTTAGTAACCACAGAAAAAAATGATAATCGCAATCGATATCTAATTAAAAACTATCTAAGACAACATAAAGTTCAAAAAATAATACGATTTTAATTTGAAGCAAGAAAAAATAAAAAAAAGCTGGAAATCTAGATTACATGAGATAATATACGAAGCAGATACCAAAGAGGGAAAACTCTTCGATGTAATACTATTATGTTTAATTATTACAAGTATCGTAGTAGTAATGTTAGAAAGTGTAAAGAGTTTTAACAGTCAGCATACAGCATTGTTAAATTACACAGAATGGGTTATAACTATATTGTTTAGTATAGAATATATCGCAAGAATTATTTCTATAAAGAAACCAAGTGAATACATTTTTAGTTTTTATGGAATTATAGATTTTTTATCTACCATACCAAAATATGTAGCTATATTTATTGTAGGAGGAAATGCATTAATAGCCTTAAGAGCATTACGGTTATTACGAGTTTTTAGAATATTAAAATTGGCACGTTTTATAGGAGCAACAAACCATTTTGCAAAAGCACTAAAAGCAAGTAGAGCAAAAATCTTAGTTTTTTTAAGTTTTGTAGTTATTTTATGCATCATTTTAGGTTCTGTAATGTATCTCGTTGAAAGCGGAGAAGATGGAGGAGAAAATAGCGGATTTACAAGCATACCTCGCTCTGTTTATTGGGCAATAGTAACGATGACAACAGTAGGTTATGGCGATATAGCACCAGTAACACCATTAGGACAATTTATAGCATCCATTATTATGATTTTAGGTTATGGAATTATTGCTGTACCAACAGGAATTGTAACTTCAGAAATGACCAAAGCACAAGTGCATACCAATACACAATCGTGCCCAAATTGTAGTGTAGAAAGACATAGTGATAACGCAGATTATTGCTATAATTGTGGTGTAAAATTGAATTTGCATTCGTAAAAACAACAAGAATTACAAAATTAAACTCCATAAAAACCAAAAAGTAAAACCAATAAGAAATAAAATACCAATAATACTTAAGATACGTAAAGCTAATTTTGGTTGATATTCTTTAGGAGTATGTTTGCTAGTAATTAAAATAAAATTAGTAATAGCATAGAATGGAGCGGTAATAAAAGAAAAAATAGTAGCAATTTTCACCATTAGCTTCATATCGGAAATAAACCAAGTCAGAATTACTATAGTACCAAACGAAAGCAACATAATCCAAAAGAAATAATATCCATTTACTTTAGTATTAGTTAACACCTCTATAGACTTAGCTAAAGATCTAGGCGAAGCATCTAGTGTAGTAAGTGTAGTGCTAAACATAGTAGTAAAAGCAGCAATCGAAATAAAAATCGCCATATTAGAACCCAAATTTTGAGTGTATAAAAGAAGCAGTTGTTCCGAAAATTTACTTGCACTAGAACTAAAAACCTCTCCAGAATGAAACATTACTAAAGCACCTAAAGCAATAAAACAAAAGCCTAAAAAAAGAGTAGTAATGTAACCAATGTTAAAATCAAAAATAGCAGATTTAATGTGGTAAGATTTAGTAACTTTTTTCTTTTCTATTGTCCAAATAGATTGCCAAACACTTACATCTAAAGGAGCAGGCATCCAACCTAAAAAGGCAATTAAAAAGGCAATTTCAATTTTATTATTAGGTAAAACTTGTTGGAAACTAAAAGAAAACGTGTTATTCTTTAAAGCAAAGAAAACAGCAATTATAGAACTTATCGAAAGAATAATAATAATAACTTTCATTATTTTATCTAAAAAAGAGTATTTGCCCAAAACTAGAATAAGTAAACTTACAAAGGTAATAATTATAGACCATGTAATTAGATTATTACTAAAACCGAAAAGATTAATAGCCAATCCAGCAGTAACAATAGTTACAGCAGCTTGAATAATAAACATAATAATAAAAGTGAGTATGACATATAATAAGAGAACCCAATTTCCTAACTTCTTGTAACCAGAAATTAGACTTTCTCCAGTAGCCATTGCATAGCGAGGACCAAACTGGAAAAAAGGATATTTTACAAAATGGATAATAATAAGAGCCCAAAACAAACCAAATCCAAATTCGGCACCAGCTCTAGTAGATTGTACCAAATGAGAAACGCCAATAGCAGCACCAGCAAATAATAAACCAGGACCTAAAGATTTAATTGTATTAAGAAATCTCATTATGAGTAAAAAATAACTTTTATATTTTCGTAAATATAAGTAAAAAAAAGCTTTAAATTTGAACACGAATTATGAAAAAACAAAAAAATAAATACGTAATAACCATAGTAGGAACTACAGCAATTGGCAAAACGGCATTAGGAGTAGAACTAGCAAAATATTTTAATTGCGATATTGTTTCGGCAGATTCACGGCAGTTTTTTAAAGAAATGACTATTGGAACAGCAGTTCCAACAAAAGAAGAATTAGCGACAGTTAAACATCATTTTATTCAAAATTTATCCATTTTTGATTCTTACTCTGTAGGCAATTATGAAAAAGACGCACTTCAAAAAATTAAAGAATTACACAAAACGAACAATGTAGTAATTTTATTAGGAGGAAGTGGATTGTATGTAGATGCTGTTTTAAATGGATTGGATTACTTTCCAAAAGTGAATCCTAAAATAAGAGAACAACTAAAAAAAGAATTGGTACAAGACGGAATAGAAGTACTACAAAATAAATTAAAAAAAATAGATGTAGTCGCATACAATACAATTCAAATAAGCAACCCTCAGCGATTAATTAGAGCTTTAGAAATAAGTATAGGAACAGGTAAAGCATATTCTTCTTATTTGAATAAAAATAAAAAGAAAGAAAGAAAATTTAATACTATAAAAATAGGTTTAACAGCCCCACGTGAAATAATATATAAGCGAATTAATCAGCGAGTAGATATAATGATGGATAGAGGTTTGTTAGAAGAAGCAAAAAAATTACACCAATACAAAACATTAAATGCGCTACAAACTGTTGGTTATAAAGAGCTATTTTCTTATTTTGAAAAAGAAATAACATTAGAATTTGCTATTGAAGAAATAAAAAAAAATACAAGACGATTTGCAAAAAGACAAGTTACTTGGTTTAAAAGAGATAAAAAGATAACTTGGTTTGACTACCTTAAAGATCAAAAAAAAATAATAGCGTTTATTACTAACCTGAGTATTCTATGATTAAACAAAGTTCTCTTCTTGTAAGTTTAGGTCGAATTCAGGTTATTAACAATTTTTATGTTTAAAACGATATTACAATTGATTTCTAAGAGCTATTAAAGCTTGTGAAGTATGCATTTTAGCTTCTTTTCGATTATTAAAAACATAAACAATCCTTCCTTTTTTATTAGCAATAAACGTAATTCTATCGCGTTTAGAAACTCCAAATAAGTCATAAACGATTTTATTATAATCCGATAAAAGGGTGTATTGTAGTTTGTTTTTCTTTTGAAAATCTCTGTGTGAAACGACATCATCAGGACTAATACCAACAATTTTTGCATTTAATTTGGTAAAATCATCAAAAGAATCTCTAAAAGAACAGGCTTGTGTTGTGCAAACAGGAGCATTATCTTTAGGATAAAAGAAAATAACTAAAGGTTGTTTGCCAATATAATCAATAGCATCAAAAGATTCGCCATTTTGATCAATCAAACTAAAAGACGGCATAGGATCACCAATTTTTAGTGTTTTTCTTTTGATTAGTTCTCCATGCAAATTGGTATTGAAAAAACTTAAAAATGATATTATATATAGAATTGTTTTCATTTTAGTAAATTTATTAATCATTCTTCACATTTCGAATGGCAAATAGGATTTCTTATTGTTATTAATGTTTTCGTATATTATTTTGTAAAGCTTCTTTTGCTTTTTTTATGTGTTCTTTAGCTTTGCGGAGACTGTTAAAAATATATATAACAGTACCTTCCTTATTTACCACATAAGTAACTCTTCCTGGAATTAAGCCTAAGGCACTTTTAGGAACACCAAATAGTTTTTGAACTTCTTTTTTAGTGTCTGCAAGTAAAATAAAAGGTAAATTGTATTTTTTTTCAAATTCTTTATGCGACGCAACTCCATCGCCACTGATACCAATTATTACTGTATCTAAGTCTTTAAAATCTTCAAATTCATCTCTAAACGAACAAGCCTCTTTAGTACAGCCAGGAGTGTCGTCTTTTGGATAAAAATAAATAACCATATTTTTTTTATGAACTAAATTTTCAATAGAAAAATTTGTTCCATTTTGATCTTTTAATGTAAAATAAGGCACTTTATCGCCAATGCGTATTTTGCTTTTTTGTGCCATAAGTTTGTTTATTGAAAATAATCCAATACTAAGTACTATAATTATAAAAAATATCTTTTTCATCATAATCCGCAATAAGTTACAAAATTTCTTTCGGTTTCATATAAGGTTACTTTCAAATTTAATGTTGCGTCAATTTTAAGTCGTAATTTATTCCATATTATTACACTTATATTCTCAGCAGTTGGATTTAGTCCATCTTTTGGATTAAATTCAATTAATTGTTCATTCAAATTTTTATGATCAAAATAATCTTCAATTTCAGTCTTAATAATATCTTTTAAAACTTTCATATCCATTACAAAACCAGTGTTTATATCAATACTTCCAGTAACTGCAACAATCAAGCCATAATTATGTCCATGGTAATTTGGATTCGCACATTTTCCGAAAATTTCTACATTTCTAGCATCAGACCAATTGTTATTATATAGTCTATGTGCCGCGTTAAAGTGTGCTTTTCTATGTACAGTTACTATTGGCATTTTATTAAAATTATTTTGTTATAGAGGTTTTATGATGTAACACCGATAGGTATTCTTTAAAGATTATTTTAAACCAAACAGTATATTTATTTGGATTGGTTTTAATATCCATTTCAATATTTGGAATGCTCATCCAGCAAAAATCATCTACTTCGTCTCGATTAATAATAGGATCCTCATTATAATATCCAATCAATACATGATCTAATTCGTGTTCGGTTAGACCGTTGTCAAAAGGAGCTTTGTATATAAATGAAAAAGATTCTTTAAGAGTACAGGAAAAGCCCATTTCTTCTTGTAAACGCCTTTTTCCAGCTTCTAAATTACTTTCATTATTTCTTTGATGGCTACAACAAGTATTAGTCCATTCGTTTGGAGAATGGTATTTATGTGCAGCTCTTTTTTGTAATAACAATTCGTTTTTTGTATTAAAGACAAAAACAGAAAATGCACGATGTAACAGTGCTTTTTTATGTGCTTCTATTTTTGGCATTAACCCAATTTGCACATCGTTTACGTTAACTAAGATTACTTGTTCTTCTGTATTCATTAAATTAATCTTTATTAGATGCTATTAATGCCTCAATCGCTAATTGATAACCGTGTAAACCAAAACCCATTATTAACCCTTTGCAATTAGGGGCAATATAAGATTTATGTCTATAATCTTCTCTACTTAATACGTTAGAAATATGTACTTCAACGACATTCGTACGTATTGCTTTTACAGCATCTCCAATTCCTATAGAAGTATGTGTATATGCTGCTGCATTTAATACAATACCATCAAAATCAAATCCAACTTCGTGTAACATATCTATAATTTCGCCTTCAATATTAGATTGAAAGTAGTGTATCCCAACAGTAGGATGTTTTTTTTGTAAATCAGCGAAATAAGTTTCAAAGGATTTGGAACCATAAATAGAAGTTTCTCGTTTGCCAAGTAAGTTCAAATTAGGACCATTTATTATGCAAATTTTCATAGTGCAAAATTACAAAAAAAGCAATTAATAAACGGATAAATGCAAAGTCATATTCAATTTAATAGATTTTTATGCAATAATAATTCCATAATTTTTTGGATTTAATCTAAAAATTGTAATTTTGGCACTTAAATTAAAATATCATGAGAAGAGTATTATTTTTAATCATAACAATAATAACATTTGGAGCAGCAAATGCACAAATGGAAAAAGGAGATGTGTTTTTTGAAGCAAATACAGGTTTAGGTTCAGCATCACCATCTAGTACAGGGTTCTATTTTTCGAGTACATCTTTAGATGGAGGAGGTACTGTTACAAAATATAATATTGGTGTAGAAGCAGGTTATTTTATTATAGATCAATTGGCAATTAAGGTTGGAGTTGGTTATGGAGATAATGGAGCAGAAACCTCAAACACAAATTTAGGTTTCAAAATAGGAGCTAAATATTATTTGAAAGATAAATTCCCAATTCAATTGGATTTGAATGGAGGATATAATAAAGATGTACTTAAAAACCCAATGTTTGTAGGGCTACAATTTGGATATGCATTTTTTATAGGAGACCATGTTAGTGTTGAACCAGCATTACGATACGATTATAGCGTTAATAATCAGTATGCAATTAAAGGAGATATTCAAGTTGCTGTAGGATTTGTAATACACTTATAGTAATTCATTAACAAATAATCTTTTCTTAGTTTAAGAATCATTATTTAACGTTCATAACATGTGAATAAACGCTTGTTTTTTGTGGATAAGATGCACTTTTTTTGTTGAAGAAAATAATTAGTATTGCGTTAGAAATACGATAAGACCTTAGCTTACTAATAATTAAGTAATTTAGTTATCTATGAAATGGAAAAATGCAATACAAGATTATATACTATTTTTACAGATAGAAAGAAGTTTGTCAAAAAATTCAATAGAAAGCTACACAAGAGATATAAATAAATTGATTTGTTATTTAGAAGAAAATGAAATAGTAGTTTCTCCAATAAAAATTGAAGAACAACAAGTACAGCAATTTATTTATACCATTTCAAAAACATTAAATCCACGTTCACAGGCAAGATTAATTTCTGGATTACGTAGTTTTTTTGATTATTTGATTTTTGAAGATTATCGAAAAACAAATCCAACCGATTTACTAGAATCTCCAAAGATAGGTAGAAAATTACCAGATACTATTTCCACAGAAGAAATTGATTTAATTATAGCGCAAATAGACTTATCTAAACCACAAGGAGAGCGTAATCGTGCTTTATTAGAAGTATTATATAGTTGCGGTTTACGAGTTTCGGAACTCCTAAGTTTACAATTGTCCGACTTATTTTTTGAAGAAGGTTTTATACGAGTAATAGGCAAAGGAGATAAGCAGCGATTTGTACCGATAAATAGGCATACACAAAAAATTATTAGAACATACATCAGTCTAATAAGAAATCATGAAAATCCACAAAAAGGATTTGAAGATACTATTTTTTTAAACCGTAGAGGAAAGCAATTAACTCGTAATATGGTTTTTATGATTATAAAAGAGTTAGCATTAAAAGCAAATATTAAAAAGAAAGTAAGTCCACACACATTTAGGCATTCTTTTGCAACACATTTACTAGAAAATGGAGCAGATTTAAGAGCCATACAACAAATGCTAGGCCACGAAAGTATTACTACAACCGAAATCTACGTACATGTAGATAAAACGTTCTTAAAATCAGTAATGGAAAAATTCCATCCACGAAAGTAGGGCAAAAAAAAAGACTGCCTAAAAAGACAGTCTTTTGTAAATTAGTTGACTTTTTTAGTTAAAAAAGTATCCTACAGATATACTTATTACGCTATTTTTATTAGAAAAATCAGTTCCTTCAAGATCATTTAAATTTGCTAAACCTAAGTTGTATCTAGCACCAAATAATAAACCATTTTCCATTTTATAACCAACTCCAATGTTTAAACCATAATCAAGACTCTTAATATTATCTTTTACGTCTGTTCCGTTTGCTTCTGAATTAATTTCACTTAAAACAGTAGTTCCATCAGTAATTTTAGTTTTTACACTACTATCAGCTTTTGCAGATATTAAAAAACCAATTTGTGGACCTAACTCTAAACTAATCCCTTCGGTTACATAATATTTAAACATTAATGGTATGTTAATGTAATTCATCTTTGCAGACAATTCGATATTAGATTTACTAACAATTCCTCCAATATTGGTTTCAGTATTGCTTTCATTTTTATATCCTTGCATAGAAAATAAGATTTCTGGTTGAAAAGCGAATTGTTCTGTTATTTCAAATTCAGCAAAACCACCAATATGAGCTCCTATTTGCATTTTATTGCCATCTGTATTGTCTCCAGTAATGTTAGCTAAATTTAATCCCACTTTTGCACCAAACTTTTGTGCATTAATACTTGTCATTGTTACGGCTGTTATTACTACAGCAAAAAATAATTTTTTCATAATTTGTTTGTTTTAATTTTTAAACGGTGCAAATGTACTGTAAATTATTTAAATACAACTCTCAAAGTAAATTTAAGATAAATAATATCAATTTCTTACTCCATTTCAACAATCAAATCGTCTTGGTTTACCAACACACCTTCTTTTAAAAATACCTTTTTAACTTTACCATCTTCGTTAGCAACAACAGTAGTTTCCATTTTCATAGCTTCAATAATAAATAAGGCATCGTTTTGTTTTATTACTTGTCCTTTTTTTACTAAAATTTTATAAAGACTACCTTGTAAAGGAGCACCAATTTCTTTTTTGTTATCTAAAGTTGCTTTTTGATTTTCAATAATTTCGATGTTTAGAGAATTGTCTTTAATCTCTACAAAGCGATTTTGACCATTTAATTTAAAGAAAACAATTCGAATACCGTTACTATTAGGATTGCCAACAGATAATAATTCTACGATTATAGTTTTTCCAGGAGCAATTTCAACTAAAGCTTCTTCGTGAATTTGCATGCCATAGAAAAAATTCTTAGTTGGTATGACACTAACATTTCCATATTTTTTAAACTTTTGGGAAGCATTTGTAAATACTTTAGGATAGAATAAATACGATAAAAAATCTTCCATTTCTAAAGCTCTTGGAAAACCTTTTTGGAATTTTTTCTTAAAAACTTCATATTCTCCATCAAAATCTATCGGACTTAAATGTGCATTTGGTCTATTCGTATACGCTTTTTCGTCTTTTAAAATTATTTGTTGTAATTTTTTTGGAAAACCACCATACGCCTGACCTAAATCGCCTTTAAAAAAGCCAATTACAGAATTTGGAAAAGACAACTCACTACCATTTTCTAAAATGTCTTGTGGTGTTAAGTTGTTGGTAACCATAAAAATAGACATATCTCCAACTACTTTAGAACTAGGAGTAACTTTAATTAAACCACCAAACAATTCATTTACTTGACTGTACATTTGTTTTACTTCTTCAAACCTATCGCCCAAACCTAAAGCTTCTGCTTGTGGTCTTAAATTGGAATATTGACCGCCAGGAATTTCGTGCTGATACACCTCTGCTGTACCAGCTTTTAATCCAGATTCAAACGGATAATAATACTCTCTTACATCTTCCCAATAATTGGAAAATTGATTCAGTTTATCGATATCAAAAGTATTGGAACGCTCTTGAAATTTAAGCATTTCTACAATCGAATTAAAATTAGGTTGCGATGTTAATCCAGATAATCCGCCAAGGGCAACATCAATAACATCTACACCAGCTTCAATAGCTTTGAGATAAGTTGCAGATTGAATGGATGAGGTATCGTGTGTGTGTAAATGAATGGGTAAATTAGTGACATCGTTTATGGTACCAATCAATTCCGTTGCAGCGTAAGGCGTTAATAATCCAGCCATATCCTTAATAGAAATCATGTGAGCACCAGCATTTTCTAAATCTTTTGCTAACTGACGGTAATATTTTAAATTAAATTTTGTTTTTTTAGAATCCAAAACATCGCCAGTATAGCTAATTGCAGCCTCTGCAATCCCTCCAGTTTTAGTACGCACATATTCGATACTTGGCGCCATTGCTTTTACCCAATTTAAGGAGTCAAATATTCTAAAAATATCCATACCATTTTCCCAAGATTTAATCACAAATTTTTCGATTAAATTATCTGGATATGCTGCATAACCAACACCATTAGAGCCACGCAATAACATTTGTAGTAAAATATTTGGTGCTGCTTTTCGGATTTCTCGTAATCTACGCCAAGGGTTTTCGTGTAAAAATCGCAAACAAACATCAAAAGTAGCTCCTCCCCACATTTCTAAACTGAATGTATTTGGATGGTTTTTAGCAAAGCTCTCTGTAACTTTTAGCATGTCTATCGTTCGCATTCTGGTTGCTAATAACGATTGATGCGCATCTCGTAACGTAGTATCTGTATAATGAATTTGTTTTTCTTTTTTTAACCATTTTGAAAAATCATCAGCACCTAATTTGGTTAATAAATCTTTAGTTCCTTTTGGATAGTCTGTAAAAGTATCAAAAATCGGAACTTTTGGTGCTCTAAACTTTTTATTAGGATGTGTAAATTTTACATCACTATTACCATTTACAATAACTTCTCCAATAAAGTTAATTATTTTGGTAGCTCTATCTTGCGATTGTTTTATTTTGAATAAAGACGGATTTTTAGCAATAAAATTTACGGTTGCATCTCCATTTTTAAAAATTTTATTCTGAATAACATTTTGTAAAAAGCGAATATTTGTTTTTACACCTCTAATTCGAAACTCTTTTAGTGCACGTGTCATTTTTCGTACCGAACCATCTAAAGTTCTTCCATGAGCGGATACTTTTACTAACATCGAGTCAAAAAATGGACTTACCGACGAACTTTGATAAATACTACCCACGTCTAATCGGATTCCCATTCCGGCAGCACTTCGGTAAGTAGTTACTGTTCCGTAATCTGGTGTAAAATTATTTTCAGGATCTTCGGTTGTAATTCTACATTGAATTGCAAAACCGTATGTTTTTAAACTTTCTTGGCTATAAATTTTAATTTGTTTATCCGATAGTTTGTAATTTCCAGCTACAAATATTTGGGTTTTTACCAAATCAACACCAGTAACCATCTCGGTAACAGTATGCTCTACTTGTATTCTTGGATTTACTTCAATAAAATAGATACTTTTATCTTCATCAACCAAAAATTCTACAGTACCAATATTATTATAGTTAACTTCTTTAGCAATTGCAATAGCATATTGGTATAATTTTTCTTTGACATTCTCGTCAAGATTAAATGACGGAGCCATTTCTACTACTTTTTGATAACGCCTTTGTACAGAGCAGTCTCTTTCGTGTAAATGGCGAATATTTCCATGATTATCCGCTACAATTTGCACTTCGATATGTTTCGGGTTTTCTACATATTTTTCTAAAAAAACAGTATCATTACCAAAGGCATTTAAAGATTCGTTTTTTGACGATTGAAATTGTTGTTCCAGTTCTTCTACATTTCTTAAAATTCGCATTCCTCTTCCACCACCACCATGTGCTGCTTTTAGCATGATTGGATATCCTATTTTTTCAGCCTCAGTTATAGCTACTTTTAAAGAGCTTAAATTTTTTGTACTACTTTTTATTATTGGAACTTTACATTTTTCGGCAATCTTTTTTGCTTTTATTTTATCTCCAAGCGCATCCATTACTTCAGGTTTGGGACCTATAAAAACAATATTATTTTCAGCACATTTTCTAGCAAATTCCGAATTTTCAGATAAAAACCCATAACCAGGATGTATGGCATCAATTTTTTTTGCTTTGGCAAGACTTACAATCGCATCTATATCCAAATACGGTTTTAATGGAGCATCGTTCTTTCCTATTTGATAAGATTCATCGGCTTTATACCGATGTGCAGAATACCGATCTTCAAATGTGTATATCGCAATGGTTTCTATATTTAATTCGGTACATGCTCTAAATATACGTATGGCTATTTCTCCTCGATTGGCAACTAAAATTCGTTTGATTTTCATAAAAAAAATTATTCACAAAGATAAGATAATTTATTTCTTTTAAGGAAACAATTGTTACCGTTTTATTTACTAACCTGAGTTCGACCTAAACTTGTAATCATACCAACTCAATTTCAAATCTATTTAGCGCATTTTGAAATTTAATTGGTATGAATTGGTATCAATATTTTGAATCGCATATTTTTTATAGAGAAAGTTTCAAACAAAAAAGGCTATCCATAATTGGATAGCCTCTTTAAAAAAAACTTTTAGTTTTACTTGCTCATTTTATCAGCCATAAGCAGTGCGTTATATGCATTTAATATTCTACCATTTACAGATAGTTCATCAAAACTTTTTAATTCTCCTTTTGGATTTTTTGGAGTTGGAGTTCCAGGAACTATTACTTGTCTATGAAATTCTATACCAGAATTCATAATAATATATTTTACTTCTTTAGCTGTTAATTTTGGATAATACGAACGCACTAAAGCAGCAACACCTGCTACTTCTGGAGATGCCATAGATGTTCCTTGTATAGATTTGTATTTATTATCTTTAGGGACAGTAGCATAAATTTCTGAACCTGGAGCAAAAATATCCACACGAGTTTTGCCATAGTTAGAAAAACTGGAACATAAATTTTCATTAAAATGACGCGTCATTGCACCTACTGTAAGTACATTATCTGTTATTTCTGTAGCGCCATTTACTGGAGAATCTGTTGGAAAATGTACATAATCTGGTAAGTCGATATCTTCGTTATTATTCCCCGCAGCCTTTATTAATAGTACATCATGCTTTGCAGCATATTTCATAGCATCATAAACCCAATCGCTATGAGGAGAATACCCTTTACCAAAACTCATGTTTACTACTTTTGCACCATTATCAACAACGTATCTAATTGCTTTTGCAACATCTTTATCATACTCGTCTCCATCTGGAACAGCTCTACATATCATTAATTCTACATTATTAGCAACACCATTCATTCCAATTCCGTTATTTCTAGATGCAGCAACAATACCAGAAACATGTGTACCATGTAATTCGTCTTCACCAGCACCTAGTACATTGTTGTTTCCGTAACCAGGTTTGTCATTCCAATCGTCAGGATTATCTCCAGTAACTCGACCTTTAAAATCTAAGTTGTACATAATATCTATTTGACTAGAATAATACTTTATTCCTCCATCTAAACTTTTTATTACTTTAGTTAAAGATTCTTTACCTGTTAGAACTCTTGGTAAATATACCATGGCAGCTTTTACAACAGGTTCTTCGGTATATTTTATAGCTTCGACTAAAGTAAAATCTTCTTTACCAATTTTTTTCATTAAAAAATCATTAGCCTTACCTAAAGTACTTTTCAAACCTATATAGAAAGCTTTATTTCCATTTGCAGTTTCTATTTTTTTGGTATAATCTGCTTTAATCTTTGTAAACCTTTCAAATTCTTTTAAATCTGAAGCGGCAATTTGATTTTTTGTTTTACCTTCAAATTTTGAAGATAGATTTTTCATTATTCGAGTTATTTCTAATTGTTCTGGTGCAGAAGAACCTTTTTTACCACCTAAGAAATTCCAGCCATGCATATCGTCAACATAGCCATTATTATCATCGTCTTTATTATTTCCAGGTATTTCTTTTGGATTTGTCCAAATTACATCTTTTAAATCTTCATGTTCAATATCGACACCAGAGTCAATAATACCTACAATTACAGTTTTACTTTTTTTGTTTTTTACAAAGGCGTAGGCTTTATCTAAACTAATTCCAGGTACCGAATCTATATAGATATCCATGTGTGGCCATTTTCGGATTTCTTCTTTAGACATTGCACCTTTTTTAGCAACAATTCCATCTGTTGCAGTAATCATTGCAGGAGTTGGAGTAGAGGAAGTTGTTGTTTTTGTAGATTTACAACTTACTAACGCCGAAGAAACAATTCCTATTCCTAATATTAATTTTGTGAATTTCATTTTGTTGTTTTAATTAAAGATTTCGTTAAATTTATACGTTTGTTCTAATCGAACCCCTTTTTCTGTATGCTTTACTGTACAAAGTTCGTGTTGCGCATCGTGCTCCAAAAATAATAAAAATCCTTCATTTGCAGCATTATCTAAGAAATCCTTTTTTTCATTCATTGTTAACAATGGCCTTGTGTCATATCCCATAACGTATGGTAACGGAATATGTCCTGTGGTTGGTAGTAAATCTGCCATAAAAACAATTGTTTTTCCTTTATACTTTATATGTGGTAACATTTGTTTTTCGGTATGACCATCTGCTAAAAAAATTCCAAAACCTAATTCCGAATTTTCAATATAATTTGTGTTTCCTAGTTGGATGTAGTTTAGTTGTCCGCTATCTTCTATTGGATTTATGTTTTCTTTTAAAAAGGAAGCTTTTTCTCTTGGATTTGGTTCTGTTGCCCATTTCCAGTGATTTTTGTTTGTCCAGAACTTTGCATTTTTAAAAGCAGCTTCATAGCCAGTTTTGTCTTTATTCCATTGTATACTTCCACCACAGTGATCGAAGTGTAGATGGGTTAAAAAAACATCGGTAATGTCATTTCTATGAAACCCTATTTTTGCTAAAGATTTATCCAAAGTAAAATCTCCAAATAGATAATAATATCCAAAGAACTTATCGGATTGTTTGTTACCTAATCCAGTATCTATTAAAATTAATCGTTTACCATCTTCAATAAGCATACAGCGCATACTCATTTCAATAAGATTGTTTTTGTCTGGCGGATTGGTTCGTTGCCATAAAACTTTTGGGACAACACCAAACATGGCACCTCCATCTAGTTTAAAATTTCCAGTTTCTATTGGATATATTTTCATTATAATTAATAAGACTGCAAAGATGTTAAATTGTTACCAAATTTATGTTAAGATGTTCTTAAAACTATCCTTTAATTGTTGATTTTAATTGGAGTTATTTCATGAGAATACTGCTTTTATACCAACTCAACATCAAAATACGCTATAAATTATTTATTTCTTTTTTTAAAAGATAAAACCCTAATAATCAATAGATTAGTAGGGTTTTGGAGGTGTCGAGCGGATTCGAACCGCTGTAGATGGTGTTGCAGACCACTGCCTAGCCGCTCGGCCACGACACCTTTTTTTTAGGGTTGCAAATGTATATAAATATTTTTAATTTAATTGCAAGGTTTTTTATTTTTGTTGATTTTTAGGTATTTGCTTAACTCGAAATATGCATAGGTTTTCGTTATGGAAAGTCAAAATACCAATAGAATTGGGAAGCACAGAAGTTTTTTAGTGAAAGAATTGTAGCTCCATCTTGAGCGAAACAAATTTGGAGTATTTTTAATTATAGCAGATAGTTTGGCTTTGTAATAGAAAATCTATGCATATTTCAAGTTAAGTACTAGATGGTATAACAATGCATGTTTATTACATGCTCGTAGAATTTAGAAGCTATGTAAATATCGTTTAGTAATTACATTACTCTAGATTTACTCATCTCAATACTTACCATTTCTACATCGCCACCAATTGGCGGATTTATTTTGGAAACTTGAATCGTTACTAATGTTACCATTTTTAACTCGGATAAAATACGATTTAATATCCGTAGAGCAACTGTTTCTAGTAATTTAGCTCGAATTGCCATTTCTTCTTTAACAATATTATTTAGATGTACATAATCTACGGTATCGTATAAATTATCCGACTTCGCCGAAGGTTTTAAATTTGCTTCAACGCTCAAGTCTACTTGGTAGTCAGATCCAATTTGTCCCTCTTCAATTAGGCAACCATGATATGCGTACACTTTAATTTTTTTTAAAATTATTTTTCCCATTTGTAATTTTATTTGTTTGTGCAAGGTAAAAAAAAAGGAGATTTAATAGGGAAATAGTTGCTGTATTTTCTTTTAACCTAAGTTAGATAAAAATTTATTTGGATTTTCCTTGAATTTGATGCATTTTTTCAAACGAACTAGTTTGCCCATTACTTTTGTATTTTTAAATTATAGGTATTTGTGATTTGCTACACAGTTGTCCTTTTGAAATTTGTATTCAAATGGAATAAAAATACATTTAAAGGGTAAACAAATTTTTATCGAACTGTGGTTTTATTAGTTGAATTTATTACTTTAGCTTTTAAAAGAATCTTACATTTATGAAAGCAAGAGAAAAATTTATAGTAATCGCATTAGTTACGGTAATTACAGTATTTGGCATCGCTCAATTTTGGATACCAATATATTGGAGTTTTATTTTTATAATTCCGTTAATTGTAATGGGATTATACGACTATTTTCAAAAGAAACACGCTATTCGTAGAAATTATCCCTTATTGGGAAGAATGCGCTATGTGTTGGAAAGTATTCGACCAGAAATAATGCAGTACTTTGTAGAAACAGATACGCAAGGAAGACCTTTAAATCGAATATTTCGATCTTTAGTGTATCAAAGGTCAAAAAAAGAGAATGATACCACACCTTTTGGTACTCAAATGAACGTTTATAGAAGTGGATACGAATGGATGGATCATTCTATGTATGCAAAAAATAGTGTGCGAAATATTAAGGAACATCAATATCCAAGAATTAAAATTGGAGGTAAAGATTGTTTGCAACCATACAATTCTAGTTTATTAAATATTTCTGCAATGAGTTTTGGATCGTTGAGTAAAAATGCAGTAATGGCAATGAATAAGGGTGCGAAATTAGGCGATTTTGCGCAAAACACAGGAGAAGGAGGGATTAGTCCACACCATTTAAAATATGGTGGTGATTTGATTTGGCAAGTAGGAACAGGCTATTTTGGCTGTAGAAATGAAGATGGAACATTTAATGCAGAAGGTTATGTAAAAAATGCAACACGACCGCAAGTGAAAATGATAGAATTAAAAATTTCGCAAGGAGCAAAGCCAGGGCATGGTGGAATACTTCCAGCAATAAAAAATACAGAAGAAATTGCAAAGATTCGTCATATTAAATCTGGCGTAGCGGTTTTATCTCCACCAGCACATTCGTCGTTTAGCAATCCAACAGAGTTTATGGATTTTATCAAGCAATTAAGAGATTTGTCTGGAGGGAAACCAATTGGATTCAAATTATGTGTTGGAAAAAAGCAAGAATTTATAGATGTGTGTAAAGCGATGTTAGAAACAGGTATTAAGCCAGATTTTATTACAGTCGATGGAGGCGAAGGAGGTACGGGAGCAGCTCCTGTTGAATTTTCAAATTCTATGGGAATGCCTCTTCGTGAAGGCTTGGTTTTTATTCACGATACATTAGTAGGATTCAATTTAAGAAAAGAGATAAAACTATTTGCTGCTGGTAAAATTATTACAGGTTTTCATATGGCAAGAGTAATGGCTTTAGGTGCCGATGGTTGTAATAGCGCTAGAGCAATGATGTTAGCGACAGGTTGTATTCAAGCATTAGAATGCAATACAAATACTTGTCCTGTTGGTGTTGCCACACAAAATAAATCGCTAATGAAAGGTCTAGATGTCGAAGATAAAGGAGTGCGAGTATTTAATTATCAAGAGGAAACTGTGCATAGCTTTTTAGAATTGGTTGCTGCCGCAGGATTAGTACATCCAAGCGAAATAAAAAGGAAACATATCAATAGGAGAATTGGCATGCATAAGGTTGCAAAGTTTGATGAAATTTATCCAAATTTTATTTCAGGTTGTTTATTAGAAAGAAAAACAATTCCGTTACATTATCAGAAGTATTTCGAAAGAGAAGCTATGTCAGTTTAGTTTATTACCTTTGTGAATTAATAATACTAGTATGTTAGTGAAATTTGATACATTGCCAAGTACTTCTCGCGTTTGGGTATACCAATCGAATCGTGCTTTTTTAGATAAAGAAATTGAAAAAATTTCTTTGCTGTTAAAAGATTTTATTTTGAATTGGAACAACCATGGAGATGGATTAAAAGCATCTTTCCAAATTAAATACAATCAATTTATTGTGCTCGCCATTGATGAAGCTCATAAACAAGCATCAGGTTGTTCTATAGATTCTTCGGTTCAAATAATTAAAAAAATTGAAAAAGAATTTGCTGTAAATATGTTTGATAGGATGCAGACTGCGTTTAAAGACGGAGAAAATATTAATTTAGTTTCTATATCGGACTTTCAGAAATATGCAAAAGACAATAAGATTCACGCAAATACAATCGTTTTTAATAATATGGTAAATACAAAATTTGACTACGAAAATAATTGGGAAATTACAGCGAATAAAAGCTGGCATTCTCGATATTTAAACTAAATATTTATTAATGAAAAAGAAGAAAAATTTACTCCTAATATTGATTGTGCTATTTTCTATTTCTGGTTTTGGACAAAAAAATCCACTTCTGGTAACAGATAGTATTGCACAGAAAAAATGGACGGATAGCATTTTATCTCGAATGACAATTGACCAAAAAATCGGACAATTGTTTATGTTGGCTGCATATAGTAATAAGGATAAAAAACATACAGATTATATTGAAAGTGTCATTAAAAAGTATGAGATTGGCGGTTTAATTTTTATGCAAGGTACACCAGAAAAACAAATAAAATGGAACAATAAATACCAAGCGAGTTCTAAAGTACCTTTGCTTATTGCTTTTGATGGAGAGTGGGGATTAGACATGCGATTGCAAAAAACCTATAGGTTTCCTTGGAATATGACACTTGGAGCAATTAGAGATAATAAATTAATTGAAGCTTTTGGAAAAAGAGTAGGAGAGCAATGTAAACGAATGGGAATTCATGTAAATTTTGCACCAGTAGTTGATATTAATACCAATCCTAAAAATCCAATTATTGGAAATCGTTCTTTTGGAGAAAATAAGTATAATGTGGCTACTAAATCTGTAGCATTTACCAAAGGATTACAAGGCGAAAATGTTATGGCTTGTGCCAAACATTTTCCTGGACATGGAGATACAAGTTCCGATTCTCATAAGATGTTACCAACCGTTACATTTAGTGCAGAAAGAATAGATTCTATTGAATTATATCCGTACAAAGAATTGTTTAAAAATGGAATTGGTAGTATTATGGCAGCACATTTGAGTGTGCCAAGTTTAGAGAAAAATAGTAAATTACCTACATCTTTATCTCATACGGTTTTAACCGATTTGTTAAAAAATAAAATGCAATTTAAAGGATTAATTTTTACAGATGCTTTAAATATGAAAGGTGTTTCAGAATTTGTGGAAGAATCTTTAGAAACAACAAGTGCTCAAAGACTTGTAGATAATGTTGGTAAAGTAGATTTAAAGGCATTCATTGCAGGAAATGATGTGTTGCTTTTTTCTGAAAATGTAGGTGCTGCGATTAAACAAATTAAAAAAGCATTAAAAAACAAAACACTTTCAGAAGCACGAATTGAAGAGTCTGTTCGTAAAATTTTAAATGCAAAATACTGGTGTGGTTTACAAAACTACAAACCAATACAATTAGATAATGTTGTAAATGACTTAAATACAATTGAAGATAAAATTTTACATCATACGTTAATTAAAAATGCAATTACTTTAGTTCAAAATGAGCATATTATTTTTCCGATACGAGATTTGGTAAAAAATAAAATAGCATATATAAAATTAGGAGATGCAGACAATACAACTTTTATAAATAGATTAGGAGATTATGCAGAAGTAGATGTTATTTCTGCTAAAACAATAAAAGAGTTGCTAAAAAAATTAAAGAATTACAATAAAGTAATTATTGGGTTTCATAAATCGAATGCTAGTCCTTGGAAAAATTACCATTTTAATAAAGAAGAATTAAAATGGTTACAAAAAATTGCTAAAAATAAACGTGTTATTTTAGATGTTTTTGCAAGTCCGTACGCTTTGCTTGATATTGCTAATTTTAAAAATATAGAAGCTGTGTTATTGTCGTATCAAAATTCAGAAATATCACAAGACATTTCTGCGCAGATGATTTTTGGAGCAATTGGAACTAATGGAAAGTTACCAGTTAATATTGGTGTTAATTTTAGTGAAGGTTTTGGTTTGCGTTCTGCAAATTTAATGCGTTTAAATTTTGGATATCCAGAAGAAGTAGCAATGAATTCAGTAACCTTAGAAAAAATTGATTCTATAGCAAAACTTGTTATAAACCAAAAAATGGCTCCTGGAATGCAAGTATTAGTTTCTAGATATGGAAAAATTATTTTTAGAAAGAATTATGGATTTTATACCGATAAAAAAGAAAGAAAAGTCTCCGATGAGAGTATGTATGATTTAGCTTCAGTAACTAAAATATTGGGAGCTACATCTATGATAATGAAAGCAGAAGAAGAAGCTAAATTTGATATTAAAAATACTTTAGGCGAAATTATGCCTTGGTTAAAAGGATCTAATAAAGATACAATTACGATTAAAGAAGCATTATCTCATAATGGTAGAATGAAAGCGTGGATTCCTTTTTATATTCAAACACTAGATTCTGTTACACATAAGCCATTATCTAAATATTATAAAAAACAAAAAACGAAAGAATTTAGTATTAAAGTCGCTAAAGGTTTATACTTACGGAATGATTATAAAGATACCATTTTTCAGCGTATTGCAAATGCTCCACAACGCGAAAGAAAAGGATATAAATATAGTGGATTCTCATTTTATTTATTTAAAAAATATTTGGAAGAAAAATATGTTAAGCCTTTAGATGTACTTAATGATTCTTTATTTTATGCTCCTTTAGGAGCAAAAACATTAACATATAATCCATTAAATAAATTTAAGAAAGAGCAAATTGTACCTACAGAGAAAGACGATTATTATCGCAATCAGCTATTACAAGGATATGTGCATGATATGGGAGCTGCGATGCTAAATGGTGTGAGTGGAAATGCTGGATTGTTTGGAAATTCTATTGATGTTGCAAAAATGATGCAAATGTACCTTCAGAAAGGATATTATGGCGGTAAACGATATCTAAAAACAAGAACGTTGCAAAAATTTAACACGGCATATTATAAAAAAGATAGCATAAGAAGAGGTTTGGGATTTGATAAACCTCAGATTAATAAAAAAGAGAAAGCAACTTGTGATTGTGTTTCCAAAGAGAGTTTTGGACATAGTGGTTTTACAGGTACTTATACATGGGCAGACCCAGAAAGTGGTATTGTTTATGTATTTTTGTCTAATAGAGTATATCCAACGATGTCTAACAGAGGACTGACAACACAAAATATTCGAACCGAGGTACAACAAATAATCCAAAATGCAATTATTAAAAACTAATATATTATATATCCCTTTATTAAATAATATGTCATGAAAAAATTTATTTTATTACTTCTAATAATTTCATATTCTTGTAAGACAGAAATCATTACAAATTCATATAATGCCAATTATAATAATAAAAATCAAGGAGCGTCAAAAACTTTGGAAAGTTCAAATAGTACTGTTTTGTATTTTATTAGACATGCCGAGACTGTTAATGACAATACAACATCGAATCCTAGCT
>JALSLK010000042.1 GCA_026988355.1 Flavobacteriaceae bacterium
GTGGATCCGTTGACTTCAAAGTATCCTTGGTATACGCCTTATCAGTTTAGTGGGAATAAACCAATTCAATTTGTTGAATTGGAAGGTTTAGAAGAGGGTATTAGTGCTGCAGGCTCCATTACCACAAGTTATACTTTTGGATCTAAAGGAAAATCTCATGTAAATATTGGTTTTGGATTTAGTATTATGGCAACAGGGAGTACAAATATAGGAGACATAAATGCTGCTGGACAAGCAAGTTTAAATTTTTCAGGAAATTATTCTACAGGAGGTTTAACAGCGGAAAATGCAAATAATGGAAAAAAAATGCTAGAATTTATATTCTCTCCAGGAGCAACGATAGGAACTTTAAATAAAAATACATCTACAATGGATATTAATTATCTTCATGGAAATGCTACTACTGCTTTAGAAAATCCAATGCAATATTCATTTATGTACACATTAAATTTTCATAATGGAACTGATAATCGTAAACAAAGAACTGCAACTTATGGTATTAGAATAGGTTCATTTTCTTTGAATGTTTTAGAAGATCATAGTGCTTGGATTGGAGCAGATGGAGATGATAAATATTGGACTGGTAGTGGTAATGCAAATTGGCAGTTTGGTAATGGAACAATGCTTACCTTTGGTACGGATACGTATACCGGTAATTCTAATAATAAAGGTAGTACTCCATTGGAATTAGGAGATTTTGAAATAGGAGGACTTACAAAAACAATTGGAAGAAAAGGGTTAACATATTATTGGGCAAATCAAAATAAAAAGGATAGATCTCTTAACAACGCACAGACGTTTTTACAAGTTAAAACTGCTAATGGAATAACTAGCAGATTAACTTCAACTGGACCATTTAATTTTTGGTCTCAAAATATGATACATGATTATTTAAGTCCAAATTTCCATCATTTTAAACCGTCCGACAGTAAAAATCGTTGGCAAATATATTTTCAAAATATCAATCCTTCTAAATAAAATTATGACTTTAGACAAATATTTACTAATTTTCATTTTTATATTCTTTTCTAAGATTATTGAAGCACAAGAAATAGAAAATTGTAATTGTACACCTAAATCGTATAAATTATTGAAAGTAAATGGTATTCAAATAGATACTTCATTAGTGAAAACTAATGGAGTGTATATCTATAAAGATATAGTTGTTAATTTACATAATAAAAAGCAAACTAGATATAGTTTTTATAGGTTTTTTGATAATGGAAAAGTCTATAAAAGTTGTGGTTATTATAATTTTCCAAATAATAAAGATCTTAATAATTTACATTATGGTATTTATGGAGAATATAAAATAATTGATAATAAAATTCTACTCGAATCACATAGTTCATATTTTGGGTATACTTTAGAATTATACAATATTTATGGATTGAAAATAAAGCGAATAAAAATAGCAAAAAGAAGAAAAAAACCAAAGTTTAAGAAAGTAATTAATTCTTTAGAATTCTCCTTTCATAAATCTGATTTATATTCCAGACCATTTTGGTAATCCAAAAATATTTATTTACCAACAACATTAACAATACTTTCAACCGACTCAAAACCAAGTAATTCATCCAAATCAAAACTAATATCAAATGCCTCTTCAATAGCTTGAATTAGCATAATATGTCCCAAAGAATCCCATTCATCTACATCGTTTGGAGTTGTTTGTAAAGTAATTTCTACTGTTGAATTTGGAAATGTTTTTTTTACTAATTCAATTATTTTTTCTGTAACCATTTGTTAAATTTTTACAAAAATAATCAATTTAGAATATTCTTTAAATCCTAAGTTTTTATAAATGGAGTTTCCCATGGAAGTTGCATGTAAAACAAAGTTTGCATTTCCTTTATTTATTAGGTGATTTATAGCATTTGAAACAATTAATTTACCAAATCCTTTTCCTCTAAATTCTTTTTTAGTAGCAATAAAATATAGTCCAATAGTTGTTCCATTATCAAACAATAAGCATGTAGAAACAATTTGATCTTTGTATTTTCCGACAAAAAAATAAAAATTTAGATTGTCTAATTTATTCTTTAATTGTTTTTTACTTAAACGACTACTTTTAAAAACACTAGTATTAATTATTTCTATAAATTGATTTAATTCATTTTTCTTTAACCTTTCAACCTTAAAATTTGAAAGATTTATCTGCTTAATTGTGTTTGTTGTATTTAATAACATTCCAGACCATTTTTTTACTGGAAATAAATTTTCTTTTTTTATTTGTAATTTATTTTTTGAAACAAAATAAGCATCTAAAATCCAGTTTTTTGAAATTGAATTTGACTGATTAATTGAATCTATTATAGTCAAAAAATCAGTTGTTGTATTTTTACGTAAAATAAAACTTGGCCATGTTCCATTTAGATTATAGACATAATCATTCTCATAATAATACATGAAATCATCCTCTTTAAATGATAAATAAAAATCAATTAGATTCTTTTCAATTACTTGTTTTTCTTGTTCTTTATCCATTAATAATTTAAAGCTTATTCAAGGTTTTTAAGTAAGGTTTGTTTGTCTATTTTCCCACTAGTTGCGATTGGGAATTTTTCTAAATTAACAATTTTAGAAGGCAACATATAACTAGGTAATCGTTGTTTTAAAAAGTTCTGTAACGCTTTAATTTCTTTCTCTAATTTTTCAACAAATAGAATAACTTCGGTTACTCCAAATCTGTTTTTTTTACTTAGTACTACGTAATTTAACGCATTTTTAAATTGTCTAGCAGCATTTTCAATTTCAGATAATTCTACTCTATAACCTTGTATTTGTACTTGATTATCTATTCTACCACAGAAAATACAATCGCCATCATTGTCAATAAACGCTAAATCTCCAGTTTTATATACTTTATGGTTATTATATTCAAAAAAAGAGGTTTTATTTTTGGTAGCGTTTTTCCAATATCCTACTGTAATTTGATTTCCATACAAACATAATTCTCCTTTTGTATTTTTTGGTAAAATGTTATTATTGGTATCTACAATAAATGCTTTATTAAAACCAAATGGTTTTCCAATAGAGACAGTTCCATTATAGGTTTTTGAAGTTTCTAATTGTTTAGATATGTTAAATATATGTGTGTTAATTGTTGCTTCGGTTGGTCCATAAACATTTTGAACTTGTGCATTTGGAACACAATCTTGCCACAATTTTACCAATTCGTAATTTAAACCTTCGCCTCCAAATAAGCTATATTTTAATTCTGGTAATTTAATTCTGTTAAAATAAGGTTTTAAATAAGCAATTACGGAAGGTGGCATTTTTGCAAATGTAATTTCTTGCTTTTCCATTATTTTATATGCTTCTAGATACTTGATTTTTTTAGGATTAACGGTATAAATACTTGCTCCTAAATATATCGGTAATAAGTAACAATGTACAGATGCATCAAAAGTTAAATCGTAAATTTGGAGGAATTTATCCGTTGCACTCAGGTTATATTCTGCATTAAAATCAACAATAAAAGAGCTTATATTTTTTAATGTAATTGCAACTCCTTTTGGTATTCCAGTACTTCCAGATGTAAACAAAATGTACATCAATCTATCTGGAATATCATTTCTAATTATTATTTCATCTTTTGATTCCGATATATTTTTAGTACAAACTATATTTTTTTCTTTATCATTACTTGTTAGTATTAATTTACTCTTAACTTGATTTAATATTAATTCATTTCGTTCTTTTGGATGATTTGGATTTATAGGTACAAATGTTGCTCCCAAAAACCAGATTGCAAATATGGACGCATAAGTTTCTATATCGTTATTTGCATGTACAATTACAATATCGTTGTCTTTTACATTATGTTTTAATAGTAATTGCTGAATTGCTACAATTTTTTCAGAAAATTCGATATAGGTATATGTAATTTCATCTATGGCAAATGCAATATTCTTGTTTGCTTTAAAGTTGGTTTTTATTTTTTCTAAAAACGTCATTTAATCTCTTTTAATTTTATGTTTTCCTAGCGGAATTTTTATTGCTAATTTTAAATATTCATTTATTAAAAATTGTGTAGGATTTGTATTGGATTTTTCCATATCCAAACGATGTAAATGAAAAGGGACTTCTTCTTTTTTAAAACCAGACGTTCCAAAACTAATATCTAAATGCGATTCCATTTTAATAAAAAACTCTTTAGAAACTCCAATATCATGGAAAGGAAATGAGAATACTTTTTGCTTTGGATTTATGTTTTCATCTAACCATTTTAAACTTTCTTTAGTCTGTTTTAGTTGCTCTTTTAGACTTAAATCTGTATAAAGTGGATGATTACAAGAATGTGCTCCAAATGTAAATCCTTGTTCTTGCAGTTCCTTTATTTGTGTTAAACTTAGGTATGGTTTTTCTATATTTAAAAAATCAGAAAAACTGTAATTTATTTGACTTTCTAATTCATCTAAAAAATGTTTTTCTTTAAATTTTATTCCCAATAAGAATCGTTTAATATTTATTTTACTATTTATTTTTTGCTTTTCATTTATAAAATTTCGATATATGTCTTGCTCTATTTTTGTAGCATTAGAATAATGTTCTATTAGTAAATTTGCTTTATATCTAAAAAATAAATCTTTATTATCTACAAAATCAGTATTTAAAAAAATGGTTGCTGGTATTTTTTTCTTTAGTAATATTGGTGCTATTTCTGTATAAAAATTTTGTAATCCGTCATCAAATGTTAGGTGAAAAGAAGCGTTTTTAATAATTTTATTTTCCTTTAAGGATCTAACTAGTCCTTTTAATGAAATCGCTTTGTAATAGGTTGAAAAAACATCTAAATCTTGTTTAAACTGTTTCGTTGTTTTTGGCTTATACAAATGTGTTACATATTGTGGTGTTTCGTCTGCAACCAAATGGTAGAATGGTAAGATTAATTTATTTTTTGATGTTAATAATATTTTTTTAAGCATTTGAATTATCTAATTTTAAATAAATATTATTTTTTGCTCCAAAACTCTTAAAAAATTTGGCAACTCCTTCAATCATAGAACCTTCGAAGTCAAAAATGAGTTCACTATTTGTATTTTTTTGGATAATGTTATCAAATAAAAAGAAAGTTGCTCCTGTTTGTTTCCCTAATGCTGTGCTTGCCGAAAATAAATGGATTAATCTTGTTTCTGTTTCTATAATAAATGCTATTGCTATTAGTTGTTTCTCTTTTTTTACACCATAAAAATTTCCTTTTTTTTGAGCTATTATTTGCTGAATTAATTGTGACATTAATTCACGTTGTTTCTTTTTTATAGAATGCTTTTTATTGTTATTTTTCATCCGAATAAAATCCTCTATTGTAATTTCATTTGTTAGAAATAATTCATTTTTAAATGCTTTTTTTAGATTTCTAATTGTATTTTTTGAATAGTTTTTTTGAATATCTGAATACGATATATTTAGTTTTAATTCGTAATTATTTCGCAATTCTAATTTCGAAGTTATTCTTGCAGTATTTTCTGAATTAAAATGATAAACATATGGTTTTAGCGTATTAAATTCATCTAAAAATTGTTGTATTGTATCCGAATCTAATTCCGTTAAGGAAAAAATACCGAGCTGTTGTGTATACATTGGTTGCAGTATCGTTCTTTTAAAAAATTTGCGTTTTATTCTACCAAATGGTAATGGCATTACTGCATAATAATCTTCTAAAACCAATACTTCCCAATCTTTATTTGTAACACAATTTAAATACCATGACATTCCGTAAATTCGAGTATTATAAGCTGTTAAAATACAAGCATTGTACTTGTTGAAATTTATTTCGCTATGTTTAAGACATCTAATTTTCACTATACTTTTTCCATTTTATGGATGGCTTTAATTACTTTTTCATAGATTAATTTCCAGCCTTTAAATCTACCTAATTCATTAAAAGTTTCGTTATGATTTAAGATTACAAATGTTCCGTTTACTTTTTTTACTTCTTTTGCTAATTCCAAAATTTTATGCAACGATTTCTTGTTTGAATATTGTAAATAATCTTTTAGAGTTACATCCATTACTGCAAATGGAATCAATTTTAACGGTGTTTGAATTTCGTATTCCATATCATAAAAATAGAATGGTGTACAGGTACTTGCTCTAAAACCTATTTGTTTTGCATAACCCATCGAATAATCTTCATCTACTTCTAAATCTACTAAATTTTGATAGGTTTCTGGTAAACCTATTCTTAGATAATGTTGTCTTGATTTTGTGATTTCTGTATTGATAATATTTTCTAATCGTATTTTTTCTTTTTTTAATTTGGTTGCATTTTTCATGGTAAAGTAGGATGGATGTAAGCCTACTGGAGCATAATCTGCTATGGATTTTATTAAGGATTGAAATTTACTATTTCCTACCGAAATATTTTTATCGTAGGTTGTATATTCGCTTACCAAAAAGAAGAATATTGTTTTTAGATGATGTCGTTTTTGCATTTTTAATAACCAATCAAAATTATCAAATGGATCTTGTCTTAGATTTACTAGAACCATAAAACGATTCCAAAAGTTTCGAAATTGTAATGAAAATAATTCTTTACTAAAACCTCCGATGTTTCTAATTATTCCTTTGTGTTTGTAATTATAGGCACAATCGATGTCTATTGTAGATATAAATTCAAATTTTTTAGCTATAAACTGAAATTCTGTAAATCGAATTTTTAATAATTCTCGCACTTTATATGCCCAAATATCAATTACTGGTTTTTCTAAAAACTCATATTTATACGCTAAGCTTTCTTCGGCTGGAAACCGATTAAATTTATCTTTTACGTGTGGTAAATATTCTTCATATCTACTTAATAAATAAAAACTTGCTGCAAATACATCGTATGGTACTGCTGATTTATCACTTACTTTAAAAAAACATTTTGTTTCTTCCCAAGCACTTACTTTTACTTCTATATCATTTACTCCTTGTTGGTATAATAAATCTTTACTTTGAATAAAAAATTCGGTTCCAAGTGGTTGTTTTGCATAAGTTATCTTTAAACCGTTATGCGCTACAAATTTATCTACTTTTGTTGTAAATTGGATTTCTATGGATAGAATTCGTGTAAAAAAATGTTTAAAAACATAAGTTAAACGCGATGTTATTTTTGGTGTATAGACTAATAGCATATTCTACAAATTTAGTGAAATACTGAATCCTTACAAAATTTCACTATCTGCAAAACTAAAATAATTATTTTGTGTTATTATTAAATGGTCTAATGTTGTGATATTTAGTGTGTTTCCTGCTATTTTTATTTTTTCTGTTAGTTGTCTGTCTGCTCCACTTGGTCTTCTGTTTCCGCTTGGGTGGTTGTGACATAAAATAATTCCTACTGCTCCAAATTCTATTGCTTTTTTGTATATTAATCGTATGTCAACTAAAGTTTCTGTAATTCCGCCTTTACTAATTTGAGTCTTTGTAATTACTTTATTTGAATTATCTAAATAGATTGCCCAAAACTCTTCGTGTTGCAAATCGCCTATTATTGGTTGCATTATTTCAAATACTGCTTTACTAGAGGTTATTTTAGGTTTTAATAGTGCTTTTTCTAGCCGTCTTCTTTTTCCTAATTCTAATGCTGTTATTATAGATATTGCTTTCGCTTCGCCTATTCCTTTAAACTTTATTAAATCGGTATAGTTAAGTTTTGCTAGTGTGTTTAAATTATTATTTACCGATGCTATAATTCGTTTAGATAAACTTACTGCACTTTCTTCTTTATTTCCAGATCCTATTAATATGGCTATTAATTCGGAATTACTTAATGCTTTTTTTCCTTTAAGTAGTAATTTTTTTCTTGGCATATCATCTTCATTCCATTGTTTAATGGAAAAAGATTTTGTTGGTAATTTCATATCAATTTCTTTTTTTGTAAAGATATTGATTTTTTGAAGGTTATTACAATTATTTAGAACTTTAACTCATTTACATTTGGTCAAAAACACATCAATTCGAGTAATTTTATAGTGTTTAAAGATTATTCTTGTAGAATCTAGAATAATACTATGGCATTCTCTTTACCAAAGTCAAAGTCTAATCACTAATATTTAAACTATATTCATTACCTGATCTAACTAAATTGTAATTGTTCTGCTATCATACTTTTTTGCCATAGTTCAAAATATATAAGCTGTAAAGAAATCGTTACATCAAATGTAGATATTCTAATATTATTCTTCTTCCCAATTAACATCCTTAGCAGGAGAACAATAACCGTGTAATCTTGCTTCTATTTCTATCAATATTTCTCTTTGAAATTCATTTACTTTTTTATTATTGCTATATTCAAATATAATTACTAGCATTTCTCTTCTTGTAAAATTTTTATTTTGAGTCATTATTAATGAAAGAAATTCATCATTTAATTTGAAGAAATTATCTTCGGTAACATTTTTGAAGAAATTATCAAAAATCTCATAAACATATTTTATTTTTTCTTTGGAGTTGTCTCTTCCCATAATGATCTCGTGTTACGAATATTCGTTTGAAATTGTTCTATTGACATTTCTGCTTTTGGTTTAATTGCAACATGTATTCCTGGTTTATCCTCTAACCCAAATAAACCATTTGCAATTAAATGAGTTTTCTTAATTCTAAATAATTTTCTTTTCCCAGTAGCTAAATCTTGTTGAATATGACCTTGTAATAAAGAAGTATCTGAAGTTGGAGCAGCAGACATTCCTCCATCTTTCCAGTTAAGAAAAACATTTCCTTGTGAATTTAAAAGTGGTGTAACATCATCAGTCTTTGCTCCTAAATCTTTACTGAAAGTTTTAGAAGGATCTAAACTAGTAGATATTCTTGGCTGACCAGTTACAGGATCTTTAGCCATTGCCCTATAAACATATTCAGAGTCATCATCATCATCATCAGGAGTATCAGGATACACTTTAGGGAATACAGGTATTGGCTTTGGCTTTTTATTTGGTTTATTACTATTAGTTGGTTTGGTGTCAACATCTACTTTTGGTAATGTAGAGATAGGTTCATATACCAAATCAGGAGCATTTCTAAAATGATCAATAGCCTTATCCGCAGTATATACTGTTACAGCTGCAACTGTACCTATCACTATCCATTTTGCTGCAATATATGCCCAGCCAGGAGGCCCAAAAGCAACAGCTAGAGCTTCTTCTTCTAATCCTTCTCGTTCTGTATGGTTAATAACCTTATTTCCACTATAAGAATATGGAGTATAATGTGGATATTCTTTCATTAAAGGATCCACGGCAAAAAACCGTCCCACTCTAGGATCATGCATTCTAAACTTATAATTTATAGAATTTCCTTCACCCTTAATTTCGTCATCTTTTTCTTGTGCTTGGAACCCATAACGATAGCTATTGCTAGAGTAAGATCTTGTTGGGACTATCATTCGAAAGGGATAGTAACTAAAACTACTCTTAAGTTAATAAATAAAAGAACTTATATGATACTTAAATATATAAAATTTTACACTATTTGGCTCTTTTCGACATAATTTATGTAGTAAATATACGACTTTTTTATTGGGTTTTTAGGTTGAATTTTAGGATTATTGTTTTTGAAATAATAATAAATTTTTAAAGCTATTTATCAATCATTTCAAATGATGTTGCCACAAATCTATCCTCAACTATTTTACCAGTAACTTTTGCTTTACGAACTACTTCACAGAAACCATTTTGTTTGTTATGAGCATCTCCATGATCGTCAATTTTTGTTCCGTCAACAAAATAACTTTTCCCTTCTATTTTTATTGCCAAATCGCAACCTTTTTGGCTGGTCATACCAAATTGACATTGTCCACATGACACATCCACAATTTGTGAAATTTCATTTTTATCTGCACAAGAAAATATTATTAAACTCATAAGAAAGATTATTATTTTTCGCATAATTTTATTTTTAATAATTAATACATTTCAAAGTTACTATTTCTATTCTATTTTTTTGATTATTTTTTCAATAGATATACTTCGCATTACTTCATCGTATCCTTCACAAACTTTATTTCCATAAATAGAACATGGTATATTTGGATATGTGTCTATGTCTGGTAAAATACAATTTTCTCGTTGTAAAAATGGTGCAAATCCTGCATACGGATGTGTTACTCCCCAAAGTGTTATTGTTTTTATGCCAAACATGGCGGAAAAATGTGCATTTCCTGAATCCATTGCTAGCATGGTATCTAAATGGGAGATTAATACTAATTCTTCTTTTAGTGATAATTTTCCTGCAATATTTAATACCGTTTTGTATTTCTCTGCAATTTCATTTAATAATTCTACTTCTTTTTTTCCACCTCCAAATAAAAATATTTGTTTGTTTTGTGCTAATTTTTCTATTACTTTTTCCATTAAATCTAATGGATACATTTTACCTGAATATTGTGCAAAAGGCGCAATTCCAATCCATTTTTTTCCATCTTCTGCTATATTGGACAAGAATGGTAATTTTGGCAATGTTGTTTTTGTTGGAAATTGATGTTTTGTTAAATCTATAGTAAATCCTAATCTCTTAAAAACATCAGCATAGCGTTCATGTGTGGTTTGGAGTTGTTTATATATTTTATTTTCTGTTCTTGTTAATGCTTTTTTTTCTGTTCTTCCTTTATTTATTACTACATTTTTTATTCCAAAAAGAAAAAATCGTACTATTTTAGATCTAAGTACATTGTGTGTGTCAGCTATGGCATCTATTTTTAATGTTCTTATTTCTTTTGCTAATTTAAAGATTCCTAATATTCCTTTATGTTTTCCTTTAGTATCGGCTTCATGAAAATTTATATCTACTCCTGTAATATCTGAATCAAAAATTGGCTTTAAAAATTTTCGTGTTAAGACGGTAATTTTTAATTCTGGATATTTAGATTTTAACACACGAAGTACTGGCACAAGCATTGCTACATCTCCCATGGCAGAGAGTCGTATTACCAACAAATGTTTTATTTTTTTTGTTATTACCATACCTTACAAAGGTCGCTAAAAAAAACGAATTATTTTTTTACAATATCTTCTTGTGTTTTTATAGATTCTTGATGTATCGCCTTGTAAAGATTTTCCATAAATTGATTACTTAAACCTAAATCAACGCCTATTTTTATTCGTTCTTTTAGCATTTCACTCCATCTGTTTGGCTGTAATACAGCTACATTTTGTAATTTCTTTTCTTCTGCTATCTTTTTAGATATTTTCATTCTATTGGATACATCTTCTATAATTTGTTTGTCTATTATGTTTATTTCGCTTCGTAATTTATTTAAGTTTTTTAAGGCTTTTTCTTCCTCAAAATTACTTTTTCGCACTCTTAAATCAATTGTAATTTCATCTAATCTTGCGGGTGTTATTTGTTGTTTTGCATCACTCCATGCTTTATCTGGATTTGTATGTGTTTCTATCATTAATCCATCAAATTGTAAGTCTAATGCCATCTGACATACATCAAATATTCCTGTTCTATTTCCACAAATATGTGATGGGTCATTAATTAATGGCACGTTTGGCAATCTATTTTTAAAATCGATTGCTATCTGCCAATTTGGATTATTTCGATACGTTGTTTTTTGATAGGTTGAAAATCCTCGATGGATTCCTCCTAAATTTTTGATATTGGCTTTTTGTAAGCGTTCTACCGCACCAATCCATAATTCTAAATCTGGATTTATAGGGTTTTTTACCAATACAATTTTTTTTGTACTTTCTAATGCATCTGCTATTTCTTGTACTGCAAATGGATTTACTGTTGTTCGTGCTCCAATCCATAGTATATCTACATCGTGCTCCAATGCTAATTTTACATGATTTGCATTGGCAACTTCTACTGCTATTAACAATCCTGTTTCTTTTTTGACACGTTGTAGCCATGGTAATGCTAATGCACCTATCCCTTCAAAATTTCCAGGTCTTGTTCTTGGTTTCCATACACCTGCTCTAAATACGGTTGCATCGGTTTTTTTCAATTCGTGTGCAATTGCTAATACTTGTTCTTCTGTTTCTGCACTGCATGGTCCTGCAATTACTAGTGGATGTTCTAATTCCATTTGTTGCAACCATTTGTTATTTTCTAAATTTTCCATTTTGTTTTGTTTTATGCCGTTTAAATATCGTTAAATTCTGTTTAATATTTCCCTTTTATTCAATTTAAATTGACTTATTTAATAATTCCGTTTAATATTTCTTTAATATGATTTGTTTCTTCCATTGTTTGGTATATAGCTTCTTTAGATTCATTTTTTAAGTGTTTTTTAAACGCTAACAAATTATCGATATACTCTTCTAATGATTTTAATATGTATTTTTTATTCTGTATAAATATTGGTGTCCATGTACTCGGAGAACTTTTTGCTAATCGTACTGTGGAAGCAAACCCACTTCCTGCCATATCGAATATATTTTTTTCTCCCTTTTCTATTTCCAAAACTGTTTTTCCTAACATAAAAGAGCTTATGTGTGATAAATGCGATACATAAGCAATATGTTTGTCGTGTTTTTTTGCTGAATTCATAAATACCATTCGCATATTTAATGGTTCAAATAAATGTAAAAATTTCTCTATTTGTTTTTTTGCACTTAAATTTTGCTCACAAACAATGGTTACTTTGTTTGTAAATAAATTTTCAATTGCTGCATTTGGTCCAGAAAATTCGGTTCCTGCTATTGGATGTACTGCTACAAAATTTGCTCTTTTCGGATGATTCTTTACCGCATGACACACTCCTTCTTTAGTAGATCCTACATCAAAAACTAAGGTTTCGTCATCTATAGACGATAGAACTTCTACTGCTATTTTTGGTGTTGCATTTACTGGAACTGCAATAACTACTACGTCTATTTTTGATAATTCTTTATAGTCTATTATTTTTTCTACCAATCCTAATTCTAATGCTTTTTGTTGATTTTTCGCATTATTATCTATTCCGTAAACGGTATTATTTTTTTGAAATTCTATGGCTAATGAGCCTCCTATTAATCCTAATCCTATGATTGCTATTTTCATGTTTATTTCTCGTAAAGTATTAAATACTTCTTTAAATTTTTTCTAATACTTCTTTAAATTTTTCTTCACTTGCACATAAAGATACTCTTATATATCCTTCTCCATTTGTTCCAAAAATGGTTCCTGGCGTTATAAAAACATCTTTTTCATATAATAATTTGTCGGTTAATTGTTCCGACTTTATTCCTTTTGGAATTTTTGCCCAAACAAATAATCCTACGGCATTTTTGTCGTATGTACAATTTAGTTTATCTAAAATTCTCCAAACTATTTCTCTTCTGGTTTTATAAATGGCATTCATTTTATCAAACCATCCATTTGTAATTCCTAATGCTGCTATTGCCCCTTTTTGTATTCCATAAAACATACCACTATCCATATTACTTTTTACTTGTAATACTGTTTTTATATAAGTTTCATTCCCTAATAACATGCCTACACGCCAACCTGCCATATTAAAGGTTTTACTTAGTGAATTTAATTCTATCGACACTTCTTTTGCTCCTTCTATACTTAGAATACTCAGCGGTTTTTGATTTAATACAAAACTATATGGATTGTCATTTACCAATAGTATTTGGTGTTTTTTTGCAAATGCAATGAGACGCTGGAATACTGTTTTTGTTGCCACACTTCCTGTTGGCATATTTGGATAATTAAGCCACATTATTTTTACTTTACATAAATCTAATTTTTCTAAGGTTTCAAAATCTGGATACCAATTATTCTCTTGTTTTAAATGATAATGTATTGGTTTTGCTTTTAGTAATTTAGTTACCGATGTATAGGTCATATAGCCTGGATTTGGTATTAATACTTGATCTCCTTCGTTTAAAAAAGCCATGGATATATGCATTATTCCTTCTTTAGAACCCATTAATGGTAATATTTCGGTTTCTGAATTTAGATTAACATTGTAATGTGTTTTATAGAATTTTGCTATTGCTATTCTAAATTCAGGTAATCCTTGGTAACTTTGGTAGGAATGATTTTTTTCATTTAAAACAGCTTCAGATATTGCTTCTATTACTTTTATTGGTGGTGCTATATCTGGCGAGCCTATTCCTAAATTAATTATTGGTTTTCCTAACCTTATTAAGGTACGTATTTCTTTTAGTTTGGTAGAAAAATAGTATTCTTTTACCGTATTTAATCGGTTGGCTTTTTCTATTATCATACCTCTCCTTTGTACCGATTTTTCTTTTAGAATTGTAGTATATTTTTCTTTTTGCATCGATCTAATTTTTATTTTGTTTTTCCGATTTCTTATATTTTCCCAAGATTTTTACTTCGGTTACTATCTTTTTCATTTCGTTTAATACGTTATTGAACTGCTTTTCATTGTCAAAATTTACATCTACAAAAAAGGAATATTGCCATGGGTTATCTACTATTGGTAAGGATTGTATTTTGGATAAATTTAATTGATGATTTACCAATATTTGTAAGACTTCTACTAAACTTCCTTGTTTGTGTTTGGTTATAAATTTTAAGGATACTTTATTGTAATTACTTTCTTTATCTTTCTGCTTTTTATTCAATATAAAAAACCGTGTATAATTTTCAGGATTAGTTTGGATATTTTTTGCTACAATATTCAATTTATATATATCTGCTGCTTTTTTACTTGCAATTCCTGCGATTCCTTTTAATTTTTTTACTTGAATTAATCTTGCTACTTCTGCTGTATCTGTTTCTTCGATTAATTTGATATGTGGATATTTTCGTAAAAATGTTCTACATTGATTTATTGCCATTGGATGGGACCATATTTCGGTAATATCGTTTATTGTTTGATTTTTTAATGCTATTAACTGATGTTGTATTGGTAAATAGATTTCTCCTTCTATATTTAAATCATATTCATCTATTAATTTATAATTTGCTAATATTGCTCCCGCTATGGAGTTTTCTATTGCCATTATCAAATAATCTACTTCCTTTTTTTGAAGTAGTTTGGGCATTTCATCAAAAGTCAAACATTCTTTTAGTGTAATATCTTGATCAAAATATTGATTGGCTGCTATATGGTGAAACGATCCCTTTATTCCTTGTATGGCTATTTTCATATTCTTGTAAAAAAGAAAAAGTCTCGATTTATCGAGACTTTTATTATATTTAAAACTTTTATTTTTTGTTTTTAACACATATATGGTCTCATCTCTTTTGTAAAAAAGAAATAATACCAAGTTTGATATGTGTTTTTTGTATTCATTGAATAACAAATGTAACCTTTATTTTTGATTAGACAAATTTATTTTATTCTTTATGCTTGTAAATAATATTATTCTTGTTTTTCATATACAATTTTCCAAATGTATTATATACTAGTTGAAACTCTTCATTCTTTTTATATTTACTCCAAGTTTTACCTCTATTTGTACTTATCCAAGTTAAAATGTTTCCTTTTAATTGTTTTTCTCTAGCTGTTAAGAAATAGTATTTTTCACTCATATATATATTTATTATTTCCCCTACACTATTTGGAATTCTAAGTCTATTTTTAAGCTTTAGTTTATTCTTTCTTATGGAATAAATCCATAATTTATTTTTATTAACAATAGCATGCATAAATGTATTTCGACTAATGACTTTAAAATAATAGCTTCCATTTTTTAAATCTAAAATTTTTTTTAATTTACCTGTTTCTATATCTAATTGCAATAATTTACTATTCTTGTCATTAAAGGATTTAGAACCTTTACATAAAATACTATTTTTATATGTAGTTTCATAATGCATTAAATATAAATCTTTGTATCCTTGTTTTAAGATATTTATTTCTATCCATGTTTTTCCTCCATTAGAAGATTTATAAATATGCCCTGAACCCTTGTTATCTCCTTCAATAAGAATAAAATCATTTAAAAATTCTACCTTTCTAATATTATTTAAAGGAGTTTCAATTTTTCTCCATATTCTGCCTAAATCAGAACTAATAAAAAGAGTTGAGTTTAATGTGTTTGAATCGAAATTATATTCAACAAATCCAATTTTATTTTTATTTATTGAAATATACTGAATGGTGTTATTGATGCTTTTAAATAGAGTAGTAATATTATTGTTTTTTAATATTCCAATCTTAAAACCTCCTTTTATTGTTAATGGATGAGAATATGAAAAAAGATACTCTTTAGAAACAGAATCTATTTGACAAAAATTTACATGGTTCTCAATCTTGAATATTTTTTTCCACTTAATATTATTTGAAAATGAGTGTTTTTCTTCATTATCACATCCAAATATTAAGAATAATATTTGGATATAAATAATAGCATTAATTTTATTCTTCCTCCTCGTTTTTATCATTGAATTTTTTATACGTTTCTACTCCAAAAATTACAACCTTTAAAATTGCATTTACGGGTCTCTCTTTTACATCTTGAATGTAATCTCTCCCAACATCTCGGACTTGTCTTAAACCATTTGGACTTAGTAAATCAGTAATATCAGGAGTTGTACCAATCTTTATTAAGTCACTAATAGGTAAATCAAACAATCCAGCATTTTCATATGCAGGAACATGAGAATCAAATGCAAATTTTTGAAATTTATTATTATTAGTTTCTAGTGATGGATTTGTTAATAATTTCAATTCTATTGCGTCTTGTAAATTTAATAAAGCATCATCGAGCCACTCTTGGCCGCTTGATGATAAATTTGGGCGAAGATCATGAGAAAATCGCTTGATATACTTGTCTCCATAACCTAAGTAATATTCTGGGGAACTTGGTTGCCAAGCAAACCAAGTGTCCATTAATGTTTGACGAACATTAAAATCATTATCTCTAAAAGTATAATAATCTATAGAGCCATACACTGATGATGGAGCTGGTGTTGGGTTTATACTTCCTCCTTTATAATCAACATCATTGGCATCCATAACAGAGCTTGTCCGAGTTATAGAACTACTACCTACCACTCTTTCGACATAATATAATTGTCCATCTTTAACTGGCGTCGCTTTTTCATCCCATTCAAAACTACTACTTACAAAATTCCCATCATCATCAAATGTTTGTGTTAAAACATGAGCCTCTAACCCTTCTAATTCAATAGCGTGAATTACTCTATTTTCACTAAATGCATAAGAACTATTCCAAGGATATTTAGCCGTTAATGGATCCGTACCAAAAAACCTCCCTAGCCTAGGATCATGCATTCTAAACTTGTAATTTATGCTATTTCCTTCGCCCTTAATTTCATCATCTTTTTCTTGAGCTTGGAAGCCATACCGATAGCTATTGCTAGAGTATGACCTCGTTGGGACTATCATTCCGAAAGGATAGTAA
>JALSLK010000043.1 GCA_026988355.1 Flavobacteriaceae bacterium
TACTACATTTCCGCCAACTGCTGCATCGTACCATACTATATGGGTGCCTAATGCTGTTGTTGCTGTTGCTGTTAATGTCTGAATTGGTGTCGTTTCACATGCTGTTTGATCGCCGCCACTAACTGGTACTGCGATACTACATATTGTTAATTCTGCATCGGTAGAAGTAATGTCTGTATCACATATATAACTTGGTGTAGAAACAATTACTCTGTATCGATTACCATTCATTGCTATGGTGACTCCTGTTAGATTTAATGTATTGGTATCTACACCACTGTAAATACCTCCATTAGTCAAATCATTCCAAGTTACACCTCCATCTGTACTTTCTTGCCATTGAAATTCTATAACTAAACTTGCACCTTGAGGAGCTGTTGTTGAAGCAGAAACAAGTACGTCAAAGCTAGCGCTTCCTCCAACAGGTATATTTAATTGATCTACTGGCTGAGGATTAATTCCTGTAATCATATAATTGGCCTCTTGAAAGTCGTATACAGTATTCGTATCTCCATCAACAGGTATTTGGTAATTTGCTGCCGTAACAAGACCAGTTACTGGATCTGTTGCTGCTGGGTCTGCACCTGCCCCATATTGACCTCCACCGCCATCTGCATTTGTATTGGCGTAGGCTTCATTAGAATCTGAACATCCATCTGCATCGGAATCTAAGTCTATTGTATCTGGTAACGCATCCCCATCTGTATTAACTGGTGTAATACCTTGATTAGAACCATAAGTTATTTCTGAAGCATCTGAAAGACCGTCATTATCAGCATCGTTAGGCGATGCTCCTTCCATATCATCTAGAATACCATTATTATTGGCATCTACCGCATTTGCATTCTGACCACTTTCTACTAAGTCAAAAATTCCATCATTATCTGAATCTAAATCTAAATGATCTTGTATTCCATCTCCATCTGTATCTCCACATTCTGCATTATTGGTAACTATAAAGACTTTTCCATCTGGTCCATCTCCTCCTGTTACTGAGTACATTCTAAGGGAAGATATTTGCGATCCTGCTGGTGCTAATTCTGTTAATGAATATAATGCCATTCTAATTACTTGCCCATTAGATGCTGTTACTCCTGTATTGAGATAATGCGTAAAATCATTACCTGCTAATACTATGGTTTGTCCAAACGAATTTCCATTTTCATCAAAAGCTTCTACATTTGTATTATTATTTCCTCCTCTTTCTGTAATGATTAAAAACGAATTTCCTGTTGAAACAATAGGAGTATTGTAGTGCAGTACATAATAATCACTTGCATTGATATTAGGATCTTGTCTTTGATACCAATTTAAGTCTCTTGACTGAAATGCATTAATAATAATATTATTCCAATTTGGATTGGTAGAATTTGTGACATTCCAATTGCTATATAGTGCTTCTGAAATATTATTTCCTAGATTTTGAAAATGTGCTTCGTAAGTATCTGGTGCTACAAATATTGGATAATTAATTCCTGCATAGGTTATGGAATTAAAAATTGCTGATCCATTTCCTCCTGAACCTGTAATGTTAAAACTTGTATTTGCACTTGTAAATGGTCCAAATATGGTTTCATCTACACATTCTAAAATATCTGTAATTCCATCATTATCATCGTCTAAATCTACTACATCACAAATACCATCTCCATCTGTATCTAGAGTATTTGTTACATTTATGAATACATCATCGGAAACTGTTATTGGATTTACATCACAATTTAGGCATGTATATTGGGCTGTATATGTTTCATTATCTGATGGACAGATATTAGTTGAAGTATTGGAACTAACTAATGTATTACTTGAATCAAACCAACCATTAAATATAATATTTGCTGGTGTTGGATTTGCTGGTAAAAATTGCCAAACTTCGTTAGTTGCTGTCCAAGGTGAGTCACTCGTTTGTCTTCCTGGTGCTGCATAAGCTAATGTTCCTGATGCATTTTGAATACCAACCAAAGCTCTACTTTGATTCCAATTATCACAAACAACAGGTTTGTTTATTAAGTTAATACTTACAATATTTGTTGTTTCTTGAATTATTATTTGCTGTGTTGTATTTTCTGGACAATCAAAATCCCCTGTACCTCCTCCATTATTTCCTCGAAATTCATAATGCATGACATTTGTGAATGTAACTACAAATTGTCTGTATGGCGCTGTTCCTGAAAGAAAATATTCTATAGTTCCTCCTCCTCCAATGGATGTTTGTGTTAATAAATCATGATACGCTCCAAAAATGGTATTGGCAAACAAATTTGTACTTGGCAAATCGCTATTAAAATTCCATTCACAGAATCCTCCTGGTGTATTACCAACTGTATCAAAAGTTATTACGCCATTATCTCCTATTAATAATTGGTTGTATGTATTTCCAAAAAAACTAAAATTAAATCCAATATTAATTATTTGCGACCAACGATCGTCTACATTTATTCCTGTTGCTGTGGCTGGCACAGGTATTGGTGTACAAAACTGTTGTCCTATTGTATACGCTGTAGTGTTATTTCCTATTGCTAAATTAACGGGATTTGTTGTTGCCACAATATCAACACAATCTCCACAAGTAATAGAGGCATCTTCTCCTGCATAAACACCTAAACCGCATCCTGCTTGCGAAAAACTGACTGTAGACACTAAGATTAATAATAGTGTATAAAAAAAGTTTAATTTTCGTTTCATAATTTTATTGTATACTGTTAATCTTTCTTATTTCAAAATTTATAAATTTTCTCATTCTAGAAAAAATACAAATGTATTGAACTTTGAAAAAACATAATTTAATATCTATTTTTAATTTAATATCTATTTTTATTTTCAACTCTCGACAAGTTAATCTTTTTACTTATTCTGTAGGAATAACACCTTGTATTATCCTATTTATTCTTAATATTTGCTACAAAGTAGCTATTTAAAGCTAAATTTCTTCCTAAAACCCCTTGACCTCTTACTTTAATTATCTCAAATTGAAACATATAATTTATTTCATATATAGCACAACAAACCAGGCGCATTAACCTGTTTGTTAATAACATATACTTTTTTTAAATAAAATAACCTTCATAATCTAATGTTTTATAAGGACAACTTAGAATTAAAAATTAATTGCAAAGTTAACATTTTTTATCTTTACTTTAAAATAAGTATCTAGAATTTATAATAAATAACTATAAAATTGTTATATTTTTAATAAATGTTTCGTTTTATTTGCAATAACATAAACATTACTCCTTCATGGCTAGAAAATATCTATTTATTCTTGCATTTTTTAATATATACATTGCATTTGGACAAACGACAATAAAAACAATGTTTTATAATTTGTTAAACTACCCTACTGCTCCTCCTCAAAATAGAAATTTGATTCTTAAAGAGATTTTAAACAGTTACGAACCTGATATTTTTATGGTCTGTGAGCTAGAAAACGCTACTTCTGCTAATGATATTTTAATTAATTCATTAAACGACATTAACAAGAATTACAGCAAAGCTCAATTTATTACTAATCAGTCTGACACTAGTGTTAATAGTAGCTTACAACAATTGATTTATTTTAATACGGATTTTCTTATTTTAGATAGTCAAACAACTATTTTAACTAATATTAGAGATATTAATCGTTATTCTTTTATTTTAAAGACGAGTGATTACTTAACAAATCCTATTTATTTACACACTTTTGTAACCCATTTAAAGGCTAGTCAAGGTGCTTTTAATGAGTCTTTACGGCTTCAAATGGTCAACCTTTTTGTTAACGAGTTGAATACCTTACCTCCCAACAGTTACGTTATGTTTGCTGGAGATTTTAATTTCTATACTTCTAATGAAAACGGATATCTACAACTACTAAACACTAGTAATACAATTATTATGAGAGATCCTCTTAATTTGAATAACACTTTACAAAGTTGGCATAACAACAACAATTGGAGTAACATTCATACACAATCTACAAGAATAAGCTCTTCGGATTTTAATGGTTTTGGTGCTGGTGGTGGTCTGGATGATCGATTTGATTTTATTTTACTTTCTGAAAATATCATGAATAGTTCTGATATAAACTACGCTACCAACTCTTATAAGAGCTATGGTAATAATGGAAATTGTTTTAATAGTAGAATTAATAACTCCAACTGTAATGGCAATTTTAATCAAAATTTAAGAAATAACCTTTATCTAATGAGCGATCATCTTCCTGTTGTTTTAGAATTAGAAACCAGTAGAACTTTATCGCTTCCAAATTCGTTAACGAATACTAAATTAATTTCTTTTGTAAATGGCAATATCATTAAAGACAATCTCTTTCTTTTAACTGATAAAAATCTATTTGGTTTTACGTTAAATATATACAATATTCTTGGGCAAACCTTGTATTCTACAAAATTAAATTCATCTAAATTAAGTATTAATACTTCTTCCTTTCCTAAAGGTGTCTATTATATTAAAACCAAAAAACTCAAAACTCCTATAAAATTTTTAAAAATTTAATTCCTGTTTTAGCTATTCTAAACAAATAAAAATATTTAATATTTAAATAGTGGTTTGATTGCAAAAAAGTAACTATGTTTGTGCATTCTCTATTTAATTAGACGCTAATGATATATGAAAATTAAATTTGCAATATTACTTTTATTCTCTTTTTTTTATGGTTTTTCACAAAATCAATCTACTGAAATTTTAGTTGAACTTGATACAAAAAAGCACCAACTCAAGGTACAACAAAAAATAATTTTTTTCAATTCTTCAAAGGATGCTTTAAATTCTATATTTCTCCACAATTGGGCTAATAGCTACAAAAATAAAAAAACACCTTTATCTAAAAGATTATTAGAAGATTATGACAAAGATTTATACTTTGCAAAAAAGAAAAACAGAGGTTTTTCCAAAATTATCAACATATCAAAAGATTACAATTCTACACCATTTACAATTAACGAAAAAATTCCAGATATTGTAAAAATTGAGCTACCGGAACCTCTCAAACCTAAAGATTCTATTTCACTTTTCTCTACTTATATTATTCAAATTCCGAAAGACAATTACACGCACTATGGAAGAAATAAGGATACATATAACTTGCGTTATTGGTATTTAATCCCTGCTGTTTACGACAAAAAATGGAAAACAATGAGTAATTTTAATATGGATGATTTATTTTCTTTACCTACAAATTATAAAATTTCTTTTAAAATTCCAAAAAATTATTTTTTAGAAAGTGATTTGAATTTAAAGAGTTTAAATGAAACTTCTACCCATAAAGTTTACGAATTATTTGGAAAAAACAGAACTGATATTGAACTATATATTGGCAAAAAAAGTGAATTTAAAGAGTTAAAAACTAATAACTTAAACATTGTTAGCAATCTTAATATAACAAAATTAAACTTAAAAAACACAACAACTCTTTTAGAAAGACAAGTACAATTTATTGAAGAAAATTTAGGTAAGTATCCACATAATAAGATATTAGTTAATAAAATAACCTATGATAAGAATCCTGTATACGGATTAAACCAACTGCCTAAATTTTTTAATCCATTTAATGATGCTTTTGAATTTGACATAAAGATGTTTAAAGCATTATCTCATAAATTTATTAACAACACAATAGTAACAAATAGAAGAAAAGACACTTGGCTTAATGATGGGATTCAGACTTTTTTAATGATGAAATATGTGCAAAAATACTATCCTGAAATCAAGGCTATGGGTAATATTTCAAAAATTTGGGGAGTCAAAAATTATCAATTAGCTAAATTAAATTTTAATGAAAAATATACTTTCGTACATCAATTTGCAACTAGAAAAAATTTAGATCAAGCATTAAATACTTCATCGGACTCTCTTTCGACTTTTAATCGTAAAATCGTAAACAAATATAAAGCTGGACTTGGCCTACAATATTTGAATGATTATTTACAAAACGATATTATTAGTGAAAGTTTGAAGTTATTTTACAAAAATAATAATTTTAAAAAAACATCTAGTAATTCTTTCAAAAACATAATAACTTCTAAAACGAATAAAGATTTAAGTTGGTTTTTTGGAGATTATATTCAGACTAATAAAAAAATAGATTATACAATAAAGAAAGTAACTGAAGTAAATGATTCTTTAAAAATAACAATAAAAAACAACAAAAATTTTACGGCTCCTATAGCTCTTTATGGAATAAAAAATAAACAAATTAAATACAAAAAATGGTTTGCTAATATTGACACAAGTAGAACTATTACAATACCTAAGGGAGATTTTGATAGAGTTAATTTAAATTTTGAAAGTATTTACCCTGAAATTAACTTAAATAATAATTGGAAAAAAATTAAATCCAATTTATTAAATAGACCTATACAGTTTCGTTTTTTAAAAGACATTGATAATCCATATTACAATCAAATATTTTATAGTCTCGAATATAGTTACAATTATTACGATGGGCTTATTTTAGGTATTGGCTTTGGAAACAAAACACTTTTAAAAAAGAAATGGATATACACCATAAAACCTACTTATAGTGTTAAAAGTCGGCAAATAACAGGATCTGCTAGTTTACTTTACACAACGTATCCAGAAGAAACTAAAATTTACAAGTTTAGTTCTGGTATTAGTGCTAGTTATTTTCATTATGCTCCTAATTTATCATACCAAAGAATATCTCCTTTCATTTCTTTTAATTTTAATAGAGAAAGTTTACGAGATGTTGGTGGCAAAAATATTTTTATACGATATCTAATCATCAAAAAAGAAACAAATAACGGTTCAATTGCTTTAGAGTCTAATAATTACAATGTTTTTAACACTCGATTCTCTTATTCAAAACCCGAAATAATAAAAGGCCTATCTTATAGTTTTGATTTTCAGCTAAGTAAAAATTTTAGTAAAATAGCTGCTGAGTTTCGATATAGAAAACTTACTGATAAAAATAGACAGTACGATATTAGAATCTATGGAGGAAGGTTCTTAAGTAATAAAACAACTAGCAATTTCTTTGATTTCTCTTTAAATAGGTCTTCCGATTACATGTTTGATTACAATTATTTTGGCAGATCTGAAGATACTGGAGTTTTAAGCCAACAAATAATTATTGCTGAAGGTGGCTTTAAGTCTTTTTTTAAACAAAATTCTGCAAATAAATGGATGGTAACAACTAATGGAAGTATTAGTATCTGGAAATGGTTTGAACTCTATGGCGATATGGGAATTTATAAAAACGATAATTTTAATCCACAATTTAAATACGATACTGGTGTTAGGTTAAATTTCATTCATAATTTTTTAGAAATATACCTTCCTTTACAATCTAGCAATGGATTTGAACCAAACCAACAAAAATATCCAGAAAAAATACGTTTTGTATTAACTTTAAGTCTAAATAAAATATATAACTTTGTAAAAAGAGGTTTTTATTAAATATTCAAATACCTTAAAATAAAATTAATATATTTGCAGTCTTTAAAATTAGTAAGAAAAAGCTTAAAAAAGAATCATTTAAAGAAAAGGTTTTCCTCAATCCCTATATTATGAGAACAAAAATTTCAGTACTGTTACTATTTATTTCAATAAATATATTAAGTCAATCGTCTACAAAAGAATCACTATCATTTGGACTTGGTATAAGTAATTTTTCTATGCACGGAGACTTAAGGTCTATTAAAACTGGAGACTCCAATTCTGATAGTAGTTTAATAAACTTAGGAGCATATATTTATGTTGACAAAATGGTTTCTCCAGCATTTGGTTTTGAAGCGAAGCTTAATTATTCGAAAATGTCTGGATCCGCCCAAGAATTATCTAGCACGTATTTAGTGGGAAATAACGTACCATTAAACCAAACTTGGTTTGAAGGAACTTCCTATGGAGGTGAAATAAACACGATAATTAACCTTAGTGGCTTTGCAAGTAATCCATACCGAATGAAAAAAAGAAAATGGAATTTTGCTGCAATTGTTGGTATTGGATTGCATCGATACGATTCTAAACTATATCATATCGAAAATAACGAATTATTATTAGATTACGGAAGTAGTCCAAGTAAAAATGGAAGTACAACCTCAATGTATTACACCTCTGGATTAAGTATAAAATACAAAGTAAATTCAAAGATAGATATTGAATTAAGGCAAGATTTTAATCTAAATGAAGAAGACCACTTAGATGCAGCAGTTAGTAACAAACAAGCACAAGATTTTTTCTTTAGAACTAACTTAGGAATTGTATTTAAACTCAATGGTAAAAAATACGATAATTTTATTTGGCAAGATGATTTAACAAATAATTTTAACGAAAATGAATATGAAAATTTACTAAACAAAGTATTAAAAGATACAGATGGAGATGGTGTTATTGATAGATTAGATAAAGAAAAAAATACACCGAAAAATGTAGCAGTTTATGGTAATGGAGTTGCGATTGATTCTGATAAAGATGGTATTCCAGATTATAAAGACTCTTCTCCTTTAGGTTTTGTTAAAAAAATTCCAACTCCAGTAAAAAGTATAGATACTGACAAGGATGGACTTATCGATAAAAAAGACAAATGCCCTTTAATATTTGCAAAAACTAAAAATGGGTGTCCTAAAAAAATAGATTCAGATGGTGATGGTATAACGGATAATTTGGATAAATGTCCTAATATATTTGCTCCAAACGGAGATGGTTGTCCTAAAAAGATTAAATCAGATACTGATAAAGATGGGTTAATTGATAGCTTGGATAAATGCCCACTTCTCTTTGCAAAAACTAAAAATGGATGTCCAGATAAAATTGACGCCGATGGCGATGGCATAACAGATGAAATTGATAAATGTCCAAATACATATGCAAAAACAAAAGATGGTTGTCCTAAAAAATTAGATACCGATAAAGACGGAATTCCAGATAAAATAGATAAATGTCCTACAACTTTTGCAAAAACAGAAAACGGTTGTCCTAAAAAAGTAGATACCGATGGCGATGGAATTCCAGACGATACTGATAAATGTCCAGAAGACTTCGCAAAAACAAAAGATGGATGTCCAAAAGTAGTAAATACAACTCCTAAAAGAATAGATACCGATGGCGATGGAATTTCTGATGCTTTTGACAAATGCCCAACGGTTTATGCAGAAACGGGTAATGGGTGTCCAGAAAGAGTAGATACCGATGGCGATGGAATCTCAGATATATTTGACAAATGCCCAAAAATATATGCTGAAACTGGCGATGGTTGCCCTAAAAAAGACGCTCCAAAAACAAACACAAATAACTCCTCAACTGCGGAGGCAATTAAAAAAATAAACAAGAAAAATGTAACACATCAAAATAGTATATTAAACAATGCACTTAATGTAAACGATGTAACTACTTCTCCTGTTTTTCCAGCATGTAAACATAAAATTGAAGAGTTTGACAAAAAAAATTGTATGATTACAGAGATTTCAAAATATGTTATCGCAAATTACAATGCAAACAATGCAGAAAAAATTAATACGAAAGTACGTGTTCTATTTATTGTAAAAGAAGATGGAAAAACACAAGTCATTAATATTATTAGTTCTACAATAGCCACAGATTCAAAACAAGAATTAAAAAGAGTTATAGAGTCTATTCCAAAAATGAAACCAGGCTTATTAAACAATATACCTGTACCTGTAAAGTATAGTCTACGATTTGATTTAAGAGAATAAATAATATACCTAAAAATTCCAAACCTGAAAATTATTAAATTTTCAGGTTTTTTTATACCTATTCCTTCTGTCTCACAATCTTTTATAAAGCTCCAAATATAAATAAACAGAATTCCAAAAATTACAACTATTTCACTTATAACCTGAGTTTGCAAAATCCGCTAAATAGATTTAAAATATTTTTATGTTTTACAATCTTGAAATTTAAAGTGCAGTAAAACGTGAAATGATAAATAATTTATAGCTTATTTTGAAATCAAATTGGTATTAAATAAATTCTAAAGAAAAATTGTAACTTTGCCACTCGAAAAACATTAAGAATTATGGCAATCCAATCTATTAATACACAAGCTAAATTATCTTTTAAAGAGTTTAAAAAAGAAATTTTAAATGATTATAAAATAGCCGTTTTAAGTAGAGAAATTAGTATTTTAGGGCGAAGAGAGGTCTTAACAGGAAAAGCTAAATTTGGTATTTTTGGCGATGGAAAAGAAGTCCCTCAATTAGCCATGGCAAAAGTATTTAAAAACGGTGATTTTCGTTCTGGATATTACAGAGATCAAACTTTTATGTTTGCAATTGGAGCGTTAACACCACAAGAGTTTTTTGCAAGTTTATATGCAGATGCAAATGTTGAAAATGAACCTTCTTCAGCAGGAAGACAAATGAATGGACATTTTGCTACACAATTATTAAACGAAGACGGTACCTGGAAAAATATAAAAAATACTAAAAATGTAAGTGCCGATATTAGTTGTACGGCTGGACAAATGCCTAGATTACTTGGTCTTGCTCAGGCATCTAAAATATATAGAAATAATAGCGAATTACAATTTGAAAATAAATTTTCTAATCGTGGAAACGAAATTGCTTTTGGAACAATAGGCAATGCAAGTACCAGCGAAGGACATTTCTTTGAAACAATTAATGCAGCTGGAGTACTTCAAGTACCAATGGTTATAAGTGTTTGGGACGATGAATATGGAATTTCAGTACATGCAAAACACCAAACCACTAAAGAAAATATTTCTGAAATCTTAAAAGGATTTCAAAGAACAAAAAAAGACAAAGGTTATGAAATATTAAGAGTAAAAGGTTGGAACTACTCTCAATTAATAGATACTTATAACAAAGCCGAAAAAATAGCTAGAGAAGAGCACGTCCCTGTATTAATTCATGTAAGTGAATTAACACAACCTCAAGGACATTCGACTTCAGGATCACACGAAAGGTATAAAACAAAAGAACGCTTACAATGGGAAAAAGAAAATGATTGTAATCTAAAAATGCGAGAGTGGATTTTAAATTTTGAACTACAAAATGAAGGTGAAATTTTTAAATTTGTAACTAACGAAGAAGAACTTATTCAAATTGAAAAAGAAGCAAAAAAAGAAGCAAGTAAAGCAAAAAGAGATGCTTGGAACGCATATATCGAACCAATACAAGAAGAACGAGATACGTTAGTAGCAATTCTAAATACAATTAGTAAAGCGAGCAATAACACCGTTTTTTTAACAAAATTAAAAACCGATTTAGAAAAATTAGACATTATAGATAGAGGCATAGTTCTAGATGCCGCTCGTAGGAGTTTAGTATATCTAAAAGATGAAAATTTTAAAGATAAAGAAACCTTACAGAATTGGATTAAGAACTATAAAAACACCCAACAACGAAAATATAGTTTGCACTTGTATTCAGAAACTGAGAGTAAAGCAACGAAAATAAAAGAGATTAAACCAACATATTCTACTAACGCACAAACTGTTGATGCAAGATTAATACTAAAAAATAATTTCGATAGCCTATTCTCTAAACACAAAGAATTATTAATTTTTGGTGAAGATGCAGGACAAATTGGAGATGTTAACCAAGGCTTAGAAGGACTTCAAGAAAAGTTTGGAAAACTAAGAGTTTCAGATACTGGAATTAGAGAATCAACAATAATAGGACAAGGAATTGGTATGGCAATGCGAGGATTAAGACCAATTGCTGAAATTCAATATTTAGACTACATATTATATGCTGTACAAACACTTAGCGATGATTTATCAACATTAAGATGGAGAACTTTTGGAAAGCAAAAAGCACCACTTATTGTTAGAACACGTGGACACCGTTTAGAAGGTATTTGGCATTCTGGATCTCCAATGGGAGCACTAATACACCTCTTACGAGGAATGTATATTCTAACACCTAGAAACATGACTAAAGCAGCAGGATTTTATAATACATTATTAGAATCTGATGAACCTGCTTTGGTTATTGAAAACCTTAATGGATATCGATTAAAAGAAACTTTACCATCTAATTTAGGAGAATTTAGAACTCCAATTGGTGTGGTAGAAACTATCAAGGAAGGAACCGATATTACATTGGTCTCTTATGGATCTACATTAAGAATTGTAGAAGAAGCTGCAAAAGAATTATATAAAGTAAATATTAATGCAGAAATAATAGATGTACAAAGCCTATTACCTTTTGATATTAATCACGATGTAGTAAAAAGTATCCAAAAAACGAATAGACTAGCTATTATTGATGAAGATGTAAATGGAGGAGCTTCAGGATACCTTTTAGACGAAATAATAAACAAACAAAATGCATATTCATATTTAGATAGTAAACCAATAACTATTGCTTCAAAAGCGCATAGACCAGCGTATGGAAGTGATGGCGATTATTTTTCTAAACCAAACGTTATGGATATTTTTGAAAAAATTTATGCGTTAATGCATGAAGTAAATCCTATCAAATATAAGAGTTTATACTAATCGAAGCACCTCTAATTTCCATTATTTGATGGCTCTCAATAAATCATTACCGATAGCACATTGTAAGCATTTTTGCCTTACACAATACTCCTTTTTTAACTGAAGTAATGCTTGTGTTTCTAAAGCGTTATCGGATTTAACCTCTAGCATATTAAATTTTTCAATAATAGCATTTTTTTCAGGTTTTAATTGTAACATTAATTGTATTATTTTTTCTTCATCTAACTTACCTAAACTCTTCTGATATACAAATTTTAAAGGAATAATTGTATTAATTAATAATAAGTCAACAAATGATTTTGTAATCGGTTTTTTTCTCTTTACAGATAAATTTGTAAACGTAAAGTGCGTCTCCCAATATTTGGATGTAGATACACATAACAAATCATAATAATCATTTATAGTATCAATACTCATCAACTTTGAGAATAAATTTTGATGTGTAACATAAAGCATAACTAACTGAGAAATACGTATGGTAGGGAAATTATTTGGACGTAATCTAAAGAATTTTACTTCGTTAGAATAAATTGGAAATATTTTGTATTTTACTTGTAAAAATTGATATTCTTTCTGTAAATTTTGATAATAATTATCTTGAATTTCTTTCTCTAACATTCCAGACTGACCAAAAAACAATGCCTCTAACTGCGTTATATTATTTCGATTTTTTCTCACAATGGAGAAATTAAAAGAATTTGCCATATTCATAAAAGCACCTTGATTAACTTTTAAACCAAAATTTTTAGCTAATAACTTAAATAATACTGCTTCCCAATCATTTTTTGAAGCATCTAAAAAATCAACTATTTGTGTTGATTTTTGATGCAAACGCTCTACATATAACTGCTCTTTCCAATGTTTCCATAAAAAATTATTTGTGTTATGTATCCCATTTTCACAATGTATCCAAACTTGTTTTTGAGAAAATAATTTACGATAGTTTAATATAAAATTTTCATTTACGTAATTACTTAATATTAAAACCGTTACCTGTGAATTGTTTCTTCTAAAAATCGGCATATCATTATCCCAAACTACATGTAATATAACATTATCGTAATCATTATTTTTTTCATGCTTATGTACATACCAGTCTGATGATTTAATATGTATTTCTACATTTCCAGCCCATAATTGTTCTTCAATTATTATTTGTGCATTAAAAAAATCTGGACCAGAATTCCTATTATGCATTCCAACATTAATTATCTGGATATTTTCATCATTTGCACTCTTTAATTTAGAAAAATTAAAGAGTTTATACTTCCATAAATAATGTAAAAAATCTTCTTTTATCAAAATCAAAACGAATTAGCAATTTGTTTAAGAAAAGTGTATTTATTAAAATAAACAACCTTCCTTGCATTTTTTTGATAAAGATATGTCTATTTATTCAATTATTAAAATAATCGCTTAAAAATAATATTTTATTGTCAAATAAAATAAATAATATTGATTTATTATTTTTATATATAGATTTTATCTATTATAGATAAAATCTATATTTATCACAAAACTATAATCGTTTTAAATATTTAGATTTAATTAATGTATCCCATTTTTTTCATCCAATCGTTATTAAACATTTTTCCAACATATCTACTTCCATGATCATGAAAAAGAACTACAACTACATCGTCTTTTTTAAAATGATGCTTTAATTGCAACAATCCTTTAATTGCAGCTCCAGCAGAATTACCAACAAAGATACCCTCATTTAAAGCTATTTTTTGAGTATATATGGCAGCATCCTTATCCGTTACTTTTTCAAAACCATCAATAATATCAAAATTTACATTTTTTGGTAAAATATCTTCACCTATACCTTCTGTGACATAGGGATAAATTTCATCTTCATCAAAAATACCCGTTTCATGGTATTTTTTAAAAACAGAACCATAGGTATCAATTCCCCAAATTTTAATATTGGGATTTTGTTCTTTTAAAAATTTTCCAACACCAGAAACTGTTCCGCCAGTGCCTACACCTACCACAAAATGAGTAATCTTACCATTAGTCTGTTCCCATATTTCTGGACCAGTACTTTCGTAATGTGCGGCAGTATTAGACATATTATCATATTGATTTACATACCAAGAATTAGGCGTTTCTTTAGCCAATCTCTTTGAAACCGAATAATAAGATCTAGGATCCTCTGGTTCTACAGCTGTTGGGCAAACAACAACCTCTGCTCCTACTGCTTTTAATATATCTACTTTTTCTTTAGATTGTTTATCTGCCATTACAAATACACACTTATATCCTTTTAAAATAGCTGCAATAGCCAAACCCATTCCTGTATTTCCGCTAGTTCCCTCAATTATTGTTCCTCCTGGTTTTAACCTACCATCCGCTTCGGCATCTTCAATCATTTTTAAAGCCATTCTATCTTTAACCGAATTACCAGGATTAAATGTTTCTACTTTAGCCAACACTAAAGCATCTACATCACTAACTATTTTATTTAATTTTACTAATGGAGTATTTCCAATCGTTTCTAATATGTTATTATAATATTTCATGCTATCAAATTTGTAATTGCAAAAATAAGGAATTCACAAGGAATTTCAATTTCTAAGAAAACATTTTCGGGAAAGTTTCTTTATTCGATTTTTTTAAGATATGTAAACGGAATTGTGATCTTAAAAACCCAAAACCATAGCCTAAAAATTGCATACAAGTTGCCTGAATTGAATATATCGCAACCATTACATTTTTATTTATCCATAGAGAATGGATAAATAAAAATAAAAAATATAAAACAAATAAAAAGTAAAAAACTGGAAATTTAAGTATTAAAAAAATAAGTGATATAAAAAAAGTGGTTACAAAAACTGTCGGAAACCAGTACGTGATTTTAGCAGTATTCGCATACATCTTATTTAGTATAGGTCTTGCTGCTCCAAAATTAAATGTTTGCTTATAAAACTTACTCCAGCTAGTTCTTCGCTTATGGTATACATAAGCACTATCAATAAATTGTTTCGATAAACCTATTTTTTTTATTCTAAATGACAAATCAATATCTTCGCCAAAATTTTGTTTCTTAAAACCTTTTGTTTCTTCAAATGTTTTTTTAGAAATTCCCATATTAAAACTTCGCAATTGAAAATTCTGAGAACCTTTATTATTTCGCAAACCTCCTGTAGTCAAAAAAGAAGTCATTGCATAATTTATAGCTTTCTGAATGTCTGTAAACGAATAATGCGCTCTATCTGGAGCTGCAAAAGCCTCTGTATAATTAACTTTTAGAGAATCGTCAATTTCGGACAAATACTTTTTAGGTAGAATAATATCCGAATCTAAAATAATAAAGTAATTCCCTTTTGCTTTCTGCATACCAAAATTTCTGCTTTGTCCAGGTCCCGAATTTTTTTTAAAAAAATATTTAATATCTAAATTTGGTTGATACTTCTTTATTATTTGATCTGATTTATCCGTAGAGCCATCTTCAATGATGATAATTTCAAAAGATTTATTATAATCCTGAGATAGTAAACTATATAACAGTTCATTTATTTCTTGAGGTCTGTTAAATACTGGTATAATAATGGAATAGAATAAATTCAAATCAATAATAAATTATAGCTACAAATATATAGCTATTTTAAACAAAAAAAAGACTTCGATTTCTCGAAGTCTTTTAAAATTTGATTAGTTATCGTATTAAAAATAAATCTTATTTTTTAATAACTTTAAATGTACCAACTGAATCTCCTACTTGTGCTTTTACAAAATAAGCTCCAGATGATAAATTTGACATATCTATATTAGTCTCTAAAGTAGAAGGTTTACTACTTTTAACCTCTTGACCTAACATATTAAATATACTAATTGAAGTAATATTTTCGTTAGCCGTCATCGTTAAATCGTTTGTAACTGGATTTGGGTAATAGTTAAATCCAACTGTACTCAAATCATTTAATGATGCAACAAAGCCTGTTACTTCGATGTTAAACTCACCAACATTATTATTATACCCTTCAACTTGCACATAATAGGTATCTCCTACGGTTAATCCTGTTACATCTGCAATGGAGTTATAGTTTTGTACTGTTCCTCCATCTTCATCACATCCTATCTGGGTAAAAGTAGTTAAATCTGTACAATCTGTAGCAGAATAAACTGCTATTGAAGTATCTGTTAAAGGTGTTGAAAAATCTGTTGATACTGTTGCATTTACTCCTACTGCTACAAAGGTATACCATACTGTATTTTGATTTCCTGGAAAATCCCAACAAGAAGCAATTGCTTCTCCAGTTTCTTGTGTTCCTCCTGTATTATTCCCAACAATTGGAGCTGCATTAACAACAATCATTACAGCATCACAAGCATTATCGTTAGCTGGTGGAGTATCTAATGTTGTAAAAGCAACTGGTCCAATCCATTCGCTTTGATCTACACCTGAACAAACGGTTCTTACATAAAATTCATATCCTGTTGTCGCTGTTAAACCAGTTAATAATACTGGATTGTCTGTTGTTGCTGCTATCATTGTTCCCATACCTTGTGTAAATCCAGCTGCGCCCCATTCTACATCCCAAGTAGTAGCTGCTGGCATATTTGCACCAT
>JALSLK010000044.1 GCA_026988355.1 Flavobacteriaceae bacterium
CTTGGTCGACAAGAGAGCTAGACAGACAAATAAATTCATCTCTTTTTGAGCGTTTAGTCTTGAGCAAAGACAAAAAAGCTGTTAGTGAATTAGCCGAAAAAGGACACGAAATAGCGACACATCAAGATTTACTAAAAGACCCTTTAGTTTTAGAGTTCTTGAATATAAAAGAGGAAACAAAGTATTCGGAAAAAGAGCTGGAAACAGCTATTATTGACAATTTAGGCGATTTTCTATTAGAACTAGGTAAAGGATTTACATTTGTTGCTCGTCAAAAACGCATTTCATCTGGCTCAGACCATTTTTACATTGATTTGGTGTTCTACAACCGTTTATACCATTTTAACCTCAAAATGCCGCATATAATCTGTTTCTTTTTCGCCCATGTATCTACATAAAATTAAACCGTAGCGATGCTATGCTTGAATTTTATGCCTCACCTGAACAAAAAATAATTCAGATTATTTATACGGCATTTTAAAATTAAAATGGTATTACTTCGTTCATTTGTAATCATAGACTTAAAAATAGGCAAACTAAAACATCAAGACATCGGACAAATGCAGATGTATGTTAATTACTATGACAGAGAAGTAAAAACAGAATCTGAAAATCCAACTATTGGTATAATTTTATGCAAAGAAAAAGACGATTTTGTAATTGAATACACATTACCGGAAGAGAACAAACAGGTTTTCGCAAATGAATATAAACTGTATTTACCTAACAAAAAAGAATTACAAAAATTATTAGCGCATTATTTATAACGCCAACACTAAAGCTATACACATTGCCAAGTCGCTCAAACTCCAACAACACAAGCCTTGCCAATAAGTATATCTTTTGCCAACGCCTTGCAGAGTGAAAAAAATAACGAATGGCAAAACAACTAAGTTTTCGTTCAACAATGGCTAAAACGGCAAAACCCACTGGTCGTAAGTTAAGTGATAGCGGTCCTACGACCATTCTTTTCATTAAGAGTGGATAATACTGAGATTTTGTGATCTTAGATTGTGCTTAGAATTTTTATCTCTCCTTTTAGGAAATAAAATATTAACTTTAAAGCAACGTTAAAGAGTAGAAAAAACCAAAACTGATAATCAGAACGATACAAAAACATTAGTAAGTATTTCGAACCAAAATTTTAGACAACTATTATAATCATAAATAACAAATGAAAACATTCCTAAACATCATTTTTATAGTATTTTTTTCACAATCAGTCAAAGCACAATTTCCTGACGAGATGTCTTATCAAAGCATTCAAACACCAAGTGCTGTTACATTTCCTAATCTTGGAGAAAGTGTAATTGATAATTCTGTTCCCAATCCCATACAAATTACAAGGATTACTGAACGAATTGATTATACAGATAATGATGGAAATCCAAAAATCTGGTACCCTAAACACGAATATGCTAAAACACAAGTTTGGAATGCTGACCAAACGTTATTTAGAATTCGGTCATGGAAGGTGCTTAATGCTACAAATCATCAAGAAGTACAAAGTTTGTCTGGCGCTATTTATCCGAGTTACTGGTCAAATACAAATCCAGATTTAATATGGAGTTTTAATGAAAATGGAGATGTGAAAAAGTACACTGTTTCTACTAATGTAACAGAAACTGTAGCCAGTATACCTGGTTATGAATTTGTACAATTAGGACCAGGCGAAGGAAATATTGATAAAAATGATAAATATGTTGCCTTGGTTGGAAAAAAAGCAAATGGAGATTTAGATGTCATTATTTTTGACCTACAAGAATTAGAAGTAGTCCATACCGAAACTTTTGCAGGAGCTTGGGCTGATGGAGGAATTGGTTTTCCTAAATACATAGATTGGGTATCTGTATCGCAATCGGGCAATTATGTCGTAATTATGTGGAATCATACTACAGCTCCTGAAAGCAATCCATATAATGAACATTACGGTGTAGAAGTTTATAATACATTAGATATGCAATACCAAAACCGTATTGTTCGATATGGCAACCATGGAGATCTCGGTTACGCCATAGATGGAGATGAGGTTTTAGTGCAATTTTATGGGCAATTTGGTGGAGGGACGCTTTACATGCATAAACTTGATGGCTCAGGTTCAACAGCACTCACTACCAATGCTGATTTTGGAGTAGCTGGTCACGTTTCTTGTAGAAACATAAATCGACCAGGCTGGGCATATGTTACGCATAGTTTATCAGACCAAACCGGACAGCTAGTTGCTGTTAAATTAGACGATTCTGGTTTAGTAGAGCATTTTGGGCACCATTTCAGTAGTGCCACCAGCTATGACCAGGCTGCAATGGCTGTTCCTTCACCTAATGGTGATAAAGTGTGTTTTAAATCTGATTTTGGTACTGGTCCAAATACCGACCCATCAGTTGCTTATATTTTTATAGCAAAATTAGCTTCTGCAGTATCTGTTGTGGATAAAGAACAATTAACAAATATAATATTATACCCAAATCCAGCAAATGATTTTATTAAAATAAAACATAAAAAGGCTATCAATAATATTACAATTTATAATGTCACAGGACAAATTATTAAAACAGTAAAAGTTAACAAT
>JALSLK010000045.1 GCA_026988355.1 Flavobacteriaceae bacterium
ACAAGTAAAGTAGAAACAAATAAAATAGAAATAGTTTTACAGGAATATATGGAGGCTTGGGCAGAACATAGTATTCCAAAAATTGGCAGTTTCTTTGCTGAAGATGTGCAATGGTACGATTTACCTTCAGATGGAGCGACCAAAGGGAAATCTAAAGTAACTAAAGCAATTACAGATGCTTTTATGGGTTATGTTCCAGATATGTATTGGGTAAAAAGTGGAGATACTTTTATAAGTGGTAATACTATTACGTATGAATGGACTTATGGAGGAACTTTTAACGGTTCTTGGGGAGACCTAGCAATCAAAGATAAAAAATTTTCTATCAAAGGAATTAGTACAACAACTATTAATGAAGAAGGGAAAATTATTGCTCAAAAAGACTATTATGATTTGTATGGCTTTCAAAAACAATTAGGGATTATAGAGTAGTTTCTACTTTAATTTAAAAGTTAAATACTAAAAAAAATGCCCTTTTAATTGTATAACGAAAATCATCCGAGAAGAGCAGATACTATTGCCAACAAAAGTAACCGTTGTACAAATCCTTAAAATCCCCAAATCCAACTAAAAAATAGGAGGTTTAAGTGATTTTTTCTAAAGAATAAGATTTTTTTAGACTAATTTGGGAGAAAAATCAGAGGTCTTAAAATGCGTTTCGACATTGTCCTAAAAAGTTTACATACTTTTTAGGACAATGTCGTTATTAACAATTTCTATGCTGCGTATTTCATTAGGTTAACATAAGGAGTTCCTCTTTTTTTAGTAAAAAGGAGTTAATTTGTAACAAAACAATAATAAATGCGTCCTATAAATAGAAAAACATTTATTAATCTATGAACATCACAAACAAAACAACTATGGAAATTTTACCAACAGAGAAAACATTAGTAGAAGACAAACAGTTATTAGTATTAACGCATTTAAGTCAATTATTAGATTTTGCAACAGGTATAGGCGGGTTTATTGTACCACTTGTATTGTGGTTAACAAAAAAAGACGAAGTAATCGGAATGGATAAGCATGGTAAAGCAATATTAAATTTTAAAATTAGTATGTTTATTTATTTTGTAATATCAGCAATTCTAGTAATAGTGCTAGTAGGTTTTATAGGACTTATTATTTTAGGAATATTATCCTTTATATATCCAATAATAAATGCAATTAAAGTAAATAATGGAGAAGAACCAAGTTATCCATTTTCAATAGAGTTTATAAAATAAAACTAACTTTTAATAAAATCTTCATATTCATAATAGAACAACTCAAACTGTTCCATATTAAAAATAAAGAAGGCATAGGCATCTTGCCAGGAGTTTTTGTTATGGATACTAAATTTTGTTTGAAGTTTAATATATATTCTACAAATGGACTTACCATTTTCTAAAATATAATCGGAGTCGTAGACTACTTCTTTAATAAAATCATGTATCAAAATGCTTTTCAAAGAAAGTAGTTTGTTATAGTAATGATTTTTGAGTTCTTCATTTTTCATTTCAATATCCAAACAAACAAGAGCTATTTTTTTAGTGGCAACAAATTTAAAAGCAAAACCTTTTATTTTGGTGTTATATAATAGCCACTTTCGTGGAAAAGATTTACCAAAGCTAATCCAAAACTCTTTTTTTAATTTAATAGACTCTTCTTTACGGAACATAAATATAATAATGTAATCTATTATGCATTCTAAATTAAAGAATTATTTAATAGCTAAAATTCTTATTACCGACCATATAACCTTAGAAAAAGCATAGGTTTCTAAACTTTTTAAAATAAGATTTAATTATCTTACAGACATCAATAACAATGTTATTAAAATGTATTACAGGTTTATATCGAGCAAAAATAGCATAAATTTTTTGTATAATTCTTAAAAAGGACAGAGGTTATTTAAGAATAATTAGTATATTCAGAAAAATTTTTTATTAACCAATTTAATTCAATAATTTATGAGAGCAAAATTATTTCTATTCATTTTAATAATGAGTAGCACATTAGCATTTTCACAAAATAATTCTTTGTGGAAGAGACAAGCGATTTCCCCTATTAAAATCAAACAAGGTAAAGAAATGTTACCTACCAATAAAGTATTTAGTCTCGACATAGAGACTTTAAAAAGAAGTTTATTATCCGCACCAGAACGAGGAGCTTATGGGAAATCAAATTTAATTATTTCTTTTCCAAATGCCGATGGTAAACTAGAGAAGTTTAGAATAATGGAAGCTTCCGTAATGGATGCACAATTACAGGCAAGATATCCAGAAATACGATCTTATGCAGGTCAAGGAATTAATGATCCAAGTGCAAGAATACGTTTTAGTATTTCTCCAAATGGATTTCAGAGTATGGTACTTTCTGCAATTACAGAAGCATCATTCATCGAATCGATTACAGAAGATAATAATTCGTATGCTGTTTTTACAAGAGCAGAAAGAATAAATGCAACAGATGATTTTGAATGTACAACTTTTCAAACAATAAATAGAAGGTTTAACGGTTCGGTTGCTTATAGAAACGCAGACGATAGCACATTGCGTACCTATAGATTAGCAATGTCTGCAACAGGCGAGTATACAGCATATCATGGAGGTACAAAAGCAAGTGCATTAGCAGCAATAAACGCTACAATGACACGTGTAAATGGTGTATTTGAAAGTGACTTTAATATGACAACTGTATTAATAGCAAATACAGATAATGTTATTTATACAAATGCATCGACAGATCCATATACAGGTAATTTTAACAGCGAAGTACAATCGACATTAACAAGTGTAATAGGAGAGTCTAATTACGATATAGGACATTTAGTACATAAAGGAAGTAATAATGGAAATGCAGGATGTATAGGATGTGTATGTACAAATGGAAGTAAAGGAAGTGGGTTTACATCTTATGGAACACCACAAGGAGATAATTTTGATATTGATTATGTAGCACACGAAATGGGACACCAATTTGGAGCAAATCATACATTCTCATTTAGAGACGAAAGTACCAATGCACATTTTGAACCAGGAAGCGGAACTACTATTATGGGTTATGCAGGTATTACAGGAGCAACAGATGTACAAACACATAGTGATCCATATTTTCATTGGTATTCTATTCAACAAGTTACAGATTATATCAAAACAACAAGTTGTCAAACCAATACCAATACAGGAAATGCAGTGCCAACAGCGAATGCAGGAGCAGATTATACCATACCAAAAGGAACAGCATTTGTCTTAACAGGAACAGGAACAGATGCAAATGCAGGCGATGTGTTAACTTATTGTTGGGAACAATCCGACGAAAATAATGCGGCAACAACTTATCCAAGTACAACAGCTACAACAGGAGTAGCATTTAGATCATATAATCCAACAACCGATACAAAAAGATATTTCCCAAGATTATCTACTATAAAAACAGGAGCAACATCGTGGCAATGGGAAGCAGTACCAAATGTAGCAAGAACACTTAACTTTAGAATGACTGTTAGAGATAACAGAGCAGGAGGAGCAAATAACAATAGCGATGACATGATTGTTACCGTTAAAAGTGGCGCAGGACCATTTATAGTAAATACACCAAATACAAATGTGACATGGAGCGCAGGAAGTACACAGGCAGTAACTTGGGATGTAGCAGGTACAACAGGAAATGGAATAAATGCAGCAAATGTAGATATATTCTTATCTACAGATGGAGGAAATACATATCCAATTACATTAGCATCAAATGTACCAAATGACGGATCACATAATATTGTAGTACCAAATAATCAAGGAACACAAAGTAGAGTAATGGTAAGAGGAGCAAATAATATCTTCTTTGATATTTCTAATGCAAACTTTACAATCTCAGGTACCGTTACATGTAATGCAACAACACCAACAGGATTAGCAGCTTCGAGTGTAGGGGCATCTACGGCAACTTTAAGTTGGAATGCAGTTTCGGGAGCAACATACGATTTAAGATATCGTAAAACAGGAACAACCACTTGGACTACAACAGCAGTTGCAGGAGTATCTACAAATTTATCAGGATTAAGTGTATCTACACAATACGAAACACAAGTACGAAGTAAATGTAGTGGAGGAGCAAATTCAGCATATACTACTTCTGTTAATTTTACAACGACAGCAGTACAATTAAATTATTGTGCATCGCAGGGAAATAGCGTAGCAGATGAATATATCCAAAAAGTACAAATAGGTACAATAAATAATACATCAGGTTCTGGAGGAGGTTATTCAGATCATACTTCAATTTCAACAGACTTGACAAAAGGAGCTTCAGCAACAGTAACCATCACACCAAAATGGACAGGAACTGTTTATAGCGAAGGGTATTCGGTATGGATTGACTATAATCAAGATGGAGATTTTACCGATGCAGGAGAGCAGGTTTGGACTAAAGCAGCTTCTAAAACAACGCCAGTAAGTGGTACGTTTACAGTACCGATTGGAGCAGCAACAGGAAATACAAGAATGCGTGTATCCATGAAGTATAATGGAATTCCTACATCTTGCGAAGCGTTTAGTTATGGAGAAGTAGAAGATTATACGGTAAATCTTGTGGCAGGAGTTACAGATACTACAGCACCAGTAATCACATTAACAGGAGCAGCAACAGTAAATTTAACAGTTGGAGATACGTATACAGAACAAGGAGCAACAGCTACAGATAATGTAGATGGTAATTTAACTTCTAGCATTGTTACAGGAGGAGATACCGTAAACACAGCAGTAGCAGGAACGTATGTGGTAACTTATAACGTAAGTGACGCAGCAGGAAATGCAGCAACACAAGTAACTAGAACGGTAAACGTAGCTACACCGCCAGATACTACAGCGCCAGTAATTACGTTAACAGGAGCAGCAACAGTAAATTTAACAGTTGGAGATACGTATACAGAACAAGGAGCAACAGCTACAGATAATGTAGATGGTAATTTAACTTCCAGTATTGTTACAGGAGGAGATACCGTAAATACAGCAGTAGCAGGAACGTATGTGGTAACTTATAACGTAAGTGACGCAGCAGGAAATGCAGCAACACAAGTAATAAGAACAGTAAATGTAAGTCCTGTGTCATCAGGAGGATGTACAGGAGGAATAGCATCTTATCCATATAACGAAAGTTTTGAAAATACATTAGGAGCATGGTCACAAGCAAATGGAGATAATTTTGACTGGACATTAAAATCTGGTACTACGCCATCTAGTAATACAGGACCAAGTGCTGCCAATGATGGAACGTATTATATTTATATGGAATCATCATCACCAAATTTTTCTACAAAAAGAGCAATATTAAATTCACCATGTTTTGATTTAAGTGGAGAAACTCAAGCAACAGTAAGTTTTATGTATCACATGTATGGAGCATCGACTATGGGAAGTTTAGCATTAGAAGCTAGTACAGATAATGGAAATACTTGGACAAGTATTTGGAGTAAAGTAGGAAATCAAGGAAATTCTTGGAAAGCAGCATCGATTGATTTAGCAGCTTATGTTGGCGCAACAGTTCAATTACGATTTAACGGAATTACTGGTACAACTTGGCAAGGAGATATGGCAGTAGATAAATTTAGTATTTCTGGAGGAGGAAGTACAGGAGGTTGTGTTGCTACAACATTAAGTATTACATTTGATCAATATCCAGAAGAAACAAGTTGGGATATTAAAGATAATAGCGGAACAGTAGTTGCATCTGGAGGAACTTATGATTCTCAAGCAGATAACTCGACACTAACAATAGCAAATTGTTTGCCAGCAGGATGTTATACGTTTACAATGAAAGATGTCTATGGAGATGGTATGTGTTGTACTTATGGTAATGGTTCATTCTCATTAAAACAAGATAGTGATAATACTATATTAGCATCTGGAGGTACATTTACAAGTACATCAACTACTAATTTCTGTGTTGGAACGGGTCGTTTTGTAAGTAATGAAGAAAAAATAACATTAGAAAATGAAGTGATGTTATATCCAAATCCAGCAAAAGATGTAATAAGCATTAGTTTAAGAGATCAAAAAATGACACAATATATGGTTACTAATATGATGGGGCAAACAGTCTTAAAAGGAAATGTATCTGAGAAAGATATTCGTATTTCAAACTTAAAAGATGGTGTTTATTTCATTGAATTCTCAAGTAACAAAAAACGAATTGTAAAACGTTTTGTTAAAAAATAATAAAAAGTTTTAAATATATTTTAAATGGGAACAAATTAGTTTGTTCCCATTTTTTTAGGATATATTTTTATATGTCATTTCTAAAAAAAATATTAGAATCAATATGTAAAATATTAATTATTCCAATAGTGTCCTAAATAAATTTAAGGTTATAAATCTACCTTGATTCTATTAGGCTACAACACTATTTTACTAATTTTAAAAAAAGAACCCCTTAAGTCACTGTTTTTGGTGGTCTTTTTTCTGGTTT
>JALSLK010000046.1 GCA_026988355.1 Flavobacteriaceae bacterium
GCTCCAGATCTTGCATCTGGTGCAATAAGTAAAAATGGAGTAGCAGTTGTGAGTGCATTTAAGTCATCTTGTGCAACGATATTACTATTTGTAAAAAGTAGTAAAGTTATTGCGATATAAAATATTTTTTTCATTGATTATAATTTATTTTCAGGAGTTTTAAAATTAAGTTATAGGTTACAAATATGGTAAAATTATTGTAGAATAACTAACTTTTCAATTTTTTCTGATTTCAAACCACTAGCGATTGCTTTTACATGTAACTTGTAAATATATACACCTTTTCCAATTTTGTTACCGTAGTCGTCTAATCCATTCCAGTGTATTGTTCGAGAATGTGTACCACTAGTTGTTATACTTTGATTTATTGTTTTTATTAATTTTCCAGAAACAGTAAATATTTGTACTTGTGCTTCTAGCATTTGATTTGGTTTGTTGTGATTAAACCAAAATTCGGTATAATTGATAAATGGATTTGGATAGTTTAAGACATTATCTAATACTAAATCGCTATCACTAACAACCACAAAATTTAACGTTGCTTCGGATGGATTATTGTATGTATCCCAACATTTAAAAGTTATGGTATGCAAGCCTACTGCTAAATTCCGAAATGGGTATTTTACTTTTCCTTTAGTAAAATCGTTTAGTTCGGTCTCGTAATAATCATTCATAATTATTGGATTGGACTGATCGCCATCTAAAATGGCTACAATATCATGATCTACAGCTGTAAGTGAGGTGTTAATACCAGAATCATCTTCTAATAAAGCTAAGAATAATGGAGACTCATTTGTGTTGCCACCATCAATAAAAGACTCATCATTCATAAATAATCGAATGGTTGGTCCAATATTATCTTCGGGAGCATTATTATTTATACCACCAATGATGACATCTGTATTGTAACCATTTTTATCAATTATTTGATTTTCTGCATAAAAACTAAGTTTTGCCTGTCCATAAGCAATTCTAATATCTCGAGGAGCAATGAAGTCAAATTTCCATGTACCGTTTTCGATACTGGCTTTTCCTTTAAAGATTTTACTTTCTCTAGCATCAAAAGTAAGGATTGTTGGATCTCCATTACCTTGAAAGTTAGCGTCGTTATTTAAGGTTGTTCTTTCGACAGATTTGTCGTAAATAGTAACAGATAATTCGCCATTAAATGTTGGGATAATATTTGTTCCATCAGTAACAATACCTTCAAAGTAGACATGAGATAACGCTTTTATTGTATCGAGTTGCTGTGTTACATCTACATCATTCATCTTGGTAATGCGTACATTTGGTTTTGGTTTTGCTAGTTTCATTGCAGGATCTCCAAAAAATTGTATAAAAAGGCGTTGTGTTTGTCCAAAATGTCTATTTTTAGATTTCACTAAAGATTGTGCAATACTGTAATCGTCGTTAGAGTTAAACTCTAAAAGGTCTCCCATTAAATCAATATTAAAAGTACCTCCGAAACTAATATAGACTTCACGAGAAGTAGTAATCATGTTTACAGAGCCTCCATTTGCATTTGAAAAAACCCATTCTCCAGCAGTATTTCTTATTGGATTATCATATCTAGAAAATTCACAAGTAATTGTTATAAATAATGGTAAATTGTTTGGATTATACCAATTCTGAATTTGCGGAACATCTAAAAGGCGTTCGCTAGACCAGCCATTTTCGCCACCATGACCAAAATAATCTAAAATTAAAGAACCTCTTTCTATAGCATCATTCACAGCATTTGTAGCTTCTGGATATGTTTCTCCACCAGCAGCAATTTCTTGAACAAAGGCATCCGAATATATTTTTTTAAGATTATAAACAGGTTTGTTTTGCGCAATTAAATCTGCTACTTGTTCGATTCTAACTTCCAAAGAATAGTCGGTAATTTTATCGACATCATCGGCAATTAAAGAAATTTGATTTCGCCAGTCGCCCAACGCAGACTTATGGTAGTAGGATAAGGTCTTATCTATAGCGACTCTAGCTTCGGTCCTATTTTTTACAGGCATTCTTCCAATAGCAACATCTTGTAAATCTCCAGAACCTCTATTGGCAGAAAAATCTCCTTCATTATCGTCCATCATACCAAAGAAATCATCGGTAACAAACGAAGTAGCTAAATTAAAACTGTCTTTAGATTGAAAGGCGATTACGTTAATGTCTCTATTATTACCTTCAATATTCTTAAAATCAAAAGAAGTGTCACCAAACATCATTACATATTTAATGCGTTTGTCTAGAGTAGAGGCATTAGTATATAAATGGTTAATGAAATCTCTAATCGCTGTTGCGTCTTTTGATCCAGAACTAAATTCATTATAGATAGCTTGTTCTGTTAAAACAAGTGTGGTTAAGTTGGAATTATTTCGATGGTATTCGGCCAATCTATTTGCTTCATCTATGAGTTCGCTCTTGGTAACAATTAAATAATCAATATCTTGTAAGGCGTGTAAATTTTGATTACCAACAATACTAGAACTTAATAATTCTGGAGTATAAAAATCATTACTATGAAGCACTATATATTCGTTTAAAGAACCGCCATATTCTTTAAATTCAAAAAAAGAATTGGTAGATTGATTTGTAATTGTAGACGGATTTATGGGGTCGGTTATATCCCATAATTGAAAAATATTATTCGCATTTTGAATTTGATACGCTGCAATAGAACTATTGGAATCCTTAGCAACGCTATAATTTCTAAAAGAAAATTGATTGTTTCTTGCAATTAAATTTTTCATGCCATTTATTTCAATAAAATCCAAAAAGGCATTTGCAGAAGGATTTCCTTGATTATCAAAAACAACATCAATATCGATGGTTCCACTGGTAGCAGTCATTGTGCCGTTTGCAGACCTCGTTCTTCCAATTAATATTGGAGAATTACCAATACCAGTTATTAGCATATTTAATATGTTTTGATTATTATTATTTAAACGAAAAGTAGCACTAGATGAAGAGGTAGTTGCAGCTTTTAATTTCACTTTGATTTCTTTACTAATATCAATATCTGTAAAATGAAAAGAAATTCGTTGTTCGTTATTGATGCTAAAATCCTCGCCATAAAATTCTTGTCCAAAATTATCGATGTTAAATAAGTCTCTTTCGTGAAGCATAAAATCATTAAACGTAGTAATTGTTGTTGTTGCAGGACCTAAGACATTCGATTTGGTTGTAATTCGCTTCCCAAGTTCGCCATTAAGCCTTATGAAATAACATGCCTTGTCAGAATAAATATTTTTTTTATGAGAAGCAGTTTCAGAAATAATATTAGGAATCCAATTAGTAGAACCTCTTGCATAAAATAATATGTAATCATCATTGTCAAAATTATTGTCATTTTCTCCACGAATATAAATAGAATTTTCTTGTAAATCATCGTATCTAAAATCGCCATTTAGTTCGTTAAGCATAGCGCCACCATTTCCGTAAAGTTGTATGTTTTTTGGATTAATAGTACTAACATCGATACCTAAATTTTGTAAAAAGGATTTGTCTATTTTATAGACACCAGTAGTATTTATGGTAAATTTATACCAAGAACCAGACGAAAGAGGAGAATTATGAATACTAGAAAAAGTTTTTTGTTTGGTTTTAGGAACAATATTGTATTCAATATCAAATGAAATAATTTTTTTTAATTGTCCATTAACGTAAAGTAGAGGAGTGAGATTTAATATTACAAAAGATTGATTTCTCGTATTTTTGATTTCAAGATTGCTTTTGAGTTTGGTAGGTAAGTGTTTCTGACTTAAAACAGGATATAAATTTTTTGATAAAGTTTCAAAAGAAATATTTGTTATTTTATAGTTTTGAATTTTTGAATTTTTTTGAACATTCCAGCGTTCATTGTATATGGGTAAGAAATGGGAGTCAAACGAATTATTATCAAGAAGAGGAAGCGTCATTGAATTTCCTTCTTTGAAGGTTATTTTTGAGGTATTATTCCATTGTAAAGCAAAAGATTTATTTGTTTTTTGCCCAAAGATGATTTGTAGCGAAATAAATAAAAATAATAATGTAGAGGTATATCTTATGTGCATAATTCAAATAACGAAAAAAAAAATGGGTTATTTTAATTTTTTATAAAAAAACTATAATAAATAGAAAAACCATTCGTTATTATTCCGTGTGACGTGAAAATTTTTCTCCAAAACACTTGGAGCGTATTAATATTATTGTAAATTGCGGCACTTTTAAGATTAAAATACAAACAGGTATTATTATTATTATGACAAAAAATCGAATATTTAAAGGATTTCTACTAGCAACTATAGTGATTTCAATAGTAAGCTGTGGTGGAAAAAGGTCAAGTGGAACATCAACATTAACAGGATGGAGTTTTAATGATTTTGATGGAGGAGCAGGAAATAATTATAAAGGTCAGCCAACACCTCCAGGTATGGTTTTGATAGAAGGAGGTACGTTTACCATGGGACATGTACAGGACGATGTCATGGCAGATTGGAATACAACACCTGTAAAAATGCAAGTTCGTTCGTTTTATATGGATGAAGCAGAAGTAACAAATAGAGAATATCGTTTGTTTTTAGAATGGATGGAAAAAGTATATCCTCCAGACAATGACAACTATAGAAATATTTACAGTTCAGTACTTCCAGATACCTTAGTATGGAGAAATACATTGGGAGATGCAGAATTACTTACAGAAACATATTTACGCCATCCAGCATATAACGATTATCCAGTAGTAGGAATTTCTTGGGTTCAAGCAAATGAATATTGCAAATGGAGAACCAATATGGTAAATGAGAAAATCTTAATGGATAAAGGAATCTTAAATCCTTTGTTTGAGACAGATTCATTAACAGTAGAAGGTAAAAACCATTTTGATACAGATGTATATTTAGCAGATCCAACAAGATTATTTGATGGAGATTCTACAATCTATAAAAAAGGATTTCCAGATTTAACAAAAAAGAAAAAAAGAAGAGGTAGAAGAACAAGAGGAGAGAAAAGAACAAGAAGAAGCAGAAGAGGGTCTAAAGGAGCTTTTACAGGAAGACATGCAAAAGTAGCAGACGGAATTTTAACTCAAAAATTTAGATTACCAACAGAATCAGAATGGGAATATGCAGCAAAAGCATTGATAGAAAATAGAGAGTACAATAACTTAAGAGGAAGGAAAAAATTCTCATGGAACGGAAGGTATACACGTAGTAATCAAAAGAGATTTAGAGGAGATGAAATGGCAAACTTTAAGTTAGGTAAAGGTAATTATAGTGGTTTAGCAGGTTGGAGTGATGATGGAGCGGATATTACCATTGCAGTAAGATCATACAAAGCAAATGCTTACGGATTATATGATATGACAGGAAATGTTGCAGAATGGGTAGCAGATGTATACAGACCAATAATTGATAATGACGCAAACGATTTTAACTATTATAGAGGAAATTCATATTCTAAAAAGCATATTGATGAAAATGGAAAAGTAGTAGTGATTGATGAAAATTCAATTATTTACGATACCTTAGATAATGGCTTAATTAAAGCAAAAAATTTACCAGGAAGTCTTAAGTATATTCCAATTACTAAATCAGATGCATTTATGAGAGACAACTACGAAAAATCATATAATGTAAATAGTCAAGATGGAGATATATCTTCAACGCGAAAATATTATATTGATGAAGAAGAGTTAGAGTCAAAGCCAAGAATGTATAACCATCCAGTAATACCAAATGAAATTGGAGAAAGTGGTTATAGAAAACAAGGGTACGATAAAAAATTAAGAACAACCCTTATTAGTGATAAAACACGTGTAATAAAAGGAGGTTCTTGGAATGACAGAGCATATTGGTTAGATCCTGCACAACGTAGATATTTACCAGAATATATGGCAACTAATTATGTAGGTTTCCGTTGTGCTACTGACAGATTAGGACCAATGTCTGATAAAAAAAGAAAAGCACATAACTAGAGGCATAAAAAATAATAAAGAAACCTCATTGACTAGTAGTAGTTAATGAGGTTTTTTATTTTTAGATTATGATAGAAAAAATTTATAATTATTATATTAAGAGTAGAGGTATTAGTACAGATACTCGTAAAATACAGCCAGATTCTATTTTTTTTGCATTAAAAGGAGATAACTTTAATGCAAATGAGTTTGCTAATGAAGCTCTCGAAAAAGGAGCAGCTTACGTAATAATAGACGAACAGAAGTACAAAACAAAAGACAAACGAATTGTTTTAGTAGACAACGTGTTAAAAACATTGCAAGAATTAGCAACGTATCATCGTATAAAATTAAATATCCCAATAATATCCTTAACAGGAAGCAATGGCAAAACAACCACAAAAGAATTAATTAATGCGGTATTAAAACAAAAATACAAAACAACCGCAACAAAGGGGAATCTAAATAATCATATTGGAGTTCCGTTAACCTTGCTTTCGATGGACAAAACAACTAAAATTGGTATTGTTGAGTTAGGAGCAAATCATCCAAAAGAAATTGCATTTTTATGTAATATTGTAAAACCAGACTATGGATATATTACAAATTTTGGAAAAGCACATTTAGAAGGTTTTGGAAGTTTAGAAGGAGTAATAAAAGCAAAAACAGAACTGTATGACTATTTACGTGCGAATAATAAAACGGTTTTTGTAAATGCAAACGATGCCATCCAAGTAAAACAATCTAAAAAAATAAAAAAAATAAGTTTTGGTAAAATAAAATCGAATTTTAATATTGATTTTATAGCGGCAAACCCATTTGTAAATGTAAAAATAGAATCGATTACGATTACAAGTAACTTAATAGGAAGTTATAATTATAATAATATAGCAGCAGCAATAGCAATAGGAAAACACTTTGAAGTAACAACTCTAAAAATTAAAAAAGCTATTGAAAGTTACAAGCCAACAAATAATAGATCTCAAATCATAAAAAAAGGCACAACAAAAATAATTTTGGATGCATATAATGCAAATCCAAGTAGTATGCAACGTGCATTAGAAAATTTTATACAACTAACAGACAAGCGTAAAATTGCAATTTTAGGCGATATGTTTGAGCTAGGAAAACATGCAAAAGAAGAACATCAAAACCTAACTAATTTAGTCAGTAATGTCAATTTTGAAATGACTATTTTGATAGGAGAAAATTTTGCAATGACAAAATCAACTTCAGAAAAAGTAAAGATAGTTAAAGATTATGAAGCATTTAAAAAAATCTTTACATTAGATTTGACTAATGTAACGATACTAGTAAAAGGGTCACGAGGAATGGCGCTCGAACGAATTTTAGATTTAATAACCGAGTCCTACTAAGGCTTCTATTTTATGCAATCTATACCAACTCAGCATCAAAATAAGCCATAAACTCTTTATTTTTTCACCCTATTCACTTACAATTTTAAGATGGTATAAAATCTATTCTACAAGAGATAAAAAATCGGTAAAAGCTTTCCAATAGGTATTATTTCCACGAGTTTCTTTCCAAAGAGCTCTTGAACCATGAATACCTTTAACTTTAGGTTTAAAATGTATAACAACATCCGATTTGACATTTTTAATAATACCAGTAACCTGTTCTATTTCTTTTTTGGAAGAGGTAACAAAAGTAGGCTTGTTTAAAGAAGAAATAGATTCCGTTAAATTAATACCGTTTAAATATTCGCCAGGACTAAAGGCAGCTACAGCCTTTACTTTATCATTAGTAGTAGCAAGTAATAGAGATAATGACGCAGAATACGAACTTCCAACTAAAATAATTTTACCATTATTTAATTTATAAGCATAGTCTATTGCAGTTTCAATATCGGGTTTTGCATCTAGATATTTGGTAGCAAGTCCTTTTTCTTTAGCAAGTTTAGCAGTTTCGTTAATAATATTATTTGCAATCTTACCAGAACGTTGGTCAATTGCCATACAAGAATATCCCAAACGATTTAATTTTTTAGCAGCTTCAATATATGCAGCACGACTAAAACCAGCTTGATGACACAATAATATGAAATTTTTAGGTTTTTTTATTAAATACAAGTCAGCAGTTATGGTTAGACTATCTTTAGAAGGAAAAGTAACAGTTTTAAAATTTGTTAGATTTCTATGAGCAAGAATAACATTAGGCTTTGGATTTAAAATTTCTTTTTTATTAGAAGACTTATTATTACATGCAGAAATAATAAGAAATATAGATAAAAGGAATGAAATGCGCATAAAATATAGATTAGTATGAGGAGTAAAAGTAATGAATAATATTATTTTACATAAAAGATATAAGCAAAATTTATAGCGATATAAATAATTGAAATAAAAGATAGGATCTTCATTGTTGAATTTTTGTAACTTTGTACAAGAAAATAATATTAAACTTTTAAACAAAATAATTATGGCATTAGTAGGAAGACAATTTCCAAATATAGCAGTAGATGCAATGAATGAAATGGGAGATACATTTAAAATTAATGTACTCGAAGAAGCAGTAAATAAAGGTAAAAAAGTATTGTTATTTTGGTATCCAAAAGACTTTACATTTGTATGTCCAACAGAGATTAGAGCATTTCAAGATGCATTATCAGACTTTGAAAAAAGAAATACAATAGTAATAGGAGCGTCTGTAGATACACCAGAAGTACATTTTGCATGGTTAAATACAAGCAAAGATAATGGAGGAATCGAAGGAGTAACCTTTCCATTATTGGCAGATACAAATCGTAATTTATCTGCTTATTTAGATATTTTAGATATTGAAGAAGGAGAGTACGATGAAGATAACGATATTATCTTAGTAGAAGGCTCTAATGTAACATATAGAGCAACCTATTTAATTGACGAAACAGGAAAAATATTTCACGAAAGTATTAATGACATGCCATTAGGAAGAAATGTTGGAGAATATTTACGATTGATAGATGCATATACACACGTACAAGAAAAAGGAGAAGTTTGTCCAGCAAATTGGGAAAAAGGAAAAGATGCAATGGATGCAACAAGAGATGGTGTTGCCAATTACTTAAGCTCACATTAATATAATATATTAGAGTTAGTTGGTAGATTAACTATAAAAAATAGTTGGTTTTAAGATATAATCAATAACTACCAACTAACTCTTGTATTAAGAACAAAAAAAATAAAAAATATGTTTATAGAATTAAGCGAAGATAACTTAGCAAAAATAGTTTCAGAAAATCCAAAAGTAGTCGTACAATATATGGCAACTTGGTGTGGTAATTGCCGAATTATGAAGCCTAAATTTAAAAAACTAGCCAAAGAAAACGAAGAAATACCATTTATTTTGGTAGATGCAGAAAAGTATCCAGAATCAAGAAAACTAGCAGTGGTAGATAATTTGCCAACTTTTGCTACGTTTAATGAAGGCAAAAAAGTAAATCAAACACAAACAAATAAATTTGAAGTGTTAAAAGATTTAGTAAATGAAGTAATATAATGTATTTAACTCGAATTATTCATAGGTTTTCGTTATGAAAAGTCAAAATACCAATAGTACTAAACGGAGTGAAATCACAAACCTATGAATAATTCAGGTTAAGGCATTCAAATAAAGCAAAACCATGAAAATACCAATCATAAAACATTTAACAAACTTTATCGAAGCAAATGATGAAGATTATATTGTAGAAACAATAGAAGTTTTAGAAGATTTAACAGAAGTATCTTCTTTAAAGGATGAGGAATTAGATGTACTTGGAGAATTAATTTCAAACATGTATGGAGCAATCGAAGTGCATAAAGAAATTAAAAAAGGAGTAACAAAAAGAGATGCATTAAATGGATTTATGAGGCGAGTATTAGGTTCAATAGATACAGATTAATCGCTTAAGTTAATTAGAATCCTATAAAAATAGAAAACTCTCGAATAAATTTGAGAGTTTTTTACATTTTTAACGTATTTTTGAACTGAAATTTTTTAGAATGAAAAATCCAAACGATAGTTTTTTTAAAGGAAGAATCCGAAGTTTAAAATTTGCTTTTAAAGGAGCGTACTTACTACTAACAACCGAGCATAGTATCATGGTACAATTTAGTATGGGAATTGCAGTAACAATATTAGGATTCGTAATGGATATATCTGCCATAGAGTGGATGTTTCAATTATTAGCAGTAGGAATGGTATTGGTAGCAGAATCTTTAAATACTGGAATTGAAAAATTATGTGATTTTATTCATCCAGATTATCACGAAAGAATAGGATTTATAAAAGATATTTCGGCAGGAGCAGCAACATTTGCAGCAATAATTGCACTTATTATTGGTTTAATAATTTACATACCAAAGTTTTTGTAAAAAAATATAATTTTTACAGAAAATAAATGTGAAATAAAAAACAGAATGGCAAAAAAGAAAAAAAAGATAACTCCAAAAAAAGAAAACAACATTAAGAATTTTTTTAAGAATAAACAGACGCACTTAGGTTTTGGAGTTTTCTTAGTACTATTTTCTTTTTGGTTATTAGGAGCATTTGTATCTTTTTTTTCAAGTTGGCAACAAGATCAAAGTCAATTAGCAGAATTAGTTAATAGAAATGTAATCACAAAAAACGGTTTAAGTAAAATAGGAGCATCCATTAGTCATTTTTTTATTTATAAAGGATTTGGAGTGTCTGCATTTATAATTCCAATATTAACCCTAATAACAGGGCTATATTTAATTTTTGATATTTCGCTTAAAAAAATGAGAAAAATATCGTTCTGGTTCTTATTATTAATGGTTTGGACATCCGTGTTATTGGCAGTTTTAGTATTAAAAAACGGATTAATGTCTGGCGTAGTTGGATTTGAAATCAATGATTTTTTACAAGATTATATAGGTAAGATTGGAGTTATATTACTATTGTTGTTAAGCGCAATATTATATTTGATTAATAAATTAAAATGGAAACCCAAAAAAATAAAATCCATACTACCAGAAAAAAAAGAAACGCATGTAGCAATTACAGAAAAAGATGTAAGCATACAAAAACAAACCATAGAAAAAACAGTAGTAACCAATTTGGATGTTGTAAATAAAGAAAAAGAAGAGAAGTCGAAATTTGAATTAAGTATAGATAACTTACAACCAACAATTAAAAAATCTTCGGTACTAGAATCCGAAGAAAAAAAATTAGAGATAGAGGTAAAAGAACCAGAAGAAAAGATTGAAATTAATGTAGAAAAAATAGTAGATGAAGAAAATTTGGTAGAAAATTTATCCAATCAATTAGTAGAAAATTTTGGAGAATTTGACCCAACCTTAGAGTTGTCCGATTTTAAATTTCCAACTTTAGATTTATTAAAAGATTATGGGTCAGAGAGTATTACGATAAATCAAGAGGAGTTAGAAGCAAATAAAAATAAAATAGTTCAAACATTAAACGACTATAAAATAGGAATTAAAAGTATTAAAGCAATGGTTGGCCCAACAATTACATTGTATGAAATAATTCCAGATGCAGGTGTTAGAATATCAAAAATAAAAAATTTAGAAGACGATATAGCATTGTCATTGGCAGCATTGGGAATACGAATTATTGCACCAATGCCAGGAAAAGGAACTATTGGAATAGAGGTGCCAAATAAAAAATCAACAATTGTATCCATGCGATCTGCAATAGCATCTATAAAATTTCAAAATGCCAAAATGGAATTGCCAATAGCATTTGGAAAAACAATATCTAACGAAACATTTGTAGCAGATTTAGCTAAAATGCCACATTTATTAATGGCAGGAGCAACAGGACAAGGTAAATCGGTAGGATTAAATGCTGTATTAACATCGTTATTATATAAAAAACATCCAGCAGAAGTAAAATTTATTTTGATAGATCCCAAAAAAGTAGAGCTAACATTATTTAATAAAATAGAACGCCATTACTTGGCAAAATTACCAGATGCAGAAGAAGCGATAATTACAGATACAACTAAAGTAGTAAATACACTTAATTCGCTTTGTATAGAAATGGACGACAGATACGATTTGCTAAAAAATGCCTATGTTAGAAATATAAAAGAATATAATGAAAAATTTAAAAAACGAAAATTAAATCCAGATAACGGACATCGATTTTTGCCATATATAGTCTTAGTAATAGATGAATTTGCAGATTTAATAATGACCGCAGGAAAAGAGGTAGAAATGCCAATAGCACGTTTAGCTCAACTAGCTAGAGCAATTGGAATTCACTTAATAGTAGCGACACAAAGACCTTCGGTAAACGTAATAACAGGAATTATTAAAGCAAATTTTCCAGCAAGAGCAGCTTTTAGAGTAACATCAAAAATAGATTCACGAACTATATTAGATGCATCAGGAGCAGATCAATTAATAGGAAGAGGAGACATGTTAGTATCTACAGGAAACGAAATAATTAGAATACAATGTGCATTTGTAGATACGCCAGAAGTAGAGCGAATAACAGAATATATTGGAGCACAAAGAGCATATAATAATGCATATCTATTGCCAGAATATGTTAGTGACGAAAGTGGCACAAGTATTGATATAGATATAGCAGATAGAGATAAGTTGTTTGAAGAGGCAGCACATGTAATCGTAAACGCACAACAAGGATCGGCATCTTTAATACAACGAAAACTAAAATTAGGTTACAATAGAGCAGGACGTATCATAGATCAGCTAGAAGCAGCAGGAATTGTAGGGCAATTTCAAGGGAGTAAAGCAAGAGAAGTTTTAGTTTCAGATGTATTAGCACTAGAAGAACTATTAAAAAATGAAAAATTGTAACTAAAATAATAAATAAGCAATATAATAAAACAATAAAAAATGTTAAAAAAAGGAAGTTTATTACTCGTATTATTTTTAGGAATAGCAACAAATTTTGCACAAGATACTATAAAAGCAAAAAAAATATTAGACGAAGTTTCGGCAAATATGAAGTCTTATAAAACCTTATATATTGAGTTTAAAAACAGTTTAGATAATGAAGAAGAAAAATTACATCAAGAAACAAAAGGAACGGCATCGTTAAAAGGAAATTTATATACCGTTAATTTTATGGGAACAACACAAATTTTTGATGGAAAAAAAATATATACTATCCTGCCAGAAGACGAAGAGGTAAATATATCAGATCCGAGTGAAGAAGACGATATTACACCAGCAAAATTATTTTCATTTTATGACGAAGGATATAATTACGTATTAGATAAATTGCAAAATGTAAATGGAAGAAAGATACAATATGTTAAATTAATCCCAATTGATAGTAAGTCTGAATTGAAGTATGTACTTTTGGGTATTGATAATAAAACAAAAAATATTTATAAAGTAATCCAAAGTGTAAAAAACGGTTCAAATATTTCAATAACCATTACAAAATTTAAAACAAATATTAATTTATCAGAAAAGATGTTTGGTTTTAATAGAAAGAAATACGAAGAAGATGGATACCTAATTAATGATTTGTAAATAGCCTAAAGCTTATAGCTCTAGGCTCTAAGTTTTTAAATAAATGAAGATATTAGATAAATACATAATAAAACGTTTTTTAGTACCATTTTTCGCCACTTTTTTAGTGGTTCTTTTTGTTTTAGTGATTCTTACATTATGGCAACAATTTGATAAGATAGCAGGAAAAGGATTAAGTGCAGGTGTAATATTAAAATATTTTGGATATACAACTTTAATGGTTGTGCCACAAGCCTTACCGATAGGTATCTTATTATCTTCTATAATGGCACTTGGAACCCTTTCCGAAAATTATGAATTTGCAGCAATAAAATCAGCAGGAATATCTCTTTACAGACTATTAAAACCATTAACCATATTTATGATAGTTTTGAGTAGTTTAAATTTTTTGTTTTTAAATTATGTGTTCCCAAAAGCCTATTACGAATCTGTAAATTTATTGCGAAATATTAGAAAAAAACAACCTTCATTAGCTTTAATTGCAGGTTCATTTAATAGCGATATACCAGGATTTAGTATTAAGTTTTCAGAAAAATACGGAGAAGAAAAAAACTTATTAAAGGATGTACTTATTTACGATTTAAGAGAAAAAAGACATAATAATGTATGTATAACAGCGAAGTTTGGAGAAATAAAATCAGAAAATAATAGTAAATATATGACACTTATATTAAAAGATGGTTATTATTATAAAGATGTAATCCCCAAAAAGTATAGGTCGTTAATAAACGATAATATGCCATTTATTAATTCTCATTTTGATGAACATCAAATCAATTTTGATATTGGTAGTTTAGATAATTTTGATAATTCAAATAAAATTAACGAATTAAAAATGATGTTGAGTTTAACACAGCTTAAAGAGAAAGTCAAAAAAGAAAAAAAACCATTTAATAAAATTTTAATAGATGCGAAACTTAGGTATTATAATAATGTACAAGCAAATAAGTTATACAGAGATACAACAGTATCGAAAGAAGTAACTACAATCAAAAATGTTTTGGATGAATTTTCAAATAAAAATAAAATAAAAATATTAAGTAATGCAGTTTCAAATATAGATTATAGTATTAAAAACTTAAAATCTACAAGAAAAAGATTAAAATTAAGTCAAGGAAATATTAATAAATACAATGTAGAGTATTACAATCGTATTGCATTTTCTTTAGCATGTTTGGTGCTTTTTTTAATAGGAGCGCCATTAGGCTCAATAATAAGAAAAGGAGGCTTTGGAGTACCGCTAATAACAGCAATTGTCATTTTTGTAATATATCATTTTATAGGTGTGTTTACTAGAGGAATGGCAGATACAGGAGAAATTTCGCCGCTTCTTGGAGGTTGGTTTTCTACCATTGTAATGTTAATTTTAGGAATATTTTTAATAAATAGAGCAATAAAAGCTTAGCCTAAAATATTCATAGACCTTTATTTTTAACTAAAATAGCCAATGACGTGTAATTTGACGTTTTCAAAAAGATAGTATTTTTTTGATAAAATCTAATTTACACGAAAAATTACATTTAATAAACTGATTATCAGTATGTTGCAGATGTAATTGAATTAATTGTAAATTAAATGAGATGTCAAAAAATACCTACAATTAGGTATTTTTTAATACAATAAATTAATATAAATTTGTTACATAATTTAATAGATATGTTTCTTTAGGAGATTTGTTTATTAATTAACAAGGGGGAACTGCTAATATTAAATGTAATTTAATATTAGTATAAGAAGCTATCAATATTAAAGTTGGTAGCTTCTTTGTTGTTATACCAATTTGATTTTAAAATGCGTCAAAAAAATCAACATATTTTTTTATTATAAAATCTTAAAATTGTAAACATAGTCCTTTGCTACGGTCATAATTTTAAGTGAATTAGCATAAGAAAAGATAAAGAGTTTATAGCTTATTTTGATGTCAACTTGGTATTAATAAAAATATTATCTAGATTATTCAGTAGAAAAACTACTTAATGTCTTCTAATGTATAAATTAGCTAAATAAATTGTAAAAGTCTAACAAAAAATACCTACAATTAGGTATTTTTTAATAAGGTAATAAATTATATATTTGAATTATAAATTTTATTATAGTTAAAATATAATAGATTTAATTAAATAAGGGGATTTTAATATTAAATCAATGTTTTTTATTAGTATGAAGCTACTAATTTATTAGTAGCTTCTTTTGTTCGCAATAATCGATATTTATTTGAAAATAAGTCAATTAAAATTTAATTCATTTCGTGTTTTTAACTTAATAAAATAAAAAAATAATGTTAAATTTTTTAAAAAAAACAAAAAATACCTACAATTAGGTATAAAAATTTGTTTTTTTTAATTTATGTTTGCATCGTAATAATTTGAAAAATATAAAATGAAAATCTGATTTAGGAAGAATCAAATTTTAAGTAAAAATTAAGGGAAGCTAATTTAAAAACCGATTTTTTTCAATTAGCATAGGAGCTGCCATAGATTTTAGGTAGCTCCTTTAGTTGTTTTGGGCAATCAAAAAATACCTAATTGTAGGTATGTTTTGGTATTATTGATAGTTCTATATTTGTAGAGTAACAAACTAATAAATTATTATATCATGAAAACTCAACAATTATTACAAACAATTATCGGTCTATTAATAGTAACATTTTTAAATAGCTGTTCGCAAGATATAGCTATTGATGAATATCAAGAAGGCGCAAAAGGTTTTAAAATTTCAGCTTACAATAGTGCAATGAAAACGAATAAATTCACAAAAAACTACTTAGTGAATACAAACACAACTACTATTGATATCGAAAATGATAAAATTAACTTAGAAATTCCAATTCCATTAGCAGATTTTCAATTTGTAAAAGTATATAATATTTCTTCAGAAAATAAAGCTGCAATTCTATATCATATTCAAAGAGGTTCAACAGATAAAGTAGTAGATATGCCAATAAACTATGTTATAAACGACGAGTTAAGCATAAGCGACTTAGATTTAGATGTAAATCTAATAGAGAATGGTAATGGATTACGTATATTTGTAATGAATAATTTACAAGAATTAGATATTGATTCTTCGGTATTTCATTGTATAGAAAATAAAGTAGATATAGATGGTGTAGAAATAAATGTTAATGAATGTAGAGAGGTAACGAAGGCAGCAGCTGCAGCAGATGGACCTTTAAT
>JALSLK010000047.1 GCA_026988355.1 Flavobacteriaceae bacterium
GTTTTTAGAAGTCTCTAAATTGGTTTTTAAAATCGTTCCTTTTATTCTTAAAATTTTCATCGCTTCCTTAGCATTCGATATAATGGTAATACTTTTAGAAAACGCACCAATTCGGTTTGTAGCGTATTTTATACCAATTTTAGCAGTTTCTCCAGGCATAATAGGTTGGTTAGGCTTTGTAGCAACGGTACAGCCACAACTCGCTTTTACTTTTGAAATAATTATTGGTGTATTTCCAATATTTTTAAAGGTAAAACTGCGATTACCATCTGCATTTTGTTTTAAAGTTCCGTAATCAATGATTTCGGAATCGAATTTAAAAACTCCAATTTTTTCTGTGTTTTCTGCATTTGTATTTAATGCTAAAGCAGTTGCTTTATTGTTTTGAGCACTTAATGTAATTGTTACTAGTGCGATAAGAAATGCTCTTAAAAAATGTTTCATAATATTTGTTTTAAATTATTCTCAATTATTTGAGGTTGCAAACATCTATTAATTGTATATTTATTCCGTAAAAATAGAGGTTGAAATAAGGACTAGTCCTAGTTTGAAATATTAAAAACAAGAAACATCAATTATAATTGTACCTTGGTAAAAAATAAAATTCGATTTAATGCATTTAGAAATAATTACAAATAAAGCAAAAAAACCAAGAGGTCAATCGTTGTTATTTATACATGGAATGTTTCATGGAGCTTGGTGTTTTGAAGAATATTTTTTGCCCTATTTTTCAGATTTAGGATTTGATTGTTATGCTATGAGTCTACAAAACCATGGTAAAAGTGAAAAGAAAAAAGCGACTTGGCGTTTGAGAATTAAAGATTATGTTGCAGATGTAAAGCAAGCTGTTGATGAGATAGGCACAAACCCAATTTTAATTGGACATTCTATGGGAGGATTTATTATTCAAAAGTATTTAGAAAAATATAAGGCTCCAGCAGTAGTTTTGTTGGCTTCCGTTCCACCAAAAGGTATTATTGGTTCTACATTAGCCGTAATTAAAAATTTTCCATTGTCGTTTTTAAAAGCAAATTTAACAATTAATTTATATCACATTATTAAGAATAAAAAAAATGCGAAAGATTTGTTCTTATCTCCAGATTTATCGGATAAAAAATTAGATGAATATCATGCCAAATTAGATAATGAAGGATACTTGGCTTATTTGGATATGTTGCTTTTAAATCTGCCTAAACCAAAGAAAATAAAACAAGAAAAAATGTTGATTATTGGTGCCGAAAATGACAATATAAACTCCTTAAATGATGTAAAAAATATTTCGAAAACTTATAATAAAAAATATGTGATTATTCCAAATACTTCTCATGATTTAATGTTAGATACGAATTGGAAACTTACAGCTAAAACGATTTGTAATTGGATGGATAAAGAAGTATTCTTTTTGTGTTAAACATAACTCCAAGCTACAATACGTGTAATTTTATTGCCATGCTGCATTTCGATTGTTTTTATTTTTGTAGCATGTAATTTTTTTAAAGAAATATACATGCTTTTTACATTTTCTTTTTTAGAAACAAGACTAGTAAACCACTTACATTGCTCCTTAAATAAAGAACTTTCGTATAAATAATTGTGTAAAAAAGCTTTTTCGCCACCTTTATACCAAAGTTCGTTATTATTACCACTAAAATTTCTTTCTTTGGAGGAGATATTTAAGTTTTTTTGTTTTCTTAGGTTTGTTTTATTGGCATCTGCTAAAGATTTATAAAATGGAGGATTACACATTGTAGCTGTAAAAGAATCGTTAGATGTAAGTATACCTTTTAATATTTGTGATTTCTCTTTTTGTAATCTTAAATGAATCACTTCGCTTAGAAGATTGCTATCAATTATTTGTTTTGCATTTTCAAGCGAATTAGTATCTATATCCGTTCCAACAAACGACCAATTATAAATTGCATTTCCTAAAAGAGGATAGATGCATGTTGCTCCAGTACCAATATCTAAAATTGTAATAGGAGAATCGTTATTGTCAATTAAGTCGTTTAAATAATGAATATAATCTGCTCTACTCGGAATCGGAGGACATAAATTTTTATCAGAAAAATTCCAATTTTGTATTCGATAATGTGCAACCAATAAAGCAGTATTTAATGCTTTTACAGCTTTGGGATTTGAAAAATCTATCGTTTTGGTATTGTATTTATTCGTAACGATATATTGATTTAAATCCGAATTTGCCAGTACTAGTTTGTCTATATTATACGACGTATTATGTCTATTATTCTTGTGCATTTATTTTGTTATTTTCACCTCTTTCATTAATTTTTTTATTTAAGGCTTTTAATCGTTGTTTATTACGCTCTTTTTGTTGTTTTATTTTATTCTTTTTGCGATTTAAAAGTTTCGTGTGTTTCGCTTTATTAATTCCGTTTTTAGCTTTTCCATTTTTGGTCATAATTAAATTTTATAAACAGGTTTCTCTAATATTTAAAGTAGAATTTATAATTTTTTTGTGAATAGGCTTGTGCTTATTTTTTAATCTTTCGAGTAGCATTTTTGCACAAGATTGTCCAATAAGAAAACCATGTTGGTATATTGTTGTAAGCTCAGGGCATAAGTTTTCTGCCATTTTTTTACTAGCATAACCAATAATAGTTAATTGTTTAGGTATTTGTAAGTTTCTTTTTTTTGCGATTTTTAATGCAGCTAAAGACGACTCTTCATCGATAGCAATTATAGCATCTATGCTTTTAGTTAAAAATAATTTTTCTACGGTATCTTTAATTGTATTTTTTGAATTTTCAATAATTAAAGGAGTAAAAGAAGCGTCAATTAATGCTTTAGAATAACCATTAGTACGAGATTTTCCGACACTTAAATTAGGAATAGTAGAAACCAATGCAATAGACTTTTTACCAGTATTTATTAGATGTTTAGTAGCATTAAAAACAGACTCAAAATCATCGACTACAACCTTATCGCAATCGATAGATTTAACAACACGATCAAACATTACGACAGGTTTATTATTAGCAAGTGCCGATTCAAAATGATGAAATTTTTGTGTAGTTTGTGTTTCTTCAGCAACAGCAATAATAAAACCATCGACAACACCATTAGATAATGTTTTTACAATTTGAGTTTCCTTTTTAAAAGATTCGCTAGTAATACTAACAATAATATTATAAGGAGATTTTGCAATAACGTTTTCGATACCAATTAATACTTGTGAAAAAAAATAATTTTGAATACTAGGAATAACAACACTAATCGTATTTGTTTTTCCGAATTTTAAATTAAGCGCTATTTTATTTGGTTGGTAATTATGCTGTTTTGCTACTATTTTAATTCTTTTTTTAGTAGCATCGCTAATTTCATGACTATCATTTAGTGCTTTTGAAATGGTAGAAACAGATACACTTAATTTTTTAGCCAATTCTTTTAAGGTAATATTGTTTCTAGACATTATAGCTATATTAGGAGAAAAATACGAATGTCGAAATTACAATTAAAACCACAATTATTCCAATTAAATTTGCATGTTTCCACGGAGTAATATCAACTTCTTCTGTATATTCTTGTACATAATCGGTTTTTCTGGGAGATATAGCACCAATAATTAACATCATAAGTACATTTAAAACAAAGAGAATTGCCATAATATGTAAAAAATGAGGATACGTACCACCGCCAGTAATTACAGTTGGTTTTAGTACAAACTGACTAATAAAATAGAGAACAGCACCAAGTATAATAGCAATGTTTGCAGCTTTTGCAGGAACACGTTTTGTTAAATAACCAACTATAATAATAGTTAAAATAGGAATGCTATAGCAACCATTAACCTCTTGTAAATAACCAAATAAACCATCTGGAGCATTCGCAATAAAAGGAGCGACAAACATCGATAATATAGCTAATAAAACGCCAAAACGTTTACCAGCATTAACAATTTGTCTTTCGTTAGCTTCTTTATTAATGAATTCTTTATAAATATCTACGCCAAATAATGTAACCGAACTATTAAGCGCACTATTAAAAGAACTCAAAATTGCGCCAAATAAAACGGCAGCAAAAAAACCAACCAAACCTAAAGGTAATACACGAGTAACTAATTCAGGATATGCTTCATCGGCATTTGCTAAATTTCCTTGAAATAAATGAAAGGCAATGATACCAGGAAGTACCACGATTAAAGGACCTAATATTTTAATAAACGAAGCAAAAAGTAAACCTTTTTGTCCTTCCTTTAAGTTTTTAGCACCTAAAGCTCGCTGGATAATAGCTTGGTTTGTTCCCCAATAAAATAATTGAACCAACATCATACCTGTAAAAATAGTTGCAAATGGTATGGACGATGTTGTACTACCAATCGCATTAAATTTTTCTGGATTACTAGTAATTAATGTAGAGATACCTTCCGAAATACTGCCATTACCAATCTCTCGTAAACCAAAATACGGAATTAATAACCCTCCAATTAACAAACCTACAGCATTAATAGTATCGGAAACGGCAACGGCTTTTAATCCGCCAAAAATAGCATAGATAGAACCTGTAAATCCAATAGCAAAAACAGAAATCCATAAGGCAGTAGTTTTAGAAACACCAAGCATTTCTGGAACGTTAAACATGGCATTAATTGCCAAAGCACCAGAATACAATACAATAGGTAAAAGAATTACCACATAACCAGATAAAAATAGACCTGAGGTAATGGCTTTAGTCGTTTTATTATAACGTCGTTCTAAAAATGTTGGTATGGTAGCGATACCACCTTTTAAATATCTTGGCAGAAGAAAAATAGCAGTAACAACCATAGCAATTGCAGCTAAGGTTTCCCACGCCATAACCAAAATACCTTCTTTATAAGCCGAACCATTTAATCCAATAATTTGTTCGGTAGACAGATTGGTAAGCAATAAAGAACCAGCAATAACCACACCAGTTAAACTTCGACCACCTAAAAAATAACCATCCGAAGAATTTTCGTCTGTTTTTCTAGTTGCATAGTAAGATATTATGGCTACTAAAGCAGTAAAGCCAATAAAGGAAAGTAATCCAATCATAATTTTTTAAATTTTTGGTTAGTGGATAATTTTAATCTTTCCAAAGATATAGTTCTATTTTAATTGTATTATCCTGCTCTGTATGGTAACTAAAATCTTTGTTTTGAATACAATTTAATTTTAAGATACGCCAAAAAAAAGTATTATATTTTTTAGAATACCATCTTAAAATTGTAGGTATGACCTTTTCTGTTATAATTTTAAGTGAAGTAGCATGAGAAAATATAAAGAATTTATGGCTTATTTTGATGTCAATTTGGTATAAAGTAAAGATTAAAAATTATAATAAAATAAAATGCTTTGTAAATTTACAAAGCATTTAAAATAACTAAACTATTAAAAACTCAATTTTAACTTAATATAGATTAAGTATTTTTTTATTGAAAGGCATAAATCATTAAGCCGTCGTAATTACCATATTCCATTTCTAACAAGCCAGTAAAATATTTTTGAGCAAAATCTCTATTCGAGTTTTCTAAGGATAAAATGGTTTTGTAAATTTTATTTATTTTTTGAATTGCATTTTTTGATGACGGAATTGCCTTTACAGAGAATGCAATGGTATGGTTATTACCCATATTTGGTTTGTATAGCATATTTAACCAATAGGTATTGTTATTTTTATCTAAATGTTTTACAATAGCAATAGCATCTTGTCCTTTTTCTAACCTTTCAATTATGTGATTCATAATTGTTTTTGGCATTTCGGGATGTATGGTTTTTATAAAAGGTTTATTTAATAATTCATTTTGACTGTAAGTTGTAGCAGATGTATAATCCGCATTACAAAATTTAATTTTTCCTTTTGTACTAACTCTGCTAACTAATTGTAAATTAAGACTAATTTTTTTATTTTGTGAATTAACTGGAGTAGTCTTATAATTAGTTAGAAAAGCATAGATACTATGGTTCTCTATTGTTTTGTTTACAAATACGGATTTGTTTGTTTTTTGTACTTCTGTTTCGGTAAGAAAAAAATTGTTTGCAGTTGCCATAAAAAATATATATATATTCAAATGTATTAGTTGTAAACAAATATACGACAAAAATGTTAATAACTATGATAAATTGTTAATAACTTTACATTTATTGTTAATAAATCTGTTTATAACTTGTTAATAAATGTAATTTTGCCTTGTGCTTGTTGAAAAAAAAAGTATAAGATTTAGTTTCAAAATAATCGTTGTAACCTAAGTTTGACCAAGAATTTTATACCAATTCAATTTCAAAATACGCTAAATAGATTTGAACTATTTTTATGTTGAGTTGGTATAAGATGCGCAAAAAAAAGCAACATTTGTTTATTCTCAAAAGACCAGCGCTGAGTAAATGCGATTAAAGAGCAACAAGAGCAATAGAAGTACTAAAAAAATAAAACAATTAGAATGTTAGTTTAGCTATTTATATACGATGTGTCTTCTTACTTTAACGTTTTTTTTCGCATTTTCATATTAATAAATTCTAAAACAAGAGAAAATGTGATAGTAAAATATAAATATCCTTTTGGAATAACACCAACATGATTGCCAAAGAATTTTGCGTTAGACATGTGAGCAGCTTCTGCAATTAACATAAAACCAATTAAAATTAAAAAAGACAAACCAAGCATTTGAATAGTTGGATGTTTACTTACAAAATTACTAACAGGATTCGCAAATAAAATCATAATAATAACCGAAATAATAATGGCAATAACCATAATTGGAAAAGCACCTTGTAAACCGTTTGTCATACCAATAGCTGTTAAAATAGAATCAAAAGAAAAAACGACATTTATTAAAGATATTTGAATAATGGCACTACTAAAACTAGCAATTTTGGGTTTAGCATCTTCTTCGGCTATTTCGTTGTGCTCAATACCTTCAATTTTTTCATGAATTTCATCTACACTTTTATAAAGTAAAAACAAACCACCAAAAAATAATATAATGGCTTGACCAGAAATAGAAATACTAAACCAATCGGAATGAAAATCGTAAAAAGAATCTTTTAGTGCAGTCAAAGAAGTAATGGCAAAAAGCAATACAATACGTAAAATCATAGCGATAATCATACCAATATTAATTGCTTTTTTACGAAAATCTTCTTTTAATTTACTTGCAGCAATAGAAATAAATATAATATTATCAATACCTAAAACGATTTGTAAAAAAATAAGTGTGATTAATGCTCCCCAAGTTTCGGAGTGTTGAAAAATTTCCATTTTAATTAATTATTAGTTTCGTTAGGTATTTGTTATTTTAGATTATTTATTTTAATGACTTTTCCAGTTTGTTTAAAATTAGAACCTTTATAATAAGCTCTAAAAGTATACGAATTTTTATGAACACCAGTTATTTTTACAACAAAGTCGGTTTTGTCAAGAGCGGTTTTTGGGTTTTTTCTTCTTAAAACATATTCAAAATTGGATTTCCAATCAATATAAAAAGTGTCTCTTTTTTGGTTGTAAAGTTCTATTTGGATAGTGTCATTTCTACTCGCAATAGAAGTAGCAGAATTATCGTCTAAAAAAGTTTCAAAAGTTCCAATGCGAAGTTGTTTAGGAGTAAGGTTTGATGTATTGTTACAGCCAATTAAACTTGTAAATAAAATAGCAATTATATATTTCATTCTTTAAAAAATATTTAATGTTTTGATAAAAAAAGCAAATTTACACCGTTCATGATAGAAATAAAAATAATTCTCAAAGAAAATATAAAACTATAAACTAAAGTAAGAATTAAAAACATCTGTTTTTAAACCAAAACGAAACCAAATTGTATTTTCTTTTTGAAAAAATGAAACAGGTTTTTCAGGTCTAAAAGTTCGAACAGATAAACTTCCAAAAAGTTGTAAATTGGTAGTTGGATTTATAATATATCCCACATTTAAATCGGTATTAAAAATTTTAGCAGTATTACCTTGGTAAAAAACGTTGTTAAAGTCATTGCGCCTATTAGCATAAGATAAGAAGATGTTACCACCATAATTCTCGTTTGTATTAAAATCAAATCCTTTTTTACCAGTTACAACTTTAAGATTTCCAAACCATCTGTCTTTATTGTACCTAACAATACCAACAAATTCGGCAAAATTACTTCCCCAAGGATGTGCAAGAGGTTGATTGTAATGCGAATAATTTAACTCAGAGTCTTTGTGAGAATAAGTATATGGTCTAACTAAATTAACTTCGCCTTGTATCGATAAATTATTAATTTTAAAAGCGTTGTAATAATTAAAACCTAATTGAACTCCAAATTTGTTAGCCCAATAACCATTATTTTTAAAAAATTGTTTTACTGTAATTTCGTCCAAAACAAATTGCCCATATACAGTAGCATTGTTTAGTTTGTATTTTGTATTAAGTCCAACAATGGCATTCCCACTTTTAGAACCTCTAGAAAATTCAACAGCTCGATAAAAAATAATCGGATTTAAAAAATTAATATCTATATTTGGATTACTGCGTTGGTTGGTAATAACCGATTCAAAAAAACCAAGATTTAACTTATCCGTAATATTAATACTCAGATGATGTGTGGCCATATATTTTCTAAGGTTAGACCCATTTTCAAAAGAACCAACTCGAATATCATCCATCCACATCCAGATATTCGTATACTTTACTTTCCAAAAATTGGTGCTAATTTTTGCAAAAGTATATGGCGAAGCTACATCCGATAATAATAAAGAACGATAGCCATCTCCAATAAAATTTTTACCGTTACCAAATTGGACATTAAAATGTTTATTGGCAGCGTAAGAAATATAGGCTTCTGCAACAGGATAATCAAAATCATTATTTTTAAATATTTTAGAAACGCCTCTTCCCAAAACAACACCATTACCTTTAGCGCCACTTAAATAATGCATATAATCATTTAGATAACTAGCAAATCGTCCTTGACTTTCGTAAAAACTAGTAGAAAAATTGATTTTACCAATACCACCTTTAATATTTAAAGCCCTAGTATTGTTGTATGTGTATTTAATATCCGAATTGTCTTTACCAAGCTGTAAATCAAACATTGGATTGATTTTTATCCAGTAATCATTACCTTTAATGGAAATTAAATCATCATTCCATAATTTTTTTCCTAATCTAGTAGAAACATTTTTAAACAACGAAGTTTTATAATCAATAACCTTTTGGTAGTTATTTATTTCATTATAAATATAAGGTTTTACAGCAGTATGGTTATTGGTTTGTTTGGTGTAAAACGAATTAATAATAGCATATTGCTGATGTGAAAAAGGAATCGATAAACCGCTATTAAATTCTGTGTTGGCATCAAAATTTTGTTGTTTTTTAGCGATGGTAGCAAGGTCAGAATCTGTATTTTTTATTTCAGAGGCAGCCAAGTTAGTAACGAAATTTTGTTCTAAAGGAATGTAAAATGGTAAAATAAACTCGCTTTCAACAGCACGACCATTATACATAGCAGGTGTAACAGTAGGCAAATTTTTAAAAACACGTTGTACCTCTAACTTTACACTTTTATAATTAGAATTAACATAGTTAATAGTATAGTTACCAGAAGTAGAAATGCTAAAAACAACAATTATTTTACCATGAAAAACATCCTTATTAACGTCCGTAGGAACTTTAAAAATATCTAAAAAGTCTGTTTTTAAATGTTGCGCAAAACAAGATTCTAATTCCGAAAAAACAACGGATTCACATTGTTTATAAACAGGAGCTTTCTTATTTTGAGCAATATTAGATAGAGAAAATATAAAAGTAAATAACAGAAGTGTTTTTTGCATTTTTTTAAATTGAGATGGCTAAATTAACTAAATTTGAGAGTAATATCAAAAAAAAAGAAAAGTAAAAAAAACTTCAATTATTTGTAACATATTTTACATAAAATGTAATATATTATAGTATTATTGCATTATCATAGAAAGAATATACTAAACCTAATAAAAATAGGTTATACAAGTATATTAATTTTTAGATATCATAGAACAAAAACTAACAACACACTATGTTTATAAAAAATAAGGGAATTTATTTTCGTAGCAGTATATTAGCGTTAATACTACTATTTCAAGTTAGTATTGCTTTTACACAAAATACAGCACCAGTGGCAAGTTTAGATGTAGATACTGCAGATCAAGATACTACATTAGCCGTTGTAGCACCAGGATTATTAGCAAATGATACCGATGCAGAAGGCGATGCGTTAACTATAATACGATTTACAATAGATGGAATCACATTTTTTAATGCAGGAAGTACAGCAAATTTGGCAGAAGGAGCAATAACTATAAACGCAGATGGAAGTTATACTTTTATACCAACAGCAGGATATGAAGGACCAGTACCAAACATACTTTATGAAGTCTCCGATGGAACAGATGTAACACTTGGAACCTTTTTATTAACTGTAGAAACAGCAGGAGACTTAATGGAAATCCAAAGTGTATCTAGTTGTAATCAAGGCTATACAGCAGATGGCAGTTATAAAATACGATATAATATAAGTATTCGTAATATTAGTATTGCGAGAGATTACCATCCAAATAGTCTTATAACAAATATAGATTTAAGAGATAATTTAGAGAATGTTTTTGGAGTAGGTTGTATGACATTGATAGATAATATTGCAGTAGATACTACAAGTCCAGAAGATTTTGTACAAAACCCATATCCAGAAGATTGGAGTTTAACATCGTTAAATGCAAATTTTCAAGGATTAACGTCGCCAACAATTTTTAATGCAAATGCAATAACAAATAATGTATTATATCCGAGGCAAACAATTCTCATAGAATTTTGTGTAATAGTAAATCCGTTTTGTAATGGAAGACCAAACCCAACACCATCAGGCTCAGGAATAACATTCGATAATACAGTTGCCGTTACATCATCAAGTGGTAATAGCTCTTTTACATTTGATGATGTGACCGATTACCATACAACAGAAACAACAGTTGCAGCAAATTTATTTATTGAAGACCTTTTAGGGACAATTTCAGCACCAAATGTAGAACCAGATGGCACATACGACTTTACCAATACAGTAATTATTACAAACGATGGAACAACTACAGCCAATAATGTAAATTATAATATGGGATTAGGGAGATTCTATAACAATGGAGTAACCTTTGCAACATTAACAATAACACAAGTTAGCGGGCCAGCAGTAAACATAAATCCACTATTTAACGGAGATACAGAAAGTTTAATGCTAACCAATGGCAATAGTTTAAATGCAGGAGAAACAATCATATTAGCCATAAAATTTGTAGTAAATCCTTTGCCAACATCCGATACAAGAATGTTTTTTAGCCAAATGACAGAAAGTATGACATTAGGAGCAGCAGATAGTTTTGATGGATTTGATGAAACAACAGCCGCAAATAAACGAATATTCTCTTATGTAACATGGTCAGACGGATTAGGTAATCATACAGATAGATATTATAGTGCAGCAGATGCTACAGAAATACCAAGCTCAAATAATCAATGTACCTGTGTTACTTTAGGGATGTTATTGCAATATAATTTTAATCTAGAGAATACAAAGGCGAGTACAATTACAAATACAGCACCAAATGGAGTAGTCGAAAATGAAGAAATAACATTTCAATTATCGATTACAAATAAGAGTGCATTATTACAAGTAGAAAATTTACAATTAATAGACGATTTAACCAGTATATGTGGCGGAAATATAATTTTAGTAAATGCGCCAACTATATTAAGTTCAACAGCAACAACAAACCCAACATTAAATGCAGGATTTAATGGTGTAGGAGATACTAATATTTTTGATGGAGTTTCTGGAATATTAGAGCCAAATCAAAATATTGTAATAGAATTAAAAGTAGTATTTCAAGACGATTGCATTGGCGATAATATAGCAAAATTTAAAGCTAGTGATCCATTAGGTAATAATACAGGAGAAGCAGATTCAAATCTAGAACCCGTATCGGTATTTTCGGATACAGATAACGATGGTATTACCAACATAAACGATATAGACGATGATAACGATGGAATAATAGATACTGCAGAATATAACGGATTAGATCCATTAATAGATGCAGATAATGATGGCATACCAAATTATAGAGATACCGATTTTGGAGCAGATACAAATGGCGACGGAATAGTAGATTTATTCGATTTTGATTTAGATGGAGTGCCAAATCATTTTGATTTAGATAGTGATAATGATGGAATTACCGATATTGTAGAAGGAGGAGGAATAGATGTAAATAATGATGGACGAGTACCAATAAATGCAGACGGAACATTAGTATTAGATGCAGATGGAGACGGTTTAACAGACGATGCAATAGTAGACACAACAGGAGATGGAAACGCAGACCAAGCAGTAGATGTAGATGTAGTAGGAGGCGTATTAATGCCACTACCAAATTCAGACGGAACAGGAAATTCAGATTACTTAGATATCGATTCCGATGATGATGGTATTGTAGATATAATCGAAGCACAAACATCCGCAGGTTACAATGCACCAAATGCAGTAGATGCAAATGGATTAATTTTTGCAAACGGATTAATTCCAATAGATACAGAAGGAGATAATACACCAGATTATTTGGATTTAGATACAGACGATGATGGTATTATTGACGCAATCGAAGGATGGGATTATACTAACGATGGAGTAGCAGAAACAATAATTCAAAATGTAGATAGCGATAACGATGGACTAGATAATGCTTACGATACAGACGATACGCAAATAAATTCAACAAACGGACAAGTACCAAACGATTTCCCAAATATAGATAATGCAGATACGGCAGAACTAGATTGGAGAGAACTAGAAGCAATAGTAGCGCATATTGAGAATGTAGAAATTATAGAAGGAGGAGATTTAGTATTTACCATATCTTTAGTAAAATATAGAGATAATGCTATATTAAATGCAATTAATACAGATGTTATAATCAATATATTTACTGTAGATGGAACAACAACTACAACACAATATGAAATAGCAACAGCACCATTTGATTATACAGAAATACCAAATACGCCAACAACAATAACCATACCAGCAGGAAATACGACATTTACAGTAACGATTCCAACATTTGATGATAATATTCACGAATTAGACGAATTTTTAACACTAAACGGAAATATTACTTCTAATAATACAATTAATAACGATACAAATGGTATAGGAAAAATTATAGATAATGATAATCCACCAACCATTACAATGAACGATTCGAGAGCAGTAGAAGGTAATGATTTGGTACATACAATAACAATATCGCATCCAAGTTCAACACCAATAACTATAGATATTACTACTGTTGAAGGAACAGCAATAAGTCCAGAAGATTATACAGCATTTAGTAATACATTAACAATCGATGGAACAGTAGATCCAAATAATGCAAATTTGACAGCAACATTTAATATAACAACAATTATAGATGGATTAAACGAAGTAGATGAAGAATATTTAGATGTAAATGGTATTGTGACAAGTAATAATGTGGGAGCTGAAGATTTGAATAAAGAAGGAGTAATAGAAGATTTAGAACCACCACCAAATGTAACGATAAATAATGTAACGGTAGTCGAAGGAGAAATTTTACAATTTACAGTAAGTATAGACATTTTTCATTTCGAAAATATATCCTTAAATATATTTACCTCAAACGTTACAGCAAGAGAACCTTTAGATTATCTAGAACAAATAACACAAGTAACCATACCGCCATATAGTACAAGTGTAACTGTAAATGTAATAACAAACGACGATAATTTAACCGAAGATATAG
>JALSLK010000048.1 GCA_026988355.1 Flavobacteriaceae bacterium
TTTGCACCAACTATTGACCATTTTGTAATCAATGGAAATATCAAAAGAAGACAAAAAAGATTAAAACTTAAAAAAGCATAATTATGAACAGAAATAGTAATGCATATACCTTTTTATTCGCCATTATCTTGGTAGTAGTTGTTGCTGGACTTTTAGCTTTTGTATCTGAAGGAACAAAAGAAAAAAGAGCAATGAATGTAAAGTTGGAAAAAATGCAAAGTATCTTATCTACCATTGGTGTTGATGTTAGTAGAGAAGAATGTGGCGTATTATTTAAAAAATACGTAAAGCAAGAATTAGCTTTAAAAGCAGATGGTTCTATTGATGCAAACATTAAAGCATTTGATATTAACTTAAAACACGAATTAAAAAAACCAGTTAACGAACAACGTTTTCCTCTTTATGTAACCGAAAAAGATGGTAAAAAAAACTATGTTATTCCTCTTTATGGAGCAGGTTTATGGGATTCTATTTGGGGTTATATGTCTTTAGCAGACGATGAAAATACCGTTATTGGAGCATCTTTTGACCATAAAGGAGAAACACCAGGTTTAGGAGCAGAAATAAACCAATCTTGGTTTGAAGATCAATTTAAAGGCGAACAAATTATGGAAGGCTCTAAATTTGTTTCCGTTAAAGTTGTAAAAGGAGGTACACCAGAAAGTAACAAACATGGCGTTGATGCTATTTCTGGAGGAACAATTACTTCAGACGGAGTTACAAAAATGATTGAAGAAAGATTAAAACGCTATTTAGCATATTTTAAAAACAATTAATGATGGCTGAGAAAGAAGCTTTATTTTCACAAAAAAACAGACGGTTATTAATCGATCCTTTAAACGATGATAATCCTATTTCAGTACAAGTACTTGGTATTTGTTCTGCATTAGCAATTACCGTACAATTAAAACCAGCCATTGTAATGTCAATCGCTGTTATGTTTGTACTTATAGCAAGTAACGTTATTGTATCGTTAATCCGTAATTTAATTCCTGGTAGAATAAGAATTATTGTACAATTAGTTATCGTTGCTGGTTTAGTAATTATTGTAGATTTAATATTAAAAGCCTACTTATACGATGTTAGTAAAGAGTTATCTGTATTTGTTGGACTTATAATCACCAACTGTATTATTATGGGACGATTGGAAGCTTTTGCATTAGGTAATGGTCCTTGGAAAGCATTTTTAGATGCTATAGGTAACGCTGGTGGATATGCACTAATTCTTATTGTAGTTGCCTTTTTTAGAGAAGTATTAGGCTCTGGAAAATTATTAGGTTACGAAGTGTTAGGACATAAAGGAAAAACTTTAATAGACTCTACAGGTTTATATAGTTTTGGATATGAAAATAACGGTTTTATGTTATTATCACCAATGGCATTGATAGCAGTTGGAGTATATATTTGGATACAACGTTCAAAAAATAGAAAGTTAATAGAAGCTTAAAAATTAAGTTGGCAGTGGTCAGTTGGCACTGAACACTAAATAGTAAAACAAAAATTATGGATTTATTAAATTTATTTGTAAAAAGTATATTCATCGAGAATATGATATTCGCATATTTCTTAGGAATGTGTTCGTATTTAGCGGTGTCAAAAACAGTAAAAACAGCAATGGGTTTAGGCTTGGCTGTTATCTTTGTATTAGCCATTACCGTTCCTGTAAATTACTTGTTAGAAAGTTACATTTTAAAACCAGGCGCTTTAGGAACTTGGTTAGGTGCAGAATATACAGATATTGATTTGAGCTTTTTAAGTTTCATCATGTTTATTGCTGTAATTGCATCTATGGTACAATTGGTTGAGATGATTGTAGAACGTTTTGCACCAGCATTATATAGTCAATTAGGTATTTTCTTACCTCTTATTGCTGTAAACTGTGCTATCTTAGGTGGATCTTTATTTATGCAACAAAAAGATTTTAGTACCATAACAGAATCCTTTGTTTATGGTTTAGGTTCAGGTATTGGTTGGTTACTAGCTATTGTAGCTATTGCTGCTATTAGAGAAAAAATTAGTTATTCCAATATTCCTGCTCCGTTAAAAGGATTGGGTATTACCTTTATAATTACTGGTTTAATGGCAATTGCCTTTATGAGTTTTGGGGGAATTAAATTGTAAGTTGCAAAAGGAAGCAAGAGGTAAGAGACAAGAGGTAAGAGACAAGAGGTAAGAAGAAAGAGACAAGAAGAAAGAAGTAAGAAGAAAGAGACAAGAGGCAAGAGACAAGAGGTAAGAAGCAAGAGACAAGAAGCAAGAGGTAAGAAGAAAGAGAATTAAGGCGATAGAAATGAAGACTATGACTAGACATAATTTTAAAAATCTTAAAATTTGGCAAGATGGGATTTCTTTGGTTTCAGAAACTTATAAGTTGACGAAAACATTTCCAAAATTTGAAGTTTATAGTTTATCAAGTCAAATGAATAGATGTGCTGTTTCTATCCCTTCAAATATAGCAGAAGGAACAAGTAAAAGTACAAATAAACATATAAGTAAATACCTTGAAATTAGTTTAGGTTCTGCTTTTGAATGGGAAACTCAATTAATTATCGCCTTAAATGAAAAATATATTAGTAAAGAAGAATTTAAAAGATTAGAAGAAAAAATAACAACATTACAGAGAATGATATCAGGATTTAAGAAAGGTTTAGATTAAATTCTAATTTTGAAACAAGATTAACTTAGTCTTGTCTCTTGCATCTTACTTCTTGTATCTTAAATAAAAAACAAATGAGTCCAATAATAGCAAGTATCGTATTTTCATTAATACTAATTATTTTATTAGTAAGTATTTTATTATTCGCAAAAGCAAAGTTAATGCCTTCTGGTAAAGTTAAAATTACCATTAACGGAGAAAAAATTATCGAAGTAGATTCTGGATCGTCTCTATTAACAACTTTAGGTAACGAAAAAATATTTTTACCATCTGCTTGTGGTGGTGGTGGAACTTGTATTCAATGCGAATGCCATGTTCAATCTGGTGGTGGAGAAGCTTTACCAACCGAAGTTCCAAACTTTACACGTAAAGAATTAGCCGAAGGAATTCGTTTAGCATGCCAAGTAAAAGTAAAAAACGATATGGAGATTTCTATTCCAGAAGAAATTTTTGGAATTAAAAAATGGGAAGCCACTGTTGTTTCAAATTTTAATGTTGCCACATTTATTAAAGAATTTATAGTTGAATTACCAGAAGATATGGATTATAAAGCTGGTGGTTACATTCAAATAGAAATTCCAAATACAGTAGTAAATTATAAAGAAATGGACGTAACTGCGCATCCAGAAGAACATCCTGGAGAGCCTGATAAATTTAAAGCAGATTGGGAAAAATTTAATCTTTGGCCATTGGTAATGAAAAATTCTGAAAACGTAGAACGCGCATATTCTATGGCTTCATATCCTGCCGAAGGAAGAAGAATAATGTTAAATGTACGTATTGCTACACCTCCATTTGATAGAGTAAAAGGCGGATGGATGGATGTAAATCCTGGTGTTGCATCTTCATACATTTTTAATTGTAAACCTGGCGATAAAGTAATTGTATCTGGTCCTTATGGCGAGTTCTTTATTAACGAAAGTGATTCTGAAATGCTTTATGTAGGTGGTGGAGCAGGTATGGCACCAATGCGTTCGCACTTGTACCATCTATTCCAAACTTTAAAAACTGGTCGTAAAGTTACGTATTGGTATGGTGGTCGTTCTAAGGCTGAGTTATTCTATGTGGATCATTTTAGACATTTAGAAGATAATTTTCCTAACTTTAAATTTTATATCGCCTTATCAGATCCTACCGAAGCAGACAACTGGAAGGTTAAAACAGATATAGACGATAAGACTGGAGATGGTTTTATAGGGTTTATACATCAAGTAGTAATCGATCAATACTTATCGAAGCACGAAACTCCCGAGGATTTAGAATTGTATTTCTGTGGTCCTCCTTTAATGAACAAAGCTGTTCAAAAAATGGGTGAAGATTTTGGTCTTGCCGATGAGAATATCCGTTTTGATGACTTTGGAGGGTAGATTTCTACCTAATTTATAAAAAGAAAGACCTAATTTTTAACAAATTTTGGTCTTTTTTTTTTGCGAATTTGCCTTATATTCGCACTTCATAAAATCCCTCATTATGAAAAAAATAATCTTATTTATAGTATTCATAACACTATATAGTACTCGTTTATCTGCTCAAAAAAAGTATAAACAGATGATAACAGATAACAGCATCAATTTTTACGATGTAGTTAAAGAAGCCCAAAATTATTTTAAAACACACGATAAAGGTAAAGGTTCTGGTTGGAAAGGATACCAACGATGGAGAAATGCCAACGAATACAAGTACTATCCTTCTGGAAATCGAAATAATATAGACCCTTTATTTACTGCAAAAGCATATCAATCTTTTTTAAAAAAGAATTCTATTTCTACCCAACAACGTAATTCTTTTACTGGTTGGAACGAATTAGGACCTTCTCGTTTAACTACATTTACTGGAGGTTATTCTAATGGTTTAGGTCGTATTGAAGACCATTATGTTGACCCTAATAATGCAAATAGAATGTATGTTGGTTCTAGAAGTGGCGGTTTTTGGAAATCTTTAGATGGAGGTGTAACTTGGTCTGGTGGTTCTACAGACTTTTTAGTTGCTAGTGGTGTAAATACTATTGGTGTAATGCCTACAAATCCAAATCAGATTCTTATTAATGTTAGAAATTCTAGTAATGGTTATTCACACGGAGTTTATCGCTCAACGGATGCAGGAGATACTTGGGTACAAACAAATTTTAATCCAACAAATTTAGGGTTTGGTGGTTTAGGAAGTGATTTTAGAATCAATACAATTGCGTACCATCCAACTATTGCAAATTTAGTTTTTATTAGTACCAACAAAGGAATATTCAAATCTACAGATAATTTAACAACTTGGACAAGTTTAATGGATACCGATACTATTACAGAAATTAAATTTCATCCTACAAATCCTAATATCATTTACATACTTAATCTTGTATTTCCTAATAGAATATTACGTTCTACAGATACTGGTAATAGTTATACACCTTCTAATGGAATAGGACAAAATAGCTATTTTAATATTTCGGTAAGTAATGCTTGTCCAAACTGTGTATATGTTGCTAATAGTTATGGAATATGGAAATCGACCGATCTAGGAGTTAATTTTACATATTTAAACAATCCTGAAGGTAATTGTGGTGGTTTTACTGTTAGTGATACTGATAATACTAAAATGATTTATGGTTATTTAGATACTTATGGGTCTATAGATGATGGAAATTCCTTTAATAAATTAACATCATGGTATTTAGGTAGTACTAATGGAGATACCACATCTAATCAAACGAGTTTTGAAACAAGTACAAACTATATACATGCAGATCTACATCCTGCAAAATCTGTAAACGGCGTATTTTATGTTGGTACGGATGGTTTATTTTGTAAAAGCACAGATAATGGTACAAATTGGGAAATTATCGGGCAAGGCATCGCAGTAAGAGAAAATTATAAATTAGGAGTTAGTCAATCTAATACTTTAAGGAGCATTTCTGGATCACAAGATAATGGTACAAGTATTAAAACAGAAAATGGTTGGATTGAATTTTATGGAGCAGATGGTATGGAAGGAATAATTCATCCATTAAATGATGATTGGATGATTGGTAGTCTACAAAATGGAGGAAGGCTTAAAACAATAGATGGTGGACAGACTCAAATTGGAGCGACTCCAACAAATAGTGTAAATGCTGCTTGGGAAGCTCCTATAGCTTATGATCCTAATAACCAGATGACTATTTATGATTTTAGACAAGCAGTGCATAAAAGTGATGATTTTGGTACTAGTTGGACGACATTAGGTTCTCCTTCTTTTGGTGATAATATTAGAAATGCTGCTATTGCAGAAAATAATTCTCAAATTTTGGTAGTTTCAAAATATAGTGAATTAGAAAAAAGTACAGATGGTGGTACTACTTGGTTAAATATTACAGGTTCATTACCTAATTTAAGTATTACAGATATTGCCTTTGACCCTAAAGATGATAATACAATTATAGTAACTTATGCGGATTATACTTTAGACAATAATAAAGTTTTTATTACTACTAATGGAGGTGTTTCTTGGTCAAATATTACACACAATTTAGGGAACATGCCTATTCATTCTGTAGTTATAGATCATACACCAGAAAAAAACATTTATTTAGGTGCTGAAATTGGCGTGTATACAAAAACAATGCACGGAAATTCTTGGTCGCTTTACAACAATAATTTAGCAAATACTACGATAGAAGAATTAGAAATCGTTTATGGTTCTAATACTTTAAAAGCAGCTACTTGGGGACGTGGTTTGTGGGAATATACTTTAGTCGGTAGAAACGATTTTCCTTCTATTAATACAACCAAAATAACAGATCAACCTACGACTGATTTACCTAAATTTGGTTCGGATCAATTTGTAACTTCAAACATAGAGTATAATGGCACATTAACAAATGTACACGTTTCATGGTCGATTAACAATCCTCTTTTCGACAATACAATTGCAATGACAAATACTAGCGGTACTACTTGGGTTTCGGATACTGCAATTCCTAAATATCCTGTTGGAACTAAAGTGTTTTTTAAAGTTTTTGCTACTGGTAATAATAGTGACACTTCAGAAACTTATAAGTTTATGTATACTGTAAAACCTTTTGAATATTGCACTGCGCAATCAAACTCTCCTACTTATGAGCATATTACTAATGTGACTTTAAATACAATTAATAATACTTCGATTGCGACTGGTTATTCTGACTTTACTAATATTTCTACAGATGTAACTCGTGGTGTAACTTATAATTTGGAAGTTTCTTATTCTAATAACTATAATACGGACCAAATAAAGGTTTGGATAGATTTTAATAATAACGCTTCTTTTACCGATGCTGGTGAAACGTTTATTTTTCCTTTAGCTTCTGGAACTAATTCTCCTTTTACACAAGCTATTACTATTCCAAATAACGCTAAATTAGGTTCTACTAGAATGCGTATACGATTAAACGATACTACTAATGGTTCTAACTTAACTTCTTGTGGGAGTTCTGGTTATGGAGAGGTTGAAGATTATACTCTAAATATTATTTCTGCCAATTTAGGTATTATTGAAAATGATTTTGGTGCTGATTTAATGGTTTATCCTAATCCTACCGATGGTAAATTAACTTTAAATCTAAAAGAAAAATACACCTATGTTAAAGTTACTATTGTTAACATGTTAGGACAATCTATTCAAGAAAATGTGTTTGATAATATTTCTGAATTAGTGTTAAATATTCATGCAGAATCTGGCACTTATTTTGTCAAAATTCAAACAGATATAGGAAAAAAAGCAACAATCAAAATTTTAAAAAAATAAAGAAATTTATTTCTCATATATTTTATATACTAGTTCTATAATGAAAAAATTAAGTGTTATATCCATTTTTTTTCTATTTGTGTCTTGTACTAAAACAGATACAAAAACGTCTTATAAAACAACTTTTAACGTAGATGAGCAAAAAATATTACAAGCTGCAGATGCGATAATAAAATCTGCTTATTATACTTCATTAATTACTTTAGATAAAAACAACCAACCGAGAGCACGTATTGTAGAGCCTTTTTTACCTAAAAAAAATTACATTATTTGGATGGCTACCAATCCAAAAAGCAGAAAGGTTGTGCAGTTAAAAAATAATTCGACTGCAACATTGCATTATTTTGATAAAAACAAATTAGCTTATGTTTCTCTTATGGGAAACGCTTTTTTAGTGACTGATGAAAAAATGAAAAATGAAATTTGGAAAGAAGGTTGGGAAAAATTTTATCCTAATAAAAAAACAGATTATCTATTATTAAAATTTGTTCCTAAAACCATCGAACTTATTAGTATTTCTGATGGTTTTACTGGCGATAAAACTACTTGGAAACCTCATTTGGTAAATTTATTAAACGAGTAGCGATACCTATTTACATTATTTTTTAAAACAGTAGTAATACCAATTCAATTTCAAATCTATTTAGCGCATTTTGAAATTGAATTGGTATTACATTTTAATCTTCATCTCCAAAAGTATTTGTTATATTGGTATTGTTTTCTTTTTTATTTAACTCTTTTGCAATATTTTGTATTGCTTTTTGTACTTCGGTATGATTTATCTTATAATCCATTGCAATACTTTTCTTTTCAGGAAACTGTTCTATCATTAAAGTTGTTGATGGAAATGCAAATTCGATTCCTAATATTTTAGCTAATTTTATTATTGCTATATGTAAATTATGCTTGGCTTCTTGTTCTATATTCCAATCGTTTACCTCAAAATAGATATTCATCATTATTTTTAAGGCAGAATCTCCAAATTCTGTAAAAGCAACGTTATACATGTCTTTTTTTGCATGTGGATGTGCTGTTATTAATGCTTTTAATCCATTTACAAAGGCTTCTATTAGTTCTGGCGGTGTATCGTATCGTATTCCTAGTTCGGTTTGGTATCGTCTAAACAATCGCAACCCTTTATTATTTATAACTATTTCGGATAAGGTACTATTTGGCACTTGATATATGGATGTATCTGCTGCTCTTATTCTTGAAGATCTAAACCCAACTTCTTCTACGGTTCCTTGAACTTCGCTAGTTTCTATCCAATCGCCTATATGAAATGGCTTGTCTAAGAAAATCATGAATGTTCCTATTAAATTCTTAACGGTATCTTGTGATGCTAATGCTAATGCCAAACCTCCAATAGATGCTCCTGCAATAACACTTGCTGCTGGTATTCCAAATAAAGTTAATAGTTTTAATACTCCGAGAAATATAACGATTCCTGTTAAAAAATGCGTTAATATTGGCACCAATTGATCGTCTAATTTGATATGTGTTCTTTTGGTATACTCTGCATATATAGTCATAAATAAACGTACTAATTTTAAGAATACATAAATCCAAAATACTATTTGAACGATGTTTAATGCTAGAAATAGAAACGTGTTTATATTTAATCCTAATTGCAATGCTGGTATTGCTTTTTTTATAAAATATATGATTAGTAATAATACTAGAGGTCTCGTTAATTTTTGTAATGTTTTATTTATTTTATTACTCGATTTTTTGGTTAAAAGTACTTGTGTTTTCTGTAAAATAAAATATACGATTCTTTTAAAGATATAAAAAAACACAAATCCTAATACGAACAATCCTAATAAGGCAATATATTGCCATAATGCGATTCCGAATAATTTATTTTTTCCATAATTGGGGATGCTATTTTGTAACCATTCGGAATACCACGGAAATGTTTCTTCGTATAAAGTATCTATTACTGCTACGGTTTCTCTAGAATACAACCAATTATTTCCGTATTTTTCTACTGCTATTTGTGGCATTCGTACTGGAAATAACAAATAATGATTTCCTATTTTATATGCTGTTGTATCGGAATATTTTGGGTTATTTGGTACTTTTGTAAAATCGACTTTTAATCCTCTACCATCTAATATTTTTTTTAAGCGAATTGCCTTTTCTATGGCTACTTTTCCTTTTAATCCATAAATGGTTTTTGCTGCTTTTTCTGGTTGGTACGAATCGGATTGTAAAAAGTATAAATGTGTATATATTGTCGCATTTGGATTGCTTAAATCTACTTTTGTTTGGTTTTGTGCGTAACCAAATAGTACACTAAAAAGTACGATAAGTAATAATTGCTTTTTTTTCATCTTGTTAGTGTGCTTTTCTTTTGATTCTGTAAAGGTACTTTTAAGTTATTTATTAACTTTCTTTTTCTAATAATTCTTTGTCTGTTTTTTCTTTGGTTGAACAACTACTACTAATTAGGATTAGTATTAAAAATATGTTTTGGCTTTTCATTTATTGAGAAATTTTTGGTAGAAATGAAAGGTCTGTATAATATTTTTTTGGGTTATTACGTTCTATTAATACGGTTATTTCTTCTTTTTTGATATAATCTGTTGGATCAAACCATATATTATCACTTCTAAAAACGTGTATTTCGGATGTTGCTGGGTTTTTCCATTGCGAGTATATTACAAAAGGACTACGTCCATTAACTTTATAAGATGTGTTTAGTGATACACTTTGAATTTCTGTAACTATTCTTATTCCTGTATCTTTTAATGATTGTATTTTATTTTCTTTTCTTCTTTTAAAGAAAAAGAAACCAAATCCTAGTAGAAAGAATACACTTCCTATACCTCCAACAATTATTGCTCCTAGCCATAAAGATGCTGTTCCATTAATACGTGCTTTTTCTGGTTTATCTTCTAAATATAATACTTCTACCTTTTCTCCTTTTGTATAACTTGGTGGATTACTACTTGTTGATGACATAAATTCAACTAACTCTCCTGTTTTTGTATTAAACTCTATTCGTGGTTTATACGTATATGAGTCATCCGATCTAACTCGTATTAATTCTAATACTGTTCCTTCTGCTGTTGTCGATTTACTTATAAAGTTCGCTGTATTATTATATAAAAAATATGCGCCTACTAGCATTAATGTTCCTATTGCTAAAAATATGTATTTTGCTGTTTTCATTTTAAAATTTTGTTCTTTATTAGTTTTAATTCTTTATCGTTTGATATTAATTCATACTCGTTTTCATTTGGTATTTCATATTCTTTACAATTTGTTTTTTTACTACTGTACTGTTCTGGTGTAATTTCCACCCAATATTCTTCTCCTAAAAGTCTAAAAAAGTAACGTTTATCTATATATACTTCGTAAAACTCTTTTACTATTGTCTTATATTTTATAATGTTGGTGGTATCTGTTGGTTCTTTTTTTATTGGAATATTTTTTTTATTCAAATAGTGTACATAAACAGAATCTTTACAAAAAAGAATGTGTTTTGGCTCTGCACGTCCTTTTTCTTTCCATTTTATTTTACCGTTATCTACTTTAAATGTATAGAAAAAACTATGTGTTGTTCCATAATTTATTTTTGTAATAATTCCTGTTTTTGTTGTTAATTTATTTGTTTTTGTTACTTCTATACGTTTTCCATTTCCTAATATCTTATTTGTTTTATTAGTATCTACTTGTGTTTTTGATGTACAATTAACAAATGTCAATATTAGTATAATTAGAACTGATATTTTATAAAATAGATGCATTGATTTTGTTTTTTAATATAATTTATACCTAGTTGACATCAAAATAAGCCATAAACTCTTTATCTTTTCTCATGCTACTTCACTTAAAATTATAACCGTATAGAGGGCTATACTTACAGTTTTAAGGTGGTGTTCTAAAAAATATTTTGTTTTTTTGCGCATTTTAAAATCAAATTGGTATTAGATTACTCGTATTTTTTTTCTAACCAAAAAAGCACTAACTCAAATGAATTAGTACTTTTTATAAAATTAGTAAGGGGAACTAATTTCGTTTTTAAAAGAACGATAATATACCTAACACAATAAGAATTATTCCTGCTGGTACTTGGTATTTTGTTAATTTCATTCTTAATTCTTGTCCTTTTATTTTTGCTGTTTCATTTTTTTCTAATAGATATTTAGAAATTAATCCATATCCTAAAAGAAATCCTACGATAAATTCGACTGCACTTAATGCAATTCCTATTAAACTAAAGTGTCCTAATGAAATAATAATGCCCCAAACTCCCCAAAAGGCTAATATAACTCCTATCCAACCTTGGTAAGGTGTTAATTTATCAATTAGTTCTTGTGCGTTTGGTTTTTTTGCAACAATTAATGAGGATGCTGCGATAATTCCTCCAATTATAGCGATTATAGCTGATAACATAATATTTTGTTTTTAAGTTAATTATAATACAAATATAAACGAATCTTTTATTCTTTTGTAAAAAATTTGATAATCGTAGTAAAAGAATTGATAATCGGTAATCTAAACAATCGATTTTTCTATTTCTTTTGGTTTTTCTATTTCTTTTTTAAGTAAATTTATTGTATAAAATCCTGATACTATTGCTAATAGTATTGCTGGTAAGCTAGCTACTAAAAACATTTCATCTATATCTTTACCTGATACTAGTAGTATTATTGCTATTGCTATAAGTTCTACTGCAAACCAAGTTAACACTAGTCTTTTAATCCACTTTTTAGGATTTATATTTTTCTCTTCTGCAAATGTTCTTACCTTTTTAATAAAAAGGGCTAAAACTATTATTTCTATCATAATTTTTGTTTTTTCAAAAATAGATAGATAAATCTATAAAAACTGTATTGAACTTATATGCGTAATAATATACTTTATAAGTGTTAAACTAAATTTTATACAAACCTTTTTATACCTATTCAATTTCAAAATGCGCTATAAATTATTTATAGCGCATTTTGATGTTGAGTTGGTATTATTTCGATTTTAGTTTAAATCGCATTGGTATTTAAAATTAACTAATTAAAATAATACTAAAATTAATCTGAGACTACATTTTATCTAATATTGCTTTTTTCTTTTGGTTATAATCTTCTTCTGTGATTAATTCCATTTCAAAAAGTTGTTTTATTTTTTTTAGTTTTTCCATTGGACTTTCTTCTACTTCATTAGTGCTTGTATCTGCTGTTTCTTCTTTTTCTACTGCTGCTTGTTGAATAGTTTCAACTAAGTTTGTGTTTTCTGATTTACTTTCCATAGACATTTCGCATCCAAATTTTGTATGGAAATAATCGTCTAATTCGTCTGCTTTTAATGCTAAATTGATAATTGTTTTTTTTATTTCGTCTTTTCTTTCGGAATAGATATCGGATAAATGTGTACGATAGGATATAAATATTTTATTTTGATACACACCTAACTGGTAGGGTGGCACTTGATTTGAATTGAGGTATGTTAGCAATTCTTCTAAATTGTCTTTTGGTAATTTATTTAATGGCGATGTTGCAAATAAATAATTATTATTTACTACAAATATGCGTACTTGTGCTGATCCTTGGTGGAATTCCCAAAAATCTCTTCCTGCTCTACACAATACTGGATTTGCTCCTAACTCTGTTAACGCTTCTTCTATAAAATTCGCAAAATGTGATTTTTCAAACTCTTCAAATACAGAGATATTTATATTGTTTCCACAATTGGAACAAAATTCGCTTTCTTCTACTGTAAAACTATCACAGGAATTACATTTTACTCGATATTTTACTTCTTCAAAATTGTAATCGTTTATTTGTTTAATTACATCGGTATGTTTTATTCCAAACCCTACATTATCTGCTTCTGTAAATTTAGATGTAGTTACGCCAACTAAAACGCCATTTTCGTTTAGCATTGGTCCTCCTGAATTTCCTGGATTTACTGCTGCATCGGTTTGTACATAATTTCTTCCTTGCATTGGTTGGTTTGGTGAAGATACTATTCCTTCGGTTACAGTAAATGGCATTCCAAATGGAAATCCATTAATAAAAACCTTTTGCATGTTTACCACTTCGTTATTTTCTTCTAGTTTTATACTTCCTGCTGTATTTTTTAAATCTTCTACATTTAAAAATGCCAAGTCTACTTCTGGATTTACCATTGCCACTTGTGCCAAATATCTATTTTTATGATGGTCTTCGACGGCTACAGTTTTACTTCCTTTTATTACGTGATAATTGGTTATTAAAAAATTATGATTTGCTACTTTAAAGCCTGTTCCTGTACCGTCTGCTGTAATTATTTTATATATGGAATTTTTTGTGTTTTTCATGTTTGATTAATTAAATAATTTTGAAAAGAATCCTTTTTTCTCTTTTTTTGTTTTACGGTTACTAATAGAACCATCTTGCATTGCATAAAATACTTTTATTAATTTTGGTGCTGCTTGGTTTGGTTCTAATCCTGAAACTTCTTCTAATACATCATAAATTGCATTTTTGTATACATCTTCTAGATTGTAATCGTAAATTAATTTTAATAGTGTAAATTGTATGTAATAGGATACATTAAAATTACTTTCTTCTTTTTCATATTTCTGAACTCGTTCTAAATTAAATTTAAGTCTATCTGTTATGGCTTGTGGTGAACTTCTCCATCTTAAAGATATGAGGTGATTTGCATGATATATATCGCTCATTATTTCTTCTTTTGATTTTGCCTTTAACTTTTTCATGTAATTAACTCCTTTATCTACTCTAAAATTAAAGTCCAAATCGCCATTAAATAAATTACTTATATATTCTATTAAGTCGGATCGTAATTTTCCGTGCACATAAGGCATATTAGATATTTTTAACATGGTTATTGCCAACATATCCCAAATAAAATCGTCCCAACGTTTGTCTTTAAAGAATTGCACATAATTAGTGTAATCTTCCAAAATAGCTGTAATTTGTTTCCATACTTGTTCTTTTTCGGTATCTGTTAATTCTTTATATTCTGGTTTTTTATAAAATGATGCATTGTAATTATTAATAAACATATCGTCATAATCGTCTGCATATACTGCTACATTTCGTAAGATATCGTATACTTTATTTGGTTGTGATAATTCTATTGGCATTTCGCATTCAAACCACAATGTATCTTTATGTTGTCTTATTTGTGCTAATCGTAACGGACTAAAATTTACTTCGGCAACTTTTCGTAATAATGCTACTTTATTTGTTTTATCTGTTATTCTTAAAAATGGTGCTTTTACACTAAAAATGGTCTTTGTTATTTTGATATGTATTTCTGCCGATCCTTGCATTTGTACTATCTCTATATCTCCTTCTGTATTTTTTCCTTCTAATAATTCTGGATTAATATAGTTTATTACAGCTATTGCCGCTTCTTTAAATTTTTTATCATCAAAGGCATCTATTGCTTCATCCCAAAATTCTACTTTATTAACTGGTTCGTCTATTTTTGCTATTGGTCTTATATATTTTGGTAGTATATTTTCCATGTTTTTGTTTTATTTTTTTGTAAAAATAAGTTTTTTTGTTCTTTTAACCTGAGTTCGATAAAAATTCATTTATGTTGTAAACATATTTTATATCGAATGAGGTTTTTACATGTTATCTAATATTTCTTTTTTCTTGGCTATAAATTCTGCTTCGGTAATCAACTCCATTTCAAACATTTCTTTTATTTTTTTAAGTTTATCTATTGGTGTTTCTGATACTTGCTGTTGTTGTACTCCTTGGTTCATTGTATTTCCCATTGTCGTTCCTACTTGCATTCCCATTAGCACTCCTGCTCCTCCTTCATTATTTGCTGCATCTCGCATTGCTTGTAATTGTTGGTGTTCTGTATAGTTTATTCCTGCTATTTTTGCTGCCAATACTTCGGCTTGTACATCGGATATTTTTGCTATTCTATCTAAGGTTTCTTTATCGAATTGTGTTCCTTCTATTCGATAATCTAATACTTCAAATCCTAAATCATTAAATATATTTTCTGTTTTTGCTTTTACTTCTACTGCAATATTATTAAGATTGCTATCTATATCTACATAAGAAAATTTTGCATTTGCTAAATAATCGGTTATTGGTTGTGTTATTCTAGACAGAAATATTTCTTTTAATTCGGCTTGTCCATAATATTCTTTTCCTGCTACTACATTTTCAAAAAAGGCTTTTGGCTTGGTTATTTTAATACTATAGTTTCCAAATGCTGATAGTAATATTGGAAATGTATATGTTGGATCTGTATATGCGATTGGTACTCGTGTTCCCCAACGCATATTTAATATATCGGCTTTACGGTAAAACCATATTCCTACAACGTGTTCACTTCCTTCTCTTAAGGTTAAAATTTTTTTTATGGTTGTTAAAAATGGTGTGTTATCTGATTTTAAATCGTAGGTTCCCGATTCTTCAAAAATTCCTTCTATTTTTCCTTCGTAAGTTAATATGCATCCTTGTCCTGGTTGTAATATGAGTTTTGATGCATTTTTTATTTCATCTCCTTTCTCGGTAAATTTTAAAAATAATTCGTTTGGTCTTGGTTCTTTCCATTGAATTACTGCTCTAAATTGATTTACTATTCCCATTTTTTTTCTGTTTTATTTATTACTCTTATTTCGAGATTTTAAAGATGTAAATATAAATTCTTATTTTCGTTTATTCTACTAACCTAAGTTCGACCTAAACTTTTAAAAAAGGTTCACAGCTTATTGTGAACCTTTGGTTTTTTATGTGTTTTATTAAAAATCAATATCGTCGCTTATATCGACACTTTGGTCTTTAAATTTTTCTTTGTAGTAGGCTTCCCATTTATCTGATAATTCTGTTTGCAGATGAAATATTTTGTATCTTTCTTCTTGTTCTGGTGTTATTGCTGGTCCTCCTTCTTCTTCAAAAGCATAGCTATCAAAATTTTCTACATCCATTACTTTTTCTTTATAGAAAGCAGACCAATGTCCTCCTAGTTGTGAAAATTCCATTATACTAATTCCAAATTCTTTATCAAAATCTATTTCTAAACCTACTTCACTAGCAATGGCAGAGTAAGCTCTCATTTTTAAATAATCGCTCCATTCTGGATATTTGACTAATACTTCTTCTACTCCTGCTGCTGCTCCTTCTACATTGGCAAATTTTCCTTGTTTTGGATTGGTAAATACTTCGCCATAAAATTTCATATCGTCCATCGACATGCTTGCCATGTTATTATTCCAAAATTCTTGTACTTCTCCCCAAAGTGGTTCTTCGATACTTAATACTTTACATACTTGATCTAATTGCATTCCTGCTGCTAGGTTTGCTCCTGCACATGCATAATCTCTAAATGTTACTCCGTGTTTTTCCATGATTGTTTCTTTTTTGTTTATTCTTTTAGGTATAAGTAATTGTTATTAATTATTAATTCTTTTGGCGATACTGTTTTTATTTTATCTGTTCCGTAGTTAGATGCTGTATAAATTGTATTTCCTTTAACGATATAGTTTCCTCTTTCTTTACTCCAACTTTCGTTTATATTAAACGTTCCTGTTTTAAACATTTCTAGGTTTAGGGTATCGGAAGAATTTGTACTAAACATAAAAAATTTATCCTTTTTAAAAACAATATAATAACTCCATCCATCTTTATCTTTATTTTTTGTTTGATAGATTTTGTCTAATACAGGGTTTGTCTGTTTTATTTTTGTTGTAATTTTATTAAAATGAAATTTGAATCTTCTTTCTTCTTTTTCTTGTTTATCTATTGCTTCTATTTCTATGTGTTTTTTATCGATTAAACGAACGGTAATATTTCCTTCTTTACTCTTTATAATAATTTCATTATCATCATTGGTTTCCCATTTTTTTTCTATATCAAATAATAAAAAAGACATCCTTTTATCTTCTTTAAATTCTAAGATATAAAATAATGAACTTACTGCATCTAATGTAAATCCTCCTATTTCTGGATTATCTTTTTCTATTCGTTTTTCATCTATTTCCCACGTTCCTATTACAGAAGGTGTTTTACATGATAGAATAAACGATAAACTAAATAATATACTAAGTGTATACGTTAATATTTGTCTTTTTTTCATTTTTGTATTATTAAAAATTCAAATCTCTTTTTCTTTCTTCATAAAACCATTTCATTTTTACATCGACATCGTGTTCTATTGTTTCTTTGTAATCTGGTAAAAACTCACTTCGCTCTGTAAAATATTTTATCCAAAAGGCTCTTTCGGTTTCTTCTCTTTTTTTGTATGCTGTGATGTATTCTGTTTTATCTTGCTCTTCTCGTGGTGGTCTAATATCTTGAAATTCTTTTTTTGCTTGTTGCATCGTATCCCATTCTGTAATAGCGGTGTGTTTTGCCAAATTATCTACAACCCAACGAATTTGTGTAATTTTATCGTTTGGTGTAAATGTATTTACGGTATTACAATAATCACAGCTTACATAATGTGAATGGAACACATCTTTACGTACTTCTATTTTTGCGCTACATTGTGTGCATGTAAAGTTTTCGTTTAATCCTTTTACTGCGTGGTCATAAAATTTTTTCGATATTTTGCCTTCTAGTATGATTTCAAATCGTTCGATTCTATCTAAAAATTCTTCTCCTAAACGTACTCCTTTTTGATTTTGATCTATTAATTTCCATCTTTCGATATATTCTTGCATTTGTGGTGCTACTTTATCATCAAAAGTAGTATCTATTTTTGTACGTAATCCTTGTAATTGTGATTTTATTCCTTGCCATGCTGTCATCGTTGGATCTATATCGTAATCGTTTTCTTCTAGATTATCGATTAATGCTTCTTCGGCATTTACTAACGATTCGTTAAATCGTGTTGTCATTTTACCTAAAAACGCATCCCATTTTTCTACTAATTTTAGAAATTCTGGATGTTGTTCTTTAGTTTCTTCTTTTTTTTCTTTTTTTCCAAATAGTCCAAACATATTTTTATTTTTTTAGTCTTCGTATGAAATTTCTCCAAATACTTAATTCTTATAGGTTTCCATTGGTTTATTTTTTGCTGTCGATTCTTATTTCGTTATCTATATCCATAAACTTAAATCCACAATAATCGCAAGTTGTTAAGTTTGTGTCTTTTGGTCTTGCTGCTCCACATCCTTCACATTTACGTGTTTTTGTTTCGGATGTTTTACGTTCGTCTCCATAAATCTTTTTTGATTTATTGGCATTATTGGTTATTTTTTTGAATGGATTTGCCATTTTATTTTTTTTATAAAGATATGTGACTTCTTATTTTTTAAACGAAGTATTTTACATCTGCATGAATGCGTTTTATATTTGCTGTTTTTTATGTAGTTCTTTTACCTTTTTTAACATTTCTTCATAATTCAAATTGTTAATTTTTAATGCTTCTTTCTTTTTTTGCCCTTTTTTTATATATCTAATATTATAGGTTACTTTTCCTTCTTCTTTTTCTTTATGATCTATTAGTATACCATATGATTCTTTGTCTGAAAAATGAAACGTTGTTAATTGTGTTCCATCATCAAGGTATTGTTTTACTAGCATATCCTCTTTTTTTCCAGCAAAAGAAAATATAGCTACTATTTCTCTATCATTTTTATACGAAAGATGTGTTGGTATATCTGTTGAACTATATACTTTATAATATAATCCTACTTCTTTTTTTGGAAATAATGTTGTTACAACTTGTTTTTCTTCTATCTGAATTATTGTTTTTATAAAATCTCTTTTTAAGAAAAAATCCATTTCAACTTTTCCGCTTTGCAATTTTCCATTTTCAAAATGAAGAAATCCTAGAAGTTTTTTATTTTTATAATAGAATACTATTCCTTTTGTTTTCTCCTTATTTGTAAAAGTTACTTCTGCTTTTAGATCTCCTTTAATTGTAAATCCAGTTGTATTATAACTTATCTCTGTTTTATTATGATTATTTATTGTTTTTTCTTTTTTCCCGTTTTTATAGTTGTGTTTATAGTAATATCCTCCAAACGAACCTTCTAAAAGTTCTAATTGTATTCCTTTTATTATTTCTCCGTTTTTATACAACAAACTGTCTTTTACACCGTGTGATGTTTCGTAATATTCAAAACCTTCTTTTTTTCCTTTTTGGTAATTGGATAATATTTTTAAGCCTTCTTGCTTGGATGTTGAAAATTGACCTGAATAGGCTTTTCCTTTTTTGTATATTCCGTTTATTTTTTTTGTTAAACTTGGTAGTTCTTTTTTATTTCTATTAAAATATTTTCCGTGTTTTTTTCCGTTTTTATAATTGTATTTTTTTATTGTATCGCTAATTTCTTCTTGAATGTTTACTTCTATTTCTTCTTGTTTTTTTCCTTTTTTATATTTAGTTATCACATAATTATCATATTTTTTTTCTTTTTTAAAGAACAGTCCTGTATAGGCTTTTCCGTTTTTATATTTTCCTTCTCCTAAAAGGCTGTCTTTGTATTTTAGTATATTTTTTTCTAAAATTGGTGTTCCTTTTTCATAAACTATTTTTTGCAATACAATCGTATTTATAGTTGTAAACTCGCCATCTTTTTCTCCTTTAAAATAACTCATTATTGTATTGTTTTCTCTGTTATAAAAAATTCCTGTAAAGGGTTTGTCCTTTTTATAAATTCCTGTTATGGCTTTACCGTTTTTATAGTTTGTGAAAACTACTTTTTCTATTCCTTCTTTTATATTATCTTTATATGTTGTTATTATATCTAACTTAGCTCGACCTGTTTTATAATTAATACATATTCCGTTTTTTTTACCATTTTTGTATGTAATTTTTTCTTTGTATGTAGATACAATTCCATTATATGGTTTTCCATCTACAAATTCACAAGTAGTTGTTTCTTTTTTTAAAGGTGTATATTTTACAGTGCCTTGTATTAAATCGTTTACATAATTTCCTTCTATTATTATTTTATTTTGTTTATATTCTCTAAATAAACCTTCTCCTTTACCTTTCTTATATGTAATCAAATAATTACTTTTCCAATGCATACCATTGTATGGTTTTCCATCTTTGTATTCTATTGTATATGGCGTGTTGTTTTTATAAATAATTCTTTTCGTTACATTATTATAATCGTCATTTAACTTATGGAAACTAACTTCTTCTAATGTAAATTTTTTGGTATCGTAATTTTTATCGTATTTTTCTTTTTTGCTTACGAATCCTTTTGTGTAATATTTTACAGTAGAATAATCCATTTTTTGTCCTTCATAAGGTTTATTATTTTTGTAGTTGCATATAAAATATTCGTTTTTATGATTTGGTTTTGGTGTCTTTCTCCATACAATTGTATCGTTTTTATATTGTGTTATTTCTTCTATTTCGTCTTCGTAATTGTATTTTTTTTCGATACCATTTTTCTTGTTTTCTTTATAATTTGTATGTTTATAACCATCGATATAAAATCCATTTTTTAATTCGTTATTGGTATAACCTATTCCTAATAAATCTCCTTTTTTATTATACCAATTGGTTTGACTTTCTAAGCCGCTATATACGGTTCTTTCTTTTATATTTTTGAAACTATAATCGTAATATTCTTCTTCTTTTAGTAAATTTCCTTCTTTATATGTCTGTTTTGTACGATATTTTATAACACTTCCATTGTATGGTTTTCCATTTTTATAGGTTGTTTGTACTAGTATTTTGTCTAAATTTTCATCATACGTTATTTCTTCTCCTATCTGAATTCCTTCTTTGTAATTTCTTTCGGTTCTGTCAATTAAAAAACCACCATTCCATTTTTCTCCTTCTTTATATTGTCCATATAACCATTTTTCTCCATTTTTATGATATACTGTTTCTTCTGTTTTTTTATATTCTTTAATAAAAATTATTTTTGATTTTATTGCTGATATTTGCTGATTTTCTTCATAAAAGCTAATTTCTGTACCATGACTTATGGAATAGGTGTCTTTTTTGGTATAAAATAATGTTCCTATTTCGTTATTATTCTTATCGTAATAAACCTCTTTTAATGGTAATTCTTCATTGTAATAACTACTTTGTGAATTTTTTTCTATAAAATAGAATTTTTCCTTTGCTCTTATATTACTATCTTGGTAATAAGTAATATCCGACTGTTTTTTTCCTTTTATATATTTTGTGTAAGAAACTGGACATGCACAATTGTCTTTTATTGTTCCGCTATAAGGTTTTCCGTTTTTATATGTTCCTTTAGAAATTACATTTCCATTGGTAAGAAAACTAATAATTGTTCCTTCTAATTTTCCTTTATCATAATTTCGAAGAATTGTTTTTTTTCCTTTTATATCGTACCATATTATTTCTCCTTGTAATGTTTCTTTTTCTAGGTTAGAAAAGTAACCATCCATTTGCATGTTTCCATTAATATAATAGTCTTTTATTTGATATAGATTATCCTTTATTTTATCTACTAATCGATAAAAATTTGCATTTTCTTGTGTTGTTTTTTTCCAATTTTCATCCAAATATATTTTTTGTTGTCCTAAAATATTTTGAGAGAATATTAGTAATAGCACTACAATTATGGTATTTATTAACTTTTGTTTTATCATTATTTTTATTTTATAATTCAAAAGTAACATCTATTATAGTAACATTAAAAAGCATTTTATAAGCGATAACATGTAATTGATATTTGTCAAAAAAGCCATTTAAAATAATTTAAACGGCTTTTTTAGTTCTTCTTAAAATTAAATTGTGTTAAAATCCATTCCTATTCGCAATTATATGTTATTGATTAACTGAATAACTTCCGATTTTTTTCTTGTAGATACACTTACTAATTCTGCATTTGACAGTTGTAGAAAACCATTTTTATCTATCCCTAAAACATGTTTTATATTTACTAAATGCGATTGATGACACCTTATAAAATCATTTCCTAAAATATCTTGATAATACTTAATATTTCTAGAAACAATAATTTTTTTATCTTTGGTAACAAAAATAGTATAAGCTCCATCTGCTTCTAATCGTATTATTTCTTTTATATAAAAAATAAAATGTTGTTCTGTTGTTTTTAGTACAATTTTTTTTTCTTTTTTTTCTATATTATTTAATAGTAATCTTAATAATTTTTGATGTTCTTTCTTGTTTTCAATATTTAATTTTGCTCTTTTAATTGCTTCTTGGAGTTCTGTTGGATCTAGTGGTTTTAGCAAGTAATCTATTGCGCTAAATTTAAAGGCATCGATTGCATATTGGTTATAAGCTGTTGTAAAAATAATACTAAAATTTACTTCCGATTGTTTTAAAATATCGAAACCTGTACCATCTTCTAATTCTATATCTAAAAATACCAAATCTGGTTTTTCTGTTTTTAATAATTGCATCGCATCTTTTACATAACCTGTTTCTGCTATTACATTTATAGATGGTTCTAATATGGTAAGCATTTTTTTTAATCCGTTTCTTACATGGAGTTCATCTTCTATTATTATTGTTCTTATCATATTTATGAGTTTGTTAGACAAAATCGTATTGTAGTTCCTTTTTCTAAAGATTCTATTACAAACGAATCTTCGTCTTTTTTACCTAATAATTTTATTCTTTTTTTAAAAATATCTGTAGAATGTATTTTGCCATCGCTTTTTACCGATGGGTTTTTCCCGTTGCCATTATCTTTTATTTCATAACAAATTCTATTTCCGTCTCTAGATATATTAAGTATTATCTTTCCTTTAATTTTACTGTTTTTAAATCCATGCTCAATGGCATTTTCTATAAATGGTTGAATCAATAATGGTGGTATTTCTACAATGTTAATATCGACATCTGCAAAAACATTTATTTCGTAATCGAACTTGTCTTGAAATCTCAATTTTTGAGTATCTAAATAGTTTTTTAATGCATCTATTTCTTCTACGAGTAGAATTGTTTTTTGATTGATAAAATCAAAATTCTGACGAATCAATTTTGCAAATCGTGACAAATACGTTGCCGATTTTATAGTATCATTATCCAATAACGAGTTTTGTATTGCAGACAATGCATTAAATATAAAATGTGGATTCATTTGAGATCGTAAAACCATTTGTTCTAAATATAATTTTTCTTTCTCATTTTTTAGCACTTTATTTCTAGTAGATTGATACCAATACAATCCTAATAAAATCAACAATCCAGAGAGAATTCCAAATATAATTTTATTTTTAAAACTTATACTTTTATACTGTTCTATTTCTTTTTTACTCTGAAATAGTTTGTGTTGATTTTTTAGTACTTTTATTTTTTCTTCGTTTTGCTTTTTTATATTTATATTATATACAGAGTCAAATTTAGCTTGGTATATTAATGCTTGTTCAAAATCTTTATTCGTAATTGATGTTTTTAATAAACTACTATAAATATTTTGTAATACATTTTGATTTTTATTTATTTTTTCAATTTCTACAGCTTTTAAAAAATTATCTATTGCCTTTTTATATTCTTTTTTTAGTAAGTAAACTTCGCCAATATTTGCATACGGAATACTATTTGATATTTTTGATTCTCTATTATTTTTTATAGCTTTTCCGTAATATATTAGCGCTTTATCATATTTTCCAAATAATTCATACACTCTTCCAATATTACTATACGATTTACCGATACCTTCTTTATCTTTTAATAAAAAACTAATATCTAATGATTTTTCATTATAAGCTAATGCTTGTTTTATATTGCCCATACTTTTATATATAATTGCAATATTATTATAGGTTGCAGATAGTCGTACACTATCCTTTTCTTTTATAGAAAGATCAACTGTATTAAATAAATAATCGAAGGCTTTTAAGTAATCTTTATTACTATAATATATAAAAGATAATGCATTATTTGCAGAAACTATTTCTTTATTAAATTGATGTGTTTTGGCTAAATCAAGAGCTTCTAATGCTTGATTTGTTGCATCAACAAAATTGTTTAAGCGCACATTAGAATCCGATTGATATAATAAAATTTTTATTGTTTTATTTTCATTTCCTTTAAAAAAAGGCAAAATTTCACGAAATATTTCTAACGCCTTTTTATGATTATTATTTTCTTGATAAGCCGATGCTTGGTAATACTTAATTTCTGCAATAAATTTCTTATTATAATTTCTGTTACGCACCAGTAAACTATCTACATAAATAATAGTATTTGTTGGAGATGATTTATAATTATCTTGCAAATAATTTACGATGTCTTTCTGACCATAACCTATTATCGAAGAAAAAATTAATAAAAAAAAGCTCCATCTTTTCATACCTACAAAAGTAGACTTTTAACATTTGTAACAAAGAATATGTTTGATATTTGCATGAAAAAAATTGATATATGTTATATTCCTTTTGGAATGGAATCAATTAATGTTCTTGTATACTTTGTTTTTGGATTTGCATAAATTTCGTCTGCATCGCCTATTTCTTCTATTTTACCTTGATTCATAACGACCAACTGGTCTGCCATATATTTAACAACTGCCAAATCGTGTGAAATAAAAATGTACGTAAAATTAAACTCTTTTTTTAACTGATTTAATAAATTTAACACTTGCGCTTGTACAGATACGTCTAAAGCAGATACGGACTCATCACAAATAATTAATTTTGGTTGCAAAGCAATGGTTCTTGCAATACCAATTCGTTGTCTTTGTCCTCCAGAAAATTCGTGAGGATAACGATAATAATGTGATTTTTCTAACCCTACTTTTTCTAATATTTCAAAAACCTTTTCTTTTCGTTCGTTAGTAGAATTATATAATTTATGCACTAACATTGGTTCTAAAATAGCCTCTCCAACTAAAATTCTAGGGTTTAATGACGAAAATGGATCCTGAAAAATTATTTGAATTTCTTTACGTAATTTTCTGCGTTCCGATTTACGAAGATTTGTAATATCTTTTCCTTGATAGATAATTGCTCCTTTTGTCGCTTTTTCTAAACCCATAATTGTTCTACCAAGTGTGGTTTTTCCACAACCAGACTCTCCTACTAAACCAAGGGTTTCTCCTTCGTATATTTTTAAAGAAACAACATCGACAGCTTTAACAATAGTTTTTTTAGTTTTAAAATAAGTAGCCAATTCATTTACTTCTAATAGTGGTGGTTTTAAATATAATTTTTGATGGTTTTCTATTCGTTCTTCTTTCGATACTACCACACCCAACCTCTTACTTCTTATTTCTCGATGCTCATCTTTTTCGACTTCTCTTTCTTCCATATAATCATCAATCGTAGGCAAAACTTTTAATCGAACATCTAAACTTGGCTTAGAATGTATTAGAGCTTTGGTGTAATTATGTGTTGGCTTATTAAAAATTTGTTCTACAAAACCATGTTCTACAACATTCCCTTTATACATTACTAAAACACGATTTGCAATTTCTGAAATCAATGCCAAATCGTGTGTAATAAAAAGAATACTCATTTCCGTTTCTTGTTGTAATTCTTTTAACAAAAAAATTATTTCTTTTTGTACTGTAACATCTAAAGCTGTTGTTGGTTCATCTGCAATTAGTACTTGTGGTTTACAAGCAATTGCCATAGCAATCATAACTCGCTGTTTTTGACCTCCAGATATTTGATGTGGATATTGATTAAAAATTTGTTCTGCTCTTGGTAATTTTACTTGATTAAATAACTTAATTACCTCTTTTTTAGCTTCGGTTTTTGAAATTTTTATATGATTTAAAATAACTTCTAAAACTTGATAGCCACATGTTAAACTCGGATTTAAAGAACTCATCGGTTCTTGAAAAATAATCGATATTTTGTTTCCTCTAATTGTTTGAAACTCTTTTTCGGTTAAATCAAATAATTCTTTTTCTTCAAAAAGACAAGAACCCGTAATTTTTGCTTTCTTTAATGGCAGTAATCCCAAAATTGCTAGCGATGTAACAGATTTACCACTACCAGATTCGCCAACAATTCCTAAAATTTCATTTTTGTTTACATCAAAAGAAATAGTATGAACGACCTTATTCTCTTCTCCTTTAGATGGAAAAGCAATGGATAGATTTTTTATTTTTAGTATTGGATTCAAACTATTTTATTTTTTCAATAAAAGTATTCAAATTTTCTTTAACAGTCTCCGAAATTTCTTCGTTTCTTATCCAACAATGTACATCTGTAAGATAGTTCATTCCTAAATAATTTGCAGATTCTTTAAAAGGCATCTGAAATCCTTTTTTTAATTCTTTATCGTGACCACAACTAATAACAGCCATTTCCATTCCTCTTAATTTTCTACCTAAATCTTTTCTTGTTTTTAAACAATCTGAAAATCGGTCAAAAAAAGTTTTTAATATTCCACTCATAGCATACCAATAAACAGGTGTTGCAAAAATAATTAGCGTATAATTTGTTACAATTTCTTCGATTAAAGGCAAAAAATCATCCTTGCTGTTTTTAAATTCGTAATCAAACTCTAAAATGTTTTTGGTTTTTAAATCTACTACTGGAAAATTTGTTTTTTGATGTACAAATTTAACCATTTTATAGGTTTCTCCTTCACTATTTGATGAGCCTAAAACTATAATTGCTTTTTTCATGAGAATGTTTCATATACATAGGTAAAATTAGTTAAAATACTTCATTATATGCATTATAATCTAACAATTTACGCTATCAATTATTTATTTTAAATGAAAATTACATATTATTTAGAACAATTCTAAATAATATGAGATATATTTTTATATTTGCAGGAAATAGTGTTCTATTTATAATCATTCTAAATAATAAAATAATGCAAAAAAAGATAATACTTATAACATTGCTAATAACAATACAATTCTATTGTCAAAAAGAAAACACAATTGGTTCAAAATTACAAACAAATGCAGCAGAAAAGTTAATCAATACAAATCTTAAAAAAGGCTTAACAATTGGTGGATATGCACAAATAGATTACAACCAAAAAGAAAGCGATAATGGCATCTTAGATGTACATCGATTCGTGTTATTATTTGGTTATAAATTTAGCGATAAAGTACAATTTGTATCCGAAATAGAATACGAGAATGTAAAAGAAGTTTTTGTAGAACAAGCCTTTTTAAATTATACAATAAATGATAATATGAATTTAAAAGCTGGTTTAATGCTTGTTCCTATGGGAATCATAAACGAATACCACGAACCAACAACTTTTAATGGTGTAGAACGACCTAGTATGGATAAAAGTATTGTTCCAACAACTTGGCGAGAAATTGGTGTTGGAGTTTCTGGAAGATTTGACGATATAAGTCTAAAATACCAAGCATTTATTTTTAATGGATTTTCTTCTGTAAACGGAACTAAAGTTTTAGGAGGAAGCAATGGTTTAAGAAACGGAAGGCAAAAAGGAGCGAAATCTACAATAAACACACCAACCATTTCTATCAAAATAGATTATTACGGTATCGCAAAACTTCGATTAGGAATATCTGGATATTTTGGAAAAACACAACCAAAAGATGACGTACAAAATCTTATAGGTGCCGATGTAGGAATTAATATGGTTGGATTAGATGCTAGATACTTCAATAAAAAAATTACAGCAAGAGGTCAATTTATTTACACCGCTATTTCAAATACTTTTGCATATAATCTTGCAAATTCTGCAAAATTAGGAAGTAGATTACAAGGTTTCTACATAGAAACAGCATATAATTTATTACCAATAACCAAAAAACAAAAATTAGATGCTTTTGTTCGTTACGAAAAATACGATACACACCATAAAGTAGCAACAAATATCATTAAAAATCAAACCCATAATAGAAATGAAATAACATTTGGACTAACCTACCATATAGCAAACGGTGCTGTATTTAAAGCAGATTACCAAATAAAAAATAATGCTGCAAAAAATACAATACTAAAAAATCAATTTAACTTAGGTGTAGGTATATTCTTTTAAAAATGAAAAAAATACAATTAATAATCATACTCTCAACAATATTCCATTTATCATTTCAGATACCAAAACCACTTTATAAAAAAGTAGTCAAAGAAATAAAAACAGTTTTTAAAACTAACCAATTTTCATTACACAAAATTAAAATTTCAAAAGAACAAAAAAACAATTTAAAAATAAATACAACGACATTATTTAAGATTCAAAATAAAAACCAACTATTAGGTTATGCTTATGTAGATAAAGCAAATAGTAAAGTAGATAAATTTGATTATTTAATACTTTTAAATACCAAATTAGTTATACTAAAAACGAAGATATTAATTTATAGAGAAGATTATGGTAATGAGATAAGTAGCAAACGATGGTTAAAGCAATTTATTGGATTAAAAACAACTGATAAAATAGAATATAATATAAATATTGATGGTATTTCTGGAGCAACAATTTCGGCAAAATCAATGACTCATGCAGTAGCAAAAGCATTAAAAAAGTTACAAAAGTTACAAAAAAATAATACATTATGAAAATACAATTAAATGGATTAATCTATCGTTTTCCAAAAGAATTAAAATTGCTTATTACCGCTTTTCTTTTTATATTAAGTATCGGATATTATTCTGGACTCTTATTTGTAAATAATACTACGGCAACAAATCCAAAAGGAATCCAAGAAAATTATTTAGGAAATGAAAACGATGAATTAGCAACTAAAATGAAATTCAAAAAATCAAAAAGAGAAATAATATCCATCGTACATACACATATATTATCTATGGCAATGATTTTCTTTTTCGTAGGATTACTATTTTTAACCACACAATTAAATTATAAATTAAAACTCATCTTAATTATAGAACCCTTTGTATATATAATACTAACTTTTGGAGGGATTTATCTTTTATGGAAAGGCTTTACAATGCTAAAATATATTATTATTATTTCTGGTAGTATAATGACTTTATCCTATACAACAATGGTTGTAATCATAATAAAACAACTCTATAAATATCCAAAAAACTAAAACTTTAACATTTTAAAATGTTAAAGTTTGTAAGTAATTATTTTTTTAACGCCTAAGCAAATAGAAAACCACCAAAGGCCTTTGTAGTTTTTCTTTTTTTAACTTAAAACAATAACATTATGAAAAGAATAATTACAATTATTATTACTATTACTTTATATAGTATTAGTCAAAATACACAATCACAAATTGTTATAACAAATAACAATGTGTTTAACACAGCAGATCAAATGCTGCTTGCTAACGAGTTGTTTGATAGTGGAGAACCATTTGCAGAAGCACTCGGTTACAATTTAGATAATTTAGATCCAATGATTCCAAACTCTCCAGATCAATTAGCTTATGCAACAGGTATCGAAAATTACGAATATTCGAGATATTTGTTAAATACGCTTAACGGACGTTCAGGAATGGGATTACACATGATGTGGTCGCCAATAATCATGGAAAATGCAGCCATGCAACCAGCTTCTTTTGACGGAATGTTTACAGGAGGAACTCCAAACGGATTTAAAGAAGATGATATGCTAATGCGAATGATTCAAAGTTTTGGTATGAATGCAAATTTTACACCATTTGCAAACCCATTTCCACAATTTGCAGATTTTGTTAGTGGCGATACCAATTTACCGCAAACAGTACAAAGTGACTTTCTAAATAATTTTGCTTCCACACGGTGGAATAGATCTTTAATGGATAAAACTTTAAATTTAGGTGCAATGGGACAATCTGCTTCAAAACAATACCTTTGGGCACAAGATATGTTAAGTGCTTTCCATGATGGTAATGATGCAGAAGTAATACCAAACGGAACAAATTCACCAGATTTACCAAACAGTCCGAATTTTGATCCAAACAATAATATTTTTTACGGAGGAAACAATGTAGATGGTTTTATTGGACAAATTCTAACGGCAGAGTCTGTTAATAAAACAAAATTTATTCTAACACAATTAGCCTACGATGGAACTACGCTAGGAGGAGTAAATCCAGCAACATACAATCCAGCAAACGGAATTAAATATTTCCCAACAAAAATAGCAGTAACAGAAGCACCAGTGTTAGCAGGATTACCACCAAAAGCAACCACATTTACAGTAACCGATCCAATGAGTAAGTTATTTGACCAATACTCTTATCTGTTAGCAACAGCAAGTTATAGAAATATGATGGACCCAAATAATAATAGTGATGCAGCACATTTAGCATATCACGAAGTATTTGATGGATTTCCATTTCCAGCAAATATGGCAACAACAGGAACACCAGGACCATACGACCTAATGTCTGGAGCGAGTAAAGTATTATTTTTAAATATGATGGCAATGCATTACAACACAACCGAAAATACATTTGTAGATGACTCTATGCTAAATAACTCTGGAATGCCAGTAAAAGGAACAACCATAACTACAGTAAATGCAGGATATGTTATCGTTACTCTTGCAAAATTTGCACAAGAATTTTTAGGAACACCATTAGAAACAGCTGCAAATAATGCATTAACAGCACAAGCAAATTACATTATAGCAAATTTAAAAGACGCAACAGGCGGATACTACAATGCATACACAATAGGAACAGGTGCAGACACAACAACCAAAACATTGGCAACCAATGCTGCCATTATAAGAGGTCTTTATGCAGCATATAATGCAACAAACAATGCAAGCTATTTAAATGAAGCAAATGCAAATTACAATTACATAATAGCAAACTATTACATTCCAACCGAAAAAGTTTTTAGAACAGAAGAAGCAAATGATACAGCAACATATACACCTTGGAATCTAGCAATATTATCAGGAGCAATGAGAGAAGCAAGCATTACAGGAAATATTATAACCGCAGCTAACACCTATAAAGATGTATTTGATAAAATATATAATAAAATGATATTATCGGAAGCAGAAGCAACAGGAGAAGATGGAACAGGATCCGATAATGACGGAATACCATATATTGTAGGAGGAACAAAACCCTTCGTTTTTGCAGCAGAAGCAACCTATACGATTACCACAGCAAGTGTTGAAAATATTAATTTAGGAATTACTAAAGTTACCATTTATCCAAACCCTACAAAATCAAAAATAAATATCACTTTAGAAATAAATAAACCAGCAAGAGTAAATATAGATATAGTAGATGTAAATGGAAGAATTATTTATACAGTTTCACAAAATAAATTAGAGGCAGGTACACAATACATTAAAATACCTATAACCAATATAGAATCAGGTATTTATTTCATTAAAATAAAAACAGATAAAGGTATTTTTACAACAAAAAAAATAGTAAAAATTTAATTTATTGAACCTAAAAAACGCACAAAACTTCCTAGAATAATTTTAGGGAGTTTTATGCGTTTTTAATCTTTTCGAAATAGCACAGTACAAAATATTTATTTTGATAATTAATAAAATTGTAATATATTTGAACATTCCCTATTTATTTTTAACGTATAATATTAACTTAAATTTTATTCTTATGAAGTACAATTATGTCAAATTGTTGCTATGTGTAGCAATTTTAATGAGCTCAATTTCTTATGCTCAAAAACAACCAACCACATTTATCAAATTAGATAAATCTACTAATTATTCTTTACAAAATGCAAAACAAATAATTAAGGAAAATCTTAAAATGTCTACCAAAGACAACTTAATTAAAATAAAAACAGAAAAAGATAAATTAGGCTTTACACACGAAAAATACCAACAAACTTTTAAGGGAATAAAAGTTGAATTTGGTACGTATACAGTACATGCAAAAAATGGCAGTATAAAATCAATGAATGGAGAGTTATTTTCAACAAAAGAAATAAATACAACTCCATCAATATCTAAACAAACGGCTTTAAATAGAGCAATAGCTTATGTGGGAGCAGAAAAATATATGTGGGAAGAAAAAAATGTATTTAATTATACTAAACCACGAGGAGAATTAGTAATTCTTCCAGCAATAAAAGGAAATACAGCAAAGAGTAAACTTGTATATAAATACGATATATATGCAGATGCTCCATTATATAGAGCAAATGTTTATGTAGATGCACATACAGGAGAAGTAGTATTCGAAAATAAAAAAATACATCATGCAAATACTCCAGCAACAGGAACAAGTTTGTATAATGGTACCGTTTCATTTACGGCAGATAGTTTTAACGGATCGTATAGGTTACGACAAACAGCAGATGGAAACGGAATTCAAACTTTTGATATGAATAACGGAACAAATTATGGTAGTGCCTCAGAAGTTACAAGTAATTCTGCTAGTTTTACAAATGCAGCAACAGCAGTACAAGCACATTGGGGAGCAGAAAAAACACATAAATATTATGTACAAAAACACGCAAGAAATTCCTACGATAATAACGGAGCAATAATTAAATCTTATGTAAGTTATAGATCAAACTATGTAAATGCATTTTGGAACGGTAACGTTATGACTTATGGAGACGGAGATGGTACCAATTACGGACCATTAGTATCTTTAGATATTGTAGGACACGAAATTACACATGGCGTAACAGAACGTTCTGCTAATTTAGTTTACAGCTACGAATCTGGAGCATTAAACGAATCTTTTTCGGATATATTTGGAGAATCTATAGAGAACTTTGGACAAGGAAATAACGACTGGTTAATGGGAGAACAAATAGGTGCAGGAGGTTCTGGAGGAGCATTACGCTCTATGAGCAATCCAAATACTTATGGAGATCCAGATACTTATCAAGGAACAAACTGGGCAACAGGATCTGCCGATAACGGAGGAGTACATACAAACTCGGGAGTACAAAACTTCTGGTATTACATATTATCTGTAGGGAAATCAGGAACAAATGACAATGGAGATGCATATACAGTAAGCGGAATTGGAATGGATAAAGCAGGTAAAATAGCATATAGAAATTTAACTGTTTATTTGAGTTCTAATTCAAATTACGCAGCCGCAAGAACAGGAGCAATACAAGCAGCAGTAGATTTATATGGCGCAGGATCGGCAGAAGAAATAGCAACAACCAATGCTTGGTATGCTGTTGGTGTTGGTGCAGCTTACGGCGGTGGCGGTGGCGGCTCTAGCTACTGTACTTCTAAAAGTACAAACATTAACGATGAATATATTGGAAGAGTAAAGTTAAATACGATTAATAATGCTTCTAGTGGACAATTTTACAGCGATTTTACAAGTATTTCAACAACTTTAAGTAAAGGGTCTGCCTATACAATTACCATTACTCCTACATGGACAGGAACAGTATATAACGAAGGATATGCCGTTTGGATTGATTATAATGGCGATGGCGATTTTGCAGATTCTGGAGAATTGGTTTGGAGTAAATCTGCTTCTAAAACAACACCAGTAAGCGGTACATTTACCGTTCCAAGTTCTGTATCGGCAACAACAACAAGAATGCGTGTTTCTATGAAATATAACGCAACTCCATCAGCTTGTGAAACCTTTACTTATGGAGAAGTAGAAGATTATACCATAAACTTTGGTGGCGGAAGTAGCTGTGTAGCAACAAACTTAAAATTTATATTTGATAATTATCCAGAAGAAACAAGTTGGGATATTAAAAATGGTAGTGGTACTGTAGTTGCTTCTGGAGGAACTTATGCATCTCAAGCAGATGGCTCTACACTTAATATCGCAAATTGCTTACCCGTAGGATGTTATACCTTAACGGTAAAAGATTCATACGGAGATGGTATGTGCTGTAGTTATGGTAATGGTTCTTTCACACTAACTGGTGGAGGTACAACACTTGCTTCAGGAGGTTCTTTTTCTAGCTCTTCTACAAATAGTTTCTGTGTAGGAACTGGCATTACCGAATTTGCAAATAACAATAGTAATAATGAGACTCTAGTCGATGAAGTAACCATATATCCAAATCCAGCAAAAGAGATTATAAGTATTAGCCTAAGAGATCAAAAAATGAATCAATACCTTATTACAAATATGATGGGGCAAATCGTTTCTAAAGGAACAGTAGCAGAAAAAAATATCCGCATTTCAAACCTTAAAGAAGGAGTTTATTTCATTGAATTTTCAAGCGATAAAAAACGAATTATAAAACGTTTTATTAAAAAATAACTACTAAATAATTTATTATTTAAAACCCAAGCAAATTGCTTGGGTTTTTTTATTTAATTTGCAGCCTAATAGAAAAAATACTAATGAATTACTTATCCGTAGAAAATATAACGAAATCTTTTGGAGAACATCCAGTCTTAAAAGACATATCGTTTGGAATTAATAAAGATCAAAAAATTGCTTTTATTGCCAAAAATGGTACAGGAAAAACAACTTTATTAAATATTATTGCTGGAAAAGAAAGTTTAGATAGCGGTCAAGTGGTTTCTCGTAAAGGGTTAAATATTGTTTACTTAGAACAAAAAGAAACTTTAAATCCAAATTTCACAATAGATGAAGCAGTATTTAATTCGGATAATCCAATGCTAAAAGTAGTAGAAAAATACGAACATGCATTATTAAATATGGAAGATGTTGATGCGTATCAAGATGCTTTTGATGCAATGGAACAACATAATGCTTGGGATTTTGATACACAATACAAGCAAATACTCTCTAAATTAAAATTTAACGACCATACACTAAAAATAAACACACTTTCTGGAGGTCAGAAAAAAAGACTATCTCTAGCAATTGCACTAATTAACAAACCAGATTTACTAATTTTAGATGAACCAACGAATCACTTAGATTTAGAAATGATAGAATGGTTAGAAAGCTACTTTAAAAAAGAAAAAATCACTTTATTTATGGTTACACACGACCGTTATTTTCTAGAACGTGTTTGTAACGAAATAATGGAACTCGATGAAGGGAATATTTATAAATACAAAGGTAATTATTCGTATTACTTAGAAAAAAAAGAAGAGCGTTTAGCTATAGAACGAGTTACTTTAGGTAAAGCAAAATCACTTTTTAAAAAAGAATTAGATTGGATGCGTCGGCAACCAAAGGCACGTACAACCAAATCTAAATCTCGTATTGAAGATTTTTATAACATTAAAGAACGAGCATCACAACGCAGAAATGACCATGTCATGCAACTCGAAATTAATATGGAACGTATGGGTTCTAAAATTTTAGAATTACATAACATTTCAAAATCATTCGACGATTTGGTAATTCTAGATAAATTCGAATACGTTTTTAAACGAGGCGAACGTATTGGTATTATTGGTAAAAATGGTACTGGAAAATCTACCTTTCTAAATATGATTACCAACGAAATGGAAGTAGATTCAGGAAAAGTGATTATTGGAGAAACCATAAAGTTTGGTTACTATCGTCAAAGCGGAATTGTAGTTAAAGAAGGTCAAAAAGTAATAGAAGTCATTAAAGAATTTGGAGAATATATACCATTAAAAAGCGGACAAAAATTATCTGCTAGTAATCTATTAGAACGTTTTATGTTCGATCGAAAAAAACAGTACGATTTTGTAGAAAAATTATCTGGAGGAGAATTAAAACGTTTGTTTTTATGTACGGTTTTAATTCAAAATCCAAATTTTTTAATCTTAGACGAACCAACAAACGATTTAGATATTGTAACCTTAAATGTATTGGAGAATTTTTTATTAGATTTTCCAGGAAACCTATTAGTTGTTTCGCATGATAGGTATTTTATGGATAAAATAGTAGATCATTTATTTGTATTTCGTGGCGATGGTGTGGTAGAAGATTTTCCTGGAAATTATTCCGATTATCGCATTTATGAAGATTCTAAGCCAAAAGAAGAAAAAACAAAAGAAGAAAAAGAAATTATTGTAAAACAAACTCCAAAAGGAATACATTCTCGTGAAGAAAATAGAGCCTTTAAAAAACTAGAAAAAGATATAACGCGTTTATCAAAAAAGAAAAAAGATATCGAAGAAAAATTTAGCAATAGCGAAATTCCAATTAATGATATTGAGGCAATCTCTAAAGAATTAGAACAAATTATAGTAGAATTAGAAGCCAAAGAAGAACGTTGGTTGGAACTTAGTATGTTACTAGAATAGGAACAAAAAAATAAGCCGTTCTTACTCAATTAAGTCAAAAATACAATTTAATAATTATTACATTTACTACTTAAATTTAACAATGATTAAAAACTACATATTCGATTTTGGAGATGTCTTTATAAATTTAGACAAACCAGCAACCGCTAGAGAACTGTTAAAATTAGGAAAATCAACGTTTAATAAAGAAATGATTACTAAAAATAATCAATACGAAAAAGGATTACTTAGTACCGATGAGTTTCTAGATTATTACCAAATACAATTTCCAAAAGCAAGTAGAACAGAATTAAAAAATTATTGGAATAAAATTTTATTAAACTTTCCAACATATAGATTAGAATTTATTGAAAAATTTTCTAAAACAAATCGTTGTTTTTTACTGAGTAATATTAACGATTTACATTTAACATACATTCAAAAGCAATTAGGAGAAACCTTTTACAATCGGTTTATTTCCTGTTTTGAAAAAACATATTTTACACACAAAATTCATTTAAGAAAACCAGACAAGTCTATATTCGAATATGTTTTTAAAGAAAGTAATCTAAATCCGAAGCAATGTTTTTTTATAGATGATACGCTTGAAAATACCAAAACTGCAACTAGCTTTGGAGTAATCTGCTGGACAATAGATCCGCAAAAAGAAGACGTTATAAATTTAGAAAATGTGCTACAAAAAATAAATAAATAACCTTTTTTAGGTCACTTTCTATTTATAAAAAACCGCACAAAATATTTGTGCGGCTTAACGTTGTCAATCATCCACTTACACCAACTCAACATCAAAATAGTTTAAATCTATTTAGCGCATTTTGAAATTGAATTGGTATCACTTTTCTACTTTTAAAAAATCTTTCATAACTTGTACCAATTGTGCTTTTGGTAATGCGCCTTGTGCCATTTGAGGAGATTCTTCCATAGGACAAAACAACATGGTAGGAATACTACGAACTGCAAAAGCAGCAGCTAATTCTTGTTCTACTTCAGTATCTACTTTATAGATGTTTATTTTTCCCTCATACTCCTCAGATAATTGTTCCAAAATAGGAGCAACCATTTTACAAGGACCACACCAATCTGCATAAAAATCTATAATACAAGGAATATCTCCTTCAAATTTCCATTCTTTATTAACTTCATAGTTAAAGACTTTTTCTAAAAAAGTTTTTTTATTTAATAATTCTGTCATTTTAATTATTTTAATTTTTTATTTTATTTGAATTGTTTATACAAAACAACTCCATTCGTTAGATACAATAAATATACCATTTGAATTAGACGACAAAGTGACTGAAAATTACTTAATTATGTCGTAACATTTGTTACACTTGTAAGAATATTTTAAAATGTACGTCAAAATCAAAAAATAATCTTTAATCAAAATTATAATATCATGAATAAATTACAATTAGTTTTAAGAATCGTTTTAGGCATCGTATTAATCGTATTTGGGGCAAATAAATTTTTACAATTTATGCCAATGCCTCCAATGGAAGGCGATGCAGCTACGTTTATGGGAGGATTAAAAATCTCTGGATATATGTTTCCATTATTAGGAATATTAGAAATAATAATTGGTGTATTATTAATACTAAATAAAGCAGTGCCTTTTGCACTAATATTATTAGCTCCGTTAGCAGTAAACATGGTATTATTTCATGCAGCAATGGCGCCAGTAGGTATTGGACCAGCAGCTTTGGTCTTTATTTTAAATGCATACCTAATGTATGCAAATTGGGATAAATTTAAAGGACTTTTTTAATCCTAGAATAAGCAAGTTAAAAAACATATCTATATTTAAAATCTATTTTGCTTTAAAACAGAATAGATTTTTTTCGGTTTCTAAAAATAATGTACCTTTGCAGCCGTTAAAAAAGAAAAACAAACAATTAAATAAAAAATTATGAGTAAAAAAGGAATTTTTGCAATTGTATTAATGTTTAGTATATCATTAATTTTTGCACAGGAGAATAAAGAAGAAGTAAAAGATGGATGGAAAAAAGGAGGTAATGTAGCAATTACATTTAACCAATCTGCATTTAACAATGAGTGGACTGGTGGAGGTATCTCTAACTTGTTAGCAAACATTCTAGTAAATTATGATATGAATTTAACCCAAGGAGACTTAATTTGGGATAATAAATTAATTGCGGATTATGGTGCATTAAAAAATAAAGGAGATGAAAATTTTACAAAATCTAATGACCGTTTAGAGTTTAACTCATTATTAGGTAAAAAAATGAAAGGGTTTTGGTATTATTCTGCATATTTTAATATGAAAACACAGATGGATACTGGTGTCGATGGAGATGGTAATAAAACAACACATTTCTTCTCTCCTGCATATTTTCAAGTAGGACCTGGTTTATTATGGAAAAAATCGGATAATTTAAAAGTAAATATTTCGCCAGCAGCAGCAAAATATATTATTGTACACGATGAGTTTGCAGGTTCTTTTGGAACAGATTTAGGAAAAACTTCTGCTTTTGAATTAGGAGCTTCGGTAAATGGATATTACAAATTAGGATTAGGAAAAAATATTTCTATGGAAAACCTATTAGGATTATATTCAAACTACCTAAACGAAGCAAAAAATGTAGATGTAGATTATACAATGAATTTAGTAATGACAGTAAATAAATATATTTCTACAAATTTAACTTTTCAAGCAATTTACGATGATAACGCACAAAGAAATGGTTTTCAAATAAGAGAAGCATTTGGCGTTGGAGTTAATTTCAAGTTTTAATAAAAAAAAGTATCTTTAAAAGCGTAAAACTTAAGTTTTACGCTTTTTTTATGCCTTAAATTACCATTACTAATAAAATTGCAACTAAAAGTGATATATTTGTTTAAGCTATCTCAATTTATACGACTAAATCGGAATAAAAAGAAAATATATGAGAATAATAATACTTTCAGTAAGCGAAAATATATATTCAACCAATAGATTAAAACAAGAAGCAGAAACTAGAGGTCACGATGTACGTGTCGTAAATCACACAAAATGTTCGGTTTTAATTGGCGAAGGAAAACCAAAAATAATATACGAAGGAAAAAATATTATCAATGATGCAGATGCAATAATTCCACGAATAGGAAGTTCCGTTTTTAGACATGGAGCAGCAGTTGTAAAAGAATTTGAAATGAATGGTGTATATAGTGTTGCAACATCTCTTGGTATTGCAAGAGCACAAAATAAAGTACGCACACTTCAAATAATGAATCGAAAAAATGTATCAATACCAAAAACGGTTTTTTCTATTAATCCAGACAATATAGAAGAACAAATAGAATTACTTGGAGGAGCACCAGTTATTATAAAATTACAAGAAGGAACACAAGGGTTAGGCGTCATGTTAGCAGAATCAAAAAAATCGGCAAAATCTATTATAGATACTTTTTACAATATGGATGCTAACATATTACTACAAGAATTTGTAAAAGAATCTAATGGCGAAGATATAAGAGTAATTGTAGCTGGAAATAAAGTAGTATCTGCAATGAAAAGAATTGGTGTAAAAGGAGATTTTCGCTCCAATATTCATAGAGGAGGAACAGGAGAAACTGTAAATCTAACCAGTAGAGAAGTAAAAACAGCCATAAAAGCAGCACGTTTTTTGAGTTTACCAGTTTGTGGTGTTGATTTGATACGGTCTAAAAAAGGCTCTCTCTTAATAGAAGTAAATTCTACACCAGGATTACAAGGAATAGAAGCATACACAAAGGTAAATGTAGCCATAGAAATCATTAAATTTTTAGAAAAAAATGTTCGAAGAAGATTTTAAAAATGAAATCGTTGAAATACGTGGGCATAAAATAAGATTAGGAGAAAATAAACTTATAAAAATCCCAGTAGATCGGCTACCAACAGGAACATTAATAGAAATTCCCGTTTATGTTTTTAACGGAAAAAAAGAAGGACCAACCATACTTTTACAAGGAGGATTACATGGAGATGAAGTTAATAGTATCGAATTGATACGAAGAATGCTTATTGATAAAAATTATAAAATACACAGAGGTTGCGTTATTGTAGTACCTTTATTAAATGTATTTGGATTTTTAAATTTATCTAGAGACATGCATGGAAAAGATGTAAATCGAAGCTTTCCTGGTTCAAAAAAAGGATCTTTAGCAAGTAGAATGGCATATTATTTAATGAAAGAATTAGTCGCAAATGTAGATTTTGGAATAGATTACCATACAGGAGGCGAACAACGAAGTAATTTTCCACAAATACGATATACACCAAACGATGAAAGAGCAAAAAAACTAGCAACTCTTTTTAATGCACCATTTATGTTTGGATCTAAATTAATTCCTAAATCATTTAGAAATGAATGTTATAAAAATAATATACCGATTTTAGTTTATGAAGCTGGAGAATCATTACGATTAAACGAATTAGCAATAAAAAAAGGAATTAATGGTACGCTAAATATATTTCGATATTTTGATATGATTGCTAAAAATGTAGTTATAGAAAAATCAATTCCAAGTATTGAAATACTTAATAGAAAGTGGATAAGAGCCAAAATAGCAGGACTTTTTAGTAGCAATACTAGTAATGGCGATATGGTTAAAAAAGGGCAAATATTAGGACATATTATGGATACTTATGGAGAAACTAATTTTGCCGTAAAAGCACCTTATAATGGCTATATAATTGCAGTAAATAATTTTCCGATTATAAATATGGGAGATGCATTATTTCATATTGGAAAGTCGCATTAAAATTAAGTAGAGTACTAAAAACAATTTTATTATATTTACCAACTTAAAATTTAGGAAAACTATTAATTATAATTTATGTCAGACCAACCAAAACATACTTTAGATCCAAATAAATGGATTAGTTTACATTCTGATTATATGTATAATTACACCATAACAAGGGTTAACAAACATGAATTAGCAAAAGATTTGGTGCAAGAAACCTTTTTTTCAGCACTAAAAGCAATGAAAAATTTTAAGGGAAAAGCTTCCGAACGAACTTGGTTAATCTCTATTCTAAAGCGAAAAATAATAGATTATTATCGAAAAATAAATTCTAAAAAAGGAAGTGCAGAAATTAGAATGAGTTTTTATGAAGATGGAGAAAGTAAAGGAAAATGGTTAGAAGAAAGAGCACCATCCAATTGGGAAAATGAAGCAGATGCTACAATAGAAAATTTAGAATTAAAAAGTGCCATTGATTTATGTGTCGATAAACTTCCCGAAAAATACCGAATGGTTTTTTTATTAAAAACAGTACAAAATTACGAAACAGAAGAAATTTGTAATGAATTAGATATAACATCGTCTAATTTGTGGGTAATTATACATAGAGCCAGAGTACAATTAAGAGCATGTTTAGAAGGAAATTGGTTTAATAATTAAATTATATGAGTAAAAAAATATTAATAAAATGCGATGAAGCAACTACTATTTGTGATAAAAATCAATACTGCGAAGCTTCTACTTTTGATAAAATAAGATTGTCGATTCATAATTTTTTATGTCATCGATGTAAGTTATATTCAGAACAAAACGCCACAATGACCAAATTATTTAAAGTACACTTTAAAAAAACAGAAGAGCAACACTTATGCCCTTCGGATAAAGAAAAACTACAAAAAGCTTTAGAAAAAGAATTAAGTAAAACCGACAAGTAGATTTTTAAAAAATATGCACTTTTTACCAAATAATATAGATGATTATGCCGTTAATCATACCGAAGAAGAACCTAAACTTTTACAAGAATTAAATAGAGAAACTTGGCAAAAAGTACTAATTCCAAGAATGCTTAGTGGTTCGTATCAAGGAAGAGTTTTAGCAATGATATCTAAAATAAGAAATCCTAAAACCATTTTAGAAATAGGAACTTATACAGGATACTCTGCACTTTGTTTGGCAGAAGGTTTACAAAAAAAAGGTGTTTTACATACCATTGATATTAACGAGGAATTAACAGATTTTCAAAAAAAATATTTTGATAAATCAAATTATAAGCATCAAATAAAGCAATATTTAGGAAATGCTTTAGATATAATTCCAACAATTAATGATACGTTCGATTTGGTATTTATAGATGCAGATAAACCTAACTATTCCAATTATTATCATGCAATAATCGATAAAATGAATTCTGGCGGAATAATAATTTCAGATAATGTTCTTTGGAGCGGAAAAGTTGTAGAAAAACTAGATCCAAAAGATGAAAGCACAAAAGAACTTCTTAAATACAACAAGCTACTCAAAGAAGACAAACGAGTAGAAACCGTTTTACTACCAATACGCGATGGTTTATCGGTTAGTAGAGTTGTTTAAAATAACCTCTTTTTGAGTGGTTTTTTGAACAAAGAAAAATAATAACAATTATTTCTTTGCTTCCACTACATTTCTACTTTGCGTCCTTTACGTAAAAAAATCTATTGACATACAAAATCAAATCACAACAGTACCTCTATCTGGTTTTAAAGCATTCTTATAAGTAAGCATGTTTATTTCATCCACAATAATATAAGCAGTACAAAAATAATCCGATTTTTTAGCTATATCCGATTTATAGAAATGCAGTTTTTCGATAGTAGCAAATTCTTTTAAATGAATTACATGATGCTTAGCAGTTTCTAAAGCATCAGGACCTCTAAACTCCCAAATTAATCGTATTTTTCTATTCATCATTTTGTTTTATTAGATGCAAAAGTAATTATATCTTTGTAAAAATATTTTATTTTGATTGAAAACCAGTTTATTTTAAAAAATACAGATTTTTCAAAACTTGAAAAAGGAAGTTTTACCTATAAAACACCTAGTAATATTGCTTTGGTAAAGTATTGGGGAAAAGAAGCAAATCAGATACCAAAAAATACATCGATAAGTTTTACGTTAAGTGCATGTTTTACTTTGACTACTTTAGAATTTTCTAAAAGAAAAAAGAATACAAATATCTTTGATTTTGATGTGTATTTTGAAGGTAAAAAAAACGATAATTTTAAACCAAAAATTCAAACTTTTTTTGAAAGAATTATTACGTATGTCCCATTTTTAAAAAACTATCAGTTTGTTATAAAAACAAGAAATTCTTTTCCTCATAGTAGTGGCATTGCATCTTCTGCGAGTGGAATGGCTGCTTTAGCATTGTGCATTCTAGAAATGGAAAAAGCAATAGATCCAAGTATTACAGGCGATTATTTTAATAAAAAAGCCTCCTTTTTGGCAAGATTAGGCTCAGGTAGTGCAAGTAGAAGTATAGAAGGCGAAGTTGTCGTTTGGGGAAATCATAAAAAAATAATGGGAAGCTCCAATTTATTTGGAATAAAATATCCAAACAAATTACATGATAATTTTAAAAATTATCACGATACAATTTTATTAGTAGACAAAGGCGAAAAGCAAGTTTCAAGTACAGTTGGTCATAATTTAATGCAAAATCATCCATTTGCAGAAGCTCGTTTTATACAAGCAGGAACAAATATAGAAAAAATAAATACTATTTTACAAAATGGTAATTTAGAACAGTTTATAAGTATTATTGAGAGTGAAGCTTTAACATTGCATGCAATGATGATGAGTAGTAATCCGTATTTTATTTTAATGAAATCAAATACCTTAAAGATTATTGAACAAATCTGGAAATTTCGAAAAGAAACAAAAACCAATATTTGTTTTACCTTAGATGCTGGAGCAAATGTACATGTTTTGTTTCCAGAAAAAGAAAAAGAAATCGTTACCAATTTCATAACAAGTAAATTAATTACTTATTGCCAAAATAATCAGTATATTTGTGATAGAATTGGACAAGGAGCAAAACGAGTTTCCAATTTTATATAAAAAATAATTACATGAAAGGACCTTTGTTTTATGCAAAAATTTTACTCTTTGGAGAGTACGGAATTATTAAAGATTCTAAAGGATTGGCAATTCCATATAATTCTTACCAAGGAGCATTAAAATTAACAGACAATACTTCGGAAGAAGCCATAGAATCCAATAAAAATTTAGAGAAATTATACCATTATTTAACTAAAATTGATAAAAATTTAGTTGTTTTTCGTTTGGAAGAATTAAAACGTGATATTGCTAACGGAATGTGTTTTGATTCTAGTATTCCACAAGGATATGGTGTTGGAAGTTCTGGAGCGTTAGTAGCAGCAATTTACGACAAATACGCAGAAGATAAAATTACTGTATTAGAAAATTTAACAAGAGATAAATTGTTAAAACTAAAGGCTATTTTCTCTGCAATGGAATCTTTTTTTCATGGAAAAAGTTCTGGTCTAGATCCGTTAAATTCGTATTTGAGTTTGCCAATATTAATTAAATCTAAAGATAATTTAGAAGCAACAGGAATTCCGATGCAAAAAGAAGGAAAAGGAGCTGTTTTCTTATTGGATTCTAACCAAGTTGGAGAAACAGAACCAATGGTTACTATTTTTATGAACAAGATGAAAAAAGAAGGGTTTCGCAAAATGTTAAACGAAGATTTTGCTAAATATACCGATGCTTGTATTGATGATTTTTTACATGGTAACATGAAATCTTTATTTGGTAATGTAAAATCGCTTTCTAAAGTGGTTTTAACCAATTTTAAGCCAATGATACCAAAAGCATTTCATAATCTATGGAAACAAGGTATTGAAACCAACGATTACTACTTAAAATTATGTGGTTCTGGTGGTGGTGGTTATATCTTAGGCTTTACCGAAGATTACGAAAAAGCAAAACAAATCCTTAAAAAATACCGTTTGGAATTGGTGTATCGATTTTAGTTGTTTTTTACAATAAATTACCTTTTTATTAGGATAAATTATAATTCCTCATACGCTTCTAAACTCTAATAACCTGAATTTTGGAATGGAAAAATACTGGATAGTTGATAATAAACAAAATCGCTTGATTTTTATAAAAGAAGAATCCATCTATTTTGGAACTCCAAAAGAAGTTAATAATAGTAAATTTCTATTTCATTTAAAAAAAGGAATTGTTGCAGAAAATATTTTTGGTATTCCTTATGCATATATTAAACGTATCGAATGCCAAAGTAAAAGCCAAACAATTAAAATTTATTTTGGAAAAGATTCCGAAGATGAAATTTATATCAAGAATGATTTAGTTAAAAACGAAATCTTTGATTATTTAAAATATCAACTATCTAAATTTGAATATTCTGAGAGAGTACCATCTATTTTTAAACATACTAAACCGCAATTATTTTCAATTTTATTTTCAATACTTGCTTTTTTATTGACTTTTAATATTGCCGAAGAAATTGAAAATGGTGCTAAATTTCAACTAGAAGGAAGAACTGGTATTGGTAGTATATTATTAGGAATCTCTCAATTTGGAAGACTTAAAGTAATCATTGGGTTTTCTCTTTTAATTTCGATTGCAGCCTTCTCTTTTGTTCAAAAGAATAAAAAAAGAGGACTTACCAAATATCTAATTCGTGAAAAAAGCAAAAAGTAATTTAAAAACAAATATATTAATAGTTGTTATTCTTGTACTATTTAACACCTCATGTGCAGTTAATGGTACGTTACAAGGATTATATAGTTATTACAACAAAACAAAATCAACAAATCCAAAATTATTAATTAAAATAGACTCCTCTAAATTAATTTGTTCTTTAGAGAATGATACAATACCAAAAGTATATATAATCAACGGAAATCAATTAAAAAAATGCATAAATAATAGTAAAACATTAGTATATATATGGCCTCCTAAATGTAAAAGCGATGTGTGCTATCCATTACATATTATGCAAAGGAAATGTGATGATAATGGTATTGATTTATTTATTGTTGCAGAATATTATGATAGCGAATTAATGCAAAAAAGTTATCAAATAAAAAGATCAATTTTTGGAATAGATACTAAACATTATAAAACAAATTTAACATCAAAATATGTTGCAAAATTTAATTTTGATTTAATGGGCAAAAAAATTACAGATAGATTTGTCTATTTTGAAAATGGAATTTTTAAGAAATCTAATTACTCTTTAGAAGCTGTAATTAACTAAAAACCATTACTTAAAAATCCAACCAGCAGGATTTTGAGGAGTTGCATTTTTCCATAAAACAAAGGCAAGTATTGTTTTCCCTGTTGTACTATCTGTATGAATAATACCTAAATTTTGTTTGGTATCTATATTATCGCCTTTTTTTACCAAAACAGTTTTTAAGTTTTTGTACGAAGTAACATAATTGCCATGTTGTATAAGTACGGTTTTAATTTTAGTTTTTCGATCGACCAATATTGCGAAAACCTTCCCTCTAAAAACAGCACGAGCCATTGTATTTTTAGCTGTTGTATAAAACCAACCATTACTGTTAACATCAATTTTTTTCATTACTTCGTGTTTGCGTTTTCCATAGTATCTAGAAACGTATCCTTTTGTTACTGGAGCAGGCAATTTACCTTTGTTAGCAACAAAACTAGCAGCTAATTTTTTAGCTTCTGGAGTTAGTACAAATTTGGTTGTTTTCTTACCAGATTTTTTGTTAGATTTACTTATTACTCCTTTTATTAAGTTCTCTAATTGTTGTTCAAATTTTCGCTCCTTTTTTTGTCTTTTTCGTATTTGAGAAAGGTACCTTCTTTTCTTTTTCTTTACTTTATCTATTAGTTTTTGTTGTGCGTTTTTTTCGAAATCTATTGTCTTTTTTTCTTTTACTTGTACTGCGATTAATTTTTGTTTTTCTTGTTTTTTTATTTTTAAAGAATCGTTTAATTGTAGTAATGCGTCTTTAGATTGATTAATTTCAACAGCTTGTTTTTTTCTGTAATTAGCATACTGTTTCATATATTGCATACGCTTATATGCTTGTAAAAAATTGCTTGAAGATAGTAAAAATAACAATCGGCTATTTTTATTTTTACTCTTGTAACTTTGGACAACCATTTTTGCATAATCTTCTTTAAGCATTTCTAATTGCTTTTCAATAGCAGTAATTTTTATTTTGTTTTGTTTTATTTCTTTAGAAAATATCGCACTTTCTTTTTTTATGGTATGGATAATTTCTTGTCTAACATCTATTTTTTTATTAATGTCTCCCAAGCGAGATAATAAATTTTTTTCTGTTTTTTTTTGTTTAGAAAGCAGCTTACTTATTTGAGATATTTCTTCTTGTAATACTTTACGTTTTTTTTCTAATTCTTTTTTTGTTTGTGAAAATATTGGATTCGCTAAAAAGAGCAAACAAAATAAAAATATAAGATGTAAAAACCTTGGTTTAGGCACTTGGAACAGATTAGAAAAAATAGAGGTTTTTAATCGCATTATAACTTAATTTCTTTATATCCTTCTGGAATAGAAAACGGAAATCGCAATGGAGCATCGATAATTATATTTTTATAATTAATATCTATACTATTTGTTGTTTTGTTATCTTTTGCTAGAATGTAAATGTGTTTTGGTAAATTCGTATTTTGTATGGTTTCAAATTCGCTATATTGTATGGACAGTAATTTATTTTCTTTTTCTTGTCGTATTTCTTGTTTACTCGTTTTAAATGTATTTACATCTAACCAAAAGAAAATATTGAATCGTTCGTCATTTTTAATTGGCGTAAATAAATAATTAGTATCTTCTGCTTTTACTTGGTAATCTTTACTGTTTAAAGAATAAATTGCTTCTCCTAAAAAAATACGTTGTACTTGTTTAAAATCAACCTCTGTTCCTAAAAAATTACTTAATAACGAGAAGTCTCCATCAAAATACTCATTGCTTAAATTGTTATAAAACTGCACTTTATATGGTGTTATTTTAAGTTTTCCTATTGAAAAAAATAATTTAGAGATACTCAACCAAATTACTTTATCTTTTTCTATTCTTAAGGATGCATTTACACTTGGAAGGTTTTTTTCTCCTTTGTATTTTACTTTAAGTGATGCCTTAAGTGTTTTCTTTTCAAATAAATGACTATTGTAGTCGTCTAATACTTTACTTAAAAGCATATTATTTGCATTTTCGGTTGTTGTTTTTTTAGTTGTCTTACAAGCCATTATTGTAAACGCTAAAATTAAAATTAAAATACGCTTATTCATTCTATTTTGTTATTATTTAGTTTACGTTTCGTAATGATAACGCTTTGTTAAGGTATTTTGTTGCTTCTTTATTGTTTTTTAAACCCAAATAGGCAAGGTGTATTTGTTCGTAAAAATCTGCCTCTAATTTATTGTTGTCAATAATAAAGTCTAATCCTGCAAACAACGCCAGTAAAGCATCTTTGTGCTGGTATAGTTTATTTTGTGCCTTGCCTTGCATAAAATAAAGATATGGTTGTGCTGGAAATAATTCTAAACCGCTTTTACTATCTTCAGCCAATGTTTTAAATTTATTTAATTTATTTTCTTGTATCAATAACTTTTTTAGTATTTTATATTTTTTCTTTTTTTGAAATTGTTTACGCATTCCATCTACCGTAATATCCTCTTCTTTTTTGTTTGGATTTTCTCCGATAGGATATTTTTTTATCGCTTTTTTTGTTTTTTTTGTAAAAAGTATGCGTTTATAATAGGAAGTATTATCTACTAGTTCGTTTTTATCTTCTAGTTCTAACAATAGTTTTTTTGCTTTTTCTCGTTCGTTATTTCCAATATATAAGATAATTAATTCTGCTTTTCTTTCTGGTTTTAAAGCAATAATTTGTTTTTGAACTCCAATTGCGCTTGCCATATCTTGTTGAGATCGATAAATCTTCTTTAGATGTTCTAAAACATTTACATTTGGTTTGTATTCTAATGTTTTTTTATTAAAAAAAATGGCATTTTCATAATCTTTAAGCAAATAATAATTTTTTGCAAATTCAAAATTCATTCCTGGGTCTTCAGGATAAATCTGCTTGCAATCTTCTAATACCGCTATTGCTTGTGTATAATCTTCTTTTGCTTTTAAATGTAATGCTTCAAAAAAACGCGTTTGAAATTTTAGATACTCCAGTTCTTCTTTTAACTCTTTCTTACGTTGTATTTCTTCTGGGCTTTGTTTTATCGTAAATTCTTGTGCAAAAGAAAATATCGGAATTATTACGAGTCCAATTATAAATAATTTTAAGATGTGGTTATTTTTCATATAAATTATTTTCAAAAGTATAATTCTAAAAGAAAACGATTTACTCTAAAACACTAAAATCGCCTAGACTTACCGTTGTAAAATTACCATTATAACTTACTTTGTTTCCTATCATAGAGTCGGTTAATTTTACATTACTAATATGTACTTCTTCTTGAATTAAGGAATTGTTTATCTTTGAATTTACTATAACACTATTCATGCCAAGCGATACATTTGGACCAATAGTACTGTCTTTTAACACTACATTTTTTCCGATATAACACGGCTGTATAATTTTAGAATTTTCTAAAACTACACTTTTATCTACTAAATCTATTTGGTCTTTTTGTGCATACTGTAAAACACTACTATTTGTTTTTATGGTAATGGTTTTGTTTCCACAATCCATCCAATCCGAAACTTCTCCTGGTACAAATTTGGCTCCCTTTTGTTTTAAGTTTTCTAACGCATTTGTTAATTGAAACTCTCCTTTCTCCGTAATATTATTTTCTAATAAATATTCTATTTCTGTACGTAAATCTTCTCCTTTTTTAAAATAATAAATTCCAATAATAGCTAAATCGGATACAAATTTGACTGGTTTTTCAATAAAATCAGTAATAATACCATTTTCTAACTTAATAACGCCGTAAGCACTTGGATCTGCCACTTTTTTAACCCAAACAGCGCCATCTGCATCTGCATTTAGTGTAAAATCTGCTTTAAAAAGTGTATCTGCAAAAGCAACAACACAAGGGCCTTTTAAAGATGCTTTGGCTTGGTAAATTGCATGTGCTGTTCCGAGAGCTTCTTTCTGTATTACAATGCTTCCTTTTGTATGTAGACTTTTCGCTATATTTTGTAATCTCTCTTCGGTATCTTTTGGGAAATTTAAACCTATAATAAAACATACTTCGTCTATTTTTTGATTCAATACACTTGCAATATCTTCTACTAATCTTTGTACAATTGGCTTTCCTGCAATTTTTGTTAACGGTTTAGGTATGGTTAACGTGTGTGGTTTTAAACGAGAACCTATTCCTGCCATTGGTATTATAATCTTCATACTGTGTTTTTCATTATTAAAAAGCAAAGGTAAGTTTTTTTATAGTATTATTGTATATTCAAGTTTGTTCGCCTTAAATACGATATGAATCCTTTACAACATCATTTCTATATTCTCTCCGAAATTTTTATTTCCTTACTTGGTTCTGGATTATTATTTGCGATTTGGACTGCCATTAAAAATAAATTTAAACACAAGCTTTCTCACGAAATAAGTATAAAAAGAGTAGATAAGGGACTATTATACTTGAGTTTATCTTTATTAGTTTGGTTTTTTTCTGGTTTAATTACGTATTTAAACCTTTCTATATTTAAAAACGATTGGTTGTTATTGGTTAGTCAGAATATTTTTTCGATAGCAAATAGTTTATTTCTTATTCTCGCTCTTTTTTATTTAGATAATTCGCCACAATATTTATATAATAATAAAAAGAGTATTCGAAAAATTATTCTTTTCTTAATTGCCCTTTCTATACTTTCTTTTTTGCTATCTCTAAAATTTGACGATACAATTAATACTTTAGGATTGCGATATAGTGCAATTCCAGATCTGATTTTATCTGCTGTATTATCTTGGTTTTTGGGTATTTCTCTGTATAAGACCTTTGTTAATAGAGACATGTTAACTCTTGCTATTATTTCTATTTTTACGATAGTTGTTTTATTTTTATCGCAATTGCCTGAAGTTTTTCATGCTAAAAACTTTGAATTTTATTCCGATTTAATCAAAATTATTTCCAAAACAGCATTGATTTCTATCTTTTTAGTCTTGGGTACAAGTTGGGTTATTGAACTTTCACAGTTAGCTACTGTAACTAATATGAAAATTCATTTTACAGATTGGAATCAAGTGCAAATTTCGATTCCTTCTAAGGGAATTATAAATACATCTATCGAATTTGGAAAAAAAACAACACAATTTAACAATCTACTAAAATTTGCAATTCGCCGAAAATTTGCTCCTGAAAAAGAAATGTGTATTACTGTTTTTAATGGTGGAGAAATTGTTAGTCAAACATACCTTTCTCGAATTATTGAAAATATCAATTCTATTTTAGAACTAGATGACGAGAATAAACTTCACAGAAATGATTTGTTTACATTTATTGGTCAAGCAAAATATAGATTGCGTTTTTTATCCAGTCACATCGAAATTGATACTGCTTTATTGCATGAATTTATCCACAATATCGAAAACGAACGATACAAAGAGTTTATTTGATATGTAGAACAAACGCATTAAAAATATTTTTATTCAAATTATAATTATTAAAAAAGAGTATCGAATTAAGGCTTGTTTTATAGAAAAGTAATTTTATGTTTGTTCTCGATACATTTTTCTCGTTCTTCATAAAAATACTTATTCAATTCAATTTCAAAATGCGCTAAATAGATTTAAACTATTTTTATGTTTTACAATCTTGAAAGCATCTTGTTACATCTGCCTTAATTTAATGTGTTGTCACTATTAACCTAAATTCGACCTAAACTTGTAATCAAGTCACAAACAATCACAAAAGCTCAATTTTAGTTACATTTCATCACATTTTTTTTAAAGGAGACGTTTTTATTTGTTATTGCAATCAATCTAAATTTAAAATTATAATTGATGCAAACAAAAGCTCCTAAACAAGAATTATTCGGACATCCTAAAGGTCTTTTTTACTTATTTTTTGCTGAATTATGGGAGCGGTTTTCCTTTTATGGAATGCGCGCTTTATTAATTCTATACATGACACAACATTTACTTTATAGCGATGATATTTCATTTGGTATTTATGCTGCTTATGGCTCTTTAGTTTATGTAACTCCTTTAATTGGTGGTTTTATTGCTGATAAATTTTTAGGGTTTAGAAAATCCATCGAACTTGGTGGTATTTTAATGGCTTTGGGGCATTTTGTTTTGGCTATTGATCATACCATTGCTTTTTATACTGCTTTGGCTTTATTAATTGTTGGTAATGGTTTTTTTAAACCTAATATCTCTTCGTTTGTTGGTAAACTTTACGAAGATGGCGATGATAGACGCGATTCTGGTTTTACCATTTTTTATATGGGAATTAATATTGGTGGTTGGTTATCGCCAATACTTTGTGGTTGGCTTGGTATGACTTACGGTTGGCATTATGGTTTTGGATTAGCTGGTATTGGAATGCTTGTCGGTCTTTGGTTTTTTAAAAACGGCATTAAAAAAGGTGTCTTTGGAGACAAAGGTGGCATTACGAACTCTTCCATTTATAACAAAAAAAACTTTGGAATTAAATCCAATATTTTAACCATAATTGGTGCTTTATTAACCGTTCCTTTATTTGCATTAATCGTTAAATTTAATGAGTTTGAACACTATATTGTTTGGTTTGTTAGCATTGGTATTTTAATCTTTCTTATGTATATTTATTTGCAATCTACAAAAGAAGATAAAGGGAGATTACTTGTTTTGGTTTTTTTCACCATTTTAGGTTGCCTTTTTTGGACTGTTTTTGAACAAGCTGGTTCTTCTTTAACTTTATTTGCAGAACGCAATGTAAATTTACAAGTTTTGAATGCTTCGCAATCTAATAGCTTAAATTCTGCTTTTATTGTTTTATTAGCTTTGCCTTTTACTTGGTTATGGACGTATTTATCTAGAATTAATAAAAATCCTAATTCTCCTATTAAAATAGGATTTGGATTGGTATTGGTTGGGTTGGGTTTTCTGATTTTTGGTTATTCTGGCAATTTTATGGATGCAAACGCTAAAGTTTCGATGTTATTTTTGGTATTTGGTGTTTTTGTTTATACCCTTGGGGAAATGTTTTTTTCTCCTATTGGTCTTTCTAAAGTAACCGAATTATCTCCAAAAAAATTCTTATCTTTTTTAATGGGTGTTTGGTTTTTATCTTCGTTTTATGGGCATTTTTTTGCTGGGAAAATTGCTAAACTAACCAGTGTGATTGCTGGTAAAGAAAGTCTTTTTACACAAGGTGTTTTTGCAGATATTGTTCCTAAAATAACTGGATTAGATTATCATACTGTAAGCCAATTAGAAACTTCTCATATACAGTTATATTCGTATGTTTCTGTTTTTACTGGAATTGGTTTGGTTACTTTGTTTGTTGGTTTGTTTGCTGTATTAATTTCTCCGTTTATTAAGAAATTGATGTTTGGTATTAAATAATACCAACTCAACATCAAAATACGCTATAAATTCTTTATCTTTTCACGGTTTTACTGCACTTTAAATTTAAACCATAGCTATGCTATGCTTGAAATTTCAAGATTGTAAAACATAAAAATATTTTAAATCTATTTAGCGCATTTCAAAATTGAATTGGTAT
>JALSLK010000049.1 GCA_026988355.1 Flavobacteriaceae bacterium
TATTTGGTCCAATCATACTAAGTTGAATTGTTGGAAACTCTTTTTTTAGTTGGTGTACTAATTTTACTGGAATTTCTGGATTATAAATACTTGTAAAAGCTCTTACCCAAAGTAAATGTAATGGTTTTGGTTTTGGTGCATATGCAAAGTTTTGGAGGTGTATTGGATTTGGTAAATAGGTAACTTCTATATTTTGTTTTTTAAAGAATGTTTGTAGATAACGTGATGGTGTTTGTATTACTGTTGCCCTCTGTAATACTTTTTTAAAATTTTCAGGTTTTAGTTTGTAAAAACCTGGTAATTTTCCGCCTCTTAATGTTAGGATTATTTTTTTATTTCTTTTTGCTAAAATTTTTGAAGCATAGCTTGCAATTAAAAATGCACTATCGCTAAATACATCAATATTAATGGTTTTTCCTCTAAAAAATGTACATGTAATTAGTATATGAAGTAAACGTAATGGCTTATTCTTAATACTAGAAACTAGTTTTATTTTATGTTTTCCAGAAAATGAATTTTGTATTTTTTCTGCGATTGATTTTGTGCCTGTTCGTTTGGAAAAAAAAGTTCCTATAAATAATATATTATTCATCATGTTTATATATTATAATAATTTCTATCCATAGTTGTAGTAATTCTATGTTTTTTAGAACTACTAATTTCAAACAGATTTGATTTTACAAATATAAGTTTTGTTTTTTCAGACATCACATTGTCGATTATTTTTGAGATAACTTCTTCTTCTTTTTTCGTTATATTTTTGTCTTCATCTTCCATTATATATCTGAATTCTATAATTAAATCTTTATACTGAATATATTGATATTTTTTTACTTGAATATTTGATTTTTGAATTGAAAAAGTTCCTAATATTGGAGATACTTTTGTACCATCGCTTCGTGTGAAAAAGTCTGCTTTTCGACCAATTAAATTCTTGATTATAGGTCTGTTATTAACCGTTTCAATAATACCTATATCTCCATTAGAATATCGAATTAATGGTTGTGATTTATTATGTAGTTGTGTGATAAGTAATTCATTAGTATTAGATTGACTTTCCAAAATGACATGTTCTTGTGGTATTTGATATGAAGTATTCTGTTTTGCTATTTGATAACCTAATGATCCAACTTCTCCGCAACCATAATATGATCTTACTTCGCATTGGAAATAGGTATTGATATTTACTTTCCAATCTTCAATTAGTGCTTCGCTTGTTGTTATTACTAATTTGACATTGTTTAAGTGTAAATTGTTTTTTTTAAGATAATATACCAAACTGTTAATTGCTGATGCATATCCAATAATACAAATTTGTTTTTTTGCTTTTAACAGTTTATAGTATTGTTTAACAGTATTAGAATCAATTTCAAATGCTGGAATATTTATACTATTTGTTGCGTAATTGTATACGGTTTTTCTGAGGTTGAATTTATTTTTCACACCTAAACTTCCTCCAAATAATTTTACTAAGGTCATAGATGGTTTCCATCCCATCCAAATTAACCCTTTAAAATAGGCAAATGTTTCAAAAGCTGCTGCCTCATTAGAAATTAAAGACTCTATTGGTTCTCCTGTTGTACCACCACTTCTACGCGTTTGATATTTTAATGTAGATAAATTTTTTGGACGTAACTCAGTGTAATTTGTTCTAATTATCTCTTTTGTTAAGATTGGTATTTTAGTTATTAATTTTTGATCATTAAACTCCTTTGGATTTAAACCATTATCGATAAAAAGTTTATGGTAATATGGTATATTTTTATAACTATAATTAATTATGTCATAAAATGATTCATTGAGGTATGCATTAATTTTTTGCTGGGTCCAATTATCAATAGTATTTACAATTTCATGTACGTTTGTTGTGCCATCAACTATTGCTTTTATATTTGCAATCCATTTTAGTTTCATGAATTCTTTACTTTATTTTTTTTGCTGGAGAACCTCCATATACTGCATTATCATCTGCAATTCCATTTAAGAGAGAATTTGCAGCTAATACTGTTCCAACACCTAAAATTGAATTTCCTACGATCAAAGATTTTGCTCCCATCCAACTACCTTTTTGTAGAATTATTTTCCCTTTTGTATTATTTCCAAACCGATAAGAATTACCATTTTTTTTGTGATTTGATGGCGCCAAAATACAATATGGTCCAAATAAGACTTCGTCTTTAATAGTTATATTTCCACTAAACCAACAACCTAGAGCAATATAGACATCACTTCCTATTTCTATTTGCGATGGATTGTAAAATGTAACATTTCGACCTATTCCTAAGCGTTTACCACATTTTTTAAAGAATGGTCTAGCTAATCTACCTCTTAATCGAATGAAAATTACATTGTCTGGTAACCAATTGGTTAATAGTAATACAAAGTGTAAAGGTAAATCGTATCTAAAAAGTCGAATGAATTTATTCATTATATAGATTTTGAATGTGGTTTACTATATTTTGAGATTGTACTTCTAAAGTAGCATCTTTTGCGATGATAACGCCGTTTTTTATTAGTTTTTGTCGTAATTCTTTACGATTGATTATTGTTTCAATTGCTTTGGTAATCTGCTTGGTATCTTTTGGATTTATCAAAAGTACATTTTTTTTATCAGTTAGATATGCTGGTATTCCGCCTACTTTTGTTGCTATTACTGGCAAACTGTTTGCCATTGCTTCCCATATTGTTCTTGGAAAGCCTTCGTGATAGGATGGCAATACATATATATCTGCCATTTGATACATCTTATTTAGCTCGATTCCTATTGTTTTTTTTCCATGAAAAATAACAGTCTCTTCTATTTTTAATTTTTTGGATTTTTCTATCAATAATTTTTCCACTGGTTTTGTGCTATCATTTTCCCATCCAACTAGATTTAAACGAACATCTATTTTTTTTGCTATCAATTCTGCCGTAGCTTCTACCAATTCGACTAAACCTTTTTGCAAATCAAATCTACCTGTGTAAAGTAATTCTATCGGTTTATTTTGACATGTGTCTTCTCTTTTATAAAAATCATGAATAGATAATGTGGTTGTTTTTATTAGATGAATAGATTTCGCATTATTTTTATTTACTTCGAATAATGTAGGAGAGTTTACTAATACATCTACTTTTTTCATTACCGATTTAAACTTTTTATTATTATATCTTAAATAGAGATTTACTATTTTTTCTCTAAAAGTTGTGGTTTTAGTTTGTTTTACTGCTTCCATATAATCACCAACTACCATAAAAATTAACTTTGTTTTTTTTAAATAGGTATAAAAATAGGGAGCTAATGGCGATGGTGATCGTACAATTAATGCATTACAGTTTTCTATTTTTTGTACTGCTTGTTTTAGTGTTTTTTTATGAAATATTGCTCTATGCCAAGCTGGTGTTTTTACTCCTAAACTAATAAATGTAATGTTTTTATTTTTTAATTTGTAATCTGCCGATTTGCTTTCCGATTCGTTAGATTCATGCATTATTAAATATAGATGTTCTATCTCATTAGCTAACGCATCTATAAAAACACCTAAAAAACCTGGAATGTATAAATTCCCTTTTTTTTGTGTTATTGGTATATGATAATAGAATGCTAAGTTCATAATTTTATTTGATTGTAGTTTTTGGTGTAAAAAAATGAATAAACTTTTTTGGCCAATCTTTGTACATAAATGGTTTTTCGAAAAGTGCAAAAAATATGGCAGATACGATAAGTATTATTGGAATTACGATTACTATTTGTGTAAACATATTACCTAAATAACCATCTAGAAAATAAATTTTAACGCTATATTTTACTAAAAATGCAATTAATGCATAATGAATTAAGTATATGGAATAGCACATACCTCCAATGGTATAAATAATTTTTCTAGTATAAAACCAATTCAGAATCGTACCTTTAAATGTACTAATAAACACAATAAAAAGGAATGTCAATTGTAAGAATTTGAACAAATCGTTACTATTGTCATGAAAAATAAATAGTCCTACAGTTGCTGTTAAACCAAGTAAATCCCATACATAACTTTTGTTTTTGACTTTGTTATGTATATAAAGAATATAGTATTCTGCAAATAATGCTCCTAATATGAAATATGGTAGATATACGATTAATGATTTATGTAAATGATGTTCTATTAACCAGGCTTTAAAAAAGAAAGTACTTAGTATCGAAGCTACTATTAAACCTACAAAATAGAGATGTCGTACGATAAAATTGGCATGTTTAAATATTAAAAATAGGAGAGGAGCTATAATATAAAATTGCACTTCGGTTTCTAAACTCCAAGTAACTGGATTAATGGTACTCCAAGTTCCAAATACTATAAAATGCACATAAAATAAACTTGCTATAAAATGGGATTGTAATTCTTGAAATGAAGTATGAAAATAAAGAATTTGAGCTATTAATAATAAAACAAGCGATATAATGAATGGAGGCTCTAATCTTGTTAAACGTCTTATAAAATATGATTTTAATTCTATTTTTTGGTTGTTAAAATATCGTTTTGCAAATGGTAAGGCTAGTATAAAACCACTAATTCCAAAAAACACATTTACTCCTAAACCTCCTTTTGAAATTAAATAATGAATGCTTTTTGCAATTCCTTCAAATTCAAAGCCTGTATCAATAGTTCTAAAATAATATGTTTGTAAATGAAACAGGACTACTGTAATAATTGCTAAGAAACGCAATCCATCAATTTCTGGTATAAAACTGGTGGAATATGATTTTCTAGCCAAATATTTAGAAATATCTATTTTCATTCTTTGTTTGTGATTTTAGGATTTTGATGTACCGAAGCGGTTACGATTGCTATTAAAAACCATGCATAGACATTTAAAATGGCGGAAATAAACCATAAATGCACTAACATTACTATAAAACTAATAAAAATGGTAATATTAAAAGGAGATAATTTAGATAGTGAAAAAAGAGCTTTTAATAAAGGAAAAAGTAATATAAGAAAAAATGGAATTGCTAAGACTAAACCTCCTTCTGCTAAAATACTAACATAGGAATTGTGTGCGCTTAAATTGGCTATGTTTATTTTTTTAACCAAATTATCGGTACCTTCAAACATACCGTCTAATTCTACATCGTCAAAATCACTAAAATTGTTGAGACCTATTCCTGTAATCGGTTTTTTTTGAAAAATTCGGATTCCTTTTTCAACTTGCACCATTCTTGCTAAAAAGGAATAATCGTTATCAAATGTATTTTCTAATTCATATATTAAAGTATATGCTCTTGGATTTAGATTGTAAATCAATTTTTTTACAAATGTGGTTTGAAAAATAAAAATTATAGCCAAGAAAACAATTGAGATTGTAAGTGCTATTTTTTTTAAGGATATTTTATTTAAAAATAAAGTTATAGATCCACTTACAAATACGAGTACAGAACTACTTCGCGAACCTGACCTAAAACCGACGTATGCCAACACTAAAAAAAGGATAAATCCCCAAAATAGATTGTATCTTTTTTTTATATAATAAATGGATATTGCCGAAAAACAAATCAGTAAAAATGCAAAACTATTTTGCGATAGGTTATTTACAAAAGGAATCAATCGATGTAGCCTAAGTGGTCGAATAAAGAAAAAGAAAATAGTAGATGAAATTAAGCCATAAAAGACACCACGCGCTATTAATGGTATGTTGATGTTATTTCTGTGAGAATAAAAAAACAATACCATTAAAACCCAATATATATAATTTGGAACAACACGTAAAGTTCTTTTAAAGGAGGTAAAATCACTTAAAAGTAATGTAGAAAATAAATTGATAATTACACCAAGTATAAATAGATTAACTATGATAAATAAAAAATTTTTAGCTAAAAAAATATAACCGTATCGTTTTTTAAAAACAAGTAACAATAATGGAAATATATAGAAGGAAATATTAAAAAATGGTACTATTAGGGGGAATGCCATAAAGAATCCATACCAAAATAAGAACATTTCTCCTTGCCATTTTGGTTTGAATAATATGATTTTCTGTAGCCGATTATTCATACTTAGATTTATTTTTATGTAAGTCCGTTTGTGCTTCTTTTTTCCAGTACGTTTCTGAAGCGGAGAAAGATTTCCATTTGTAAGTAAAGGTTAATAAGAACCCATTAACAAAACCAGATAACATTTCCTTTCTACTTTTATTTGGACGGATAATATAATTAAAAAAATAGCCTAAAATCCTCCAGTGCATATACCAAATATAGTGCAGTATTGGAAATATTGTATTGGCTTTGTCTAGTCTAGCCTTTTCTTTAGATAAGTAGTATCTCGAAAAAGCAACTCTTTTTGCGTATGTTTTAAAATTGGAAGTGTAGGTACTATTGTTTTGGTCGTTATGAATTAAGAATAATTCATCATGAAATTTTAAATAACCATCTTTGGATGCTCCATAACCTAAAATGGCATCTTCTCCCATTCCTAATTTTTCTTCAAACATATCGAGTAACTGAAAATTAAAATTTTTAAATGCAGCACTATGTTTAAAAACAAAACTTGGTCCCCAAACCCAATTCGTTTTACCTCCACCAATTGGTTGTTTTCCTTTATTTCCACAGTATCCAAATGCGCCATCTGGTAATTGTGGATATCCAGTAAACCAATTCTTAAATTTCTTTAAAGCGTTGTTTTTTATTTTTATTTTAGAATTTGGAATTTTTGCTATCGATGTATTTTCGTGTTTATTTTTGAATTTTACAGCAATTCCAGATAATTTAGCATCTTGTTGAAACATTGCCAAAATTTTGTCAATAAATTGTTCGTCTTCTACTTCCATATCATCATCAAAGAAAAACAAAACATTTGCATCTGTGGCTAAATAGCCTAAATAACGTTGGTAAGGTTGGTTTTTATGTGAAGACCTTATATACGATACATTTTCTTTATTAATTAGTACTTCGTTTTTATTGTCTGAAGAATCTACAACAATTATATTTCCTTTATCAGATAATAAAGGTATCAATTGCGATACCAATTCCAAAACCTTTTTTGGTCTATTATATGTACAGATAATTGCTGAATAATTCATTAGGTCGTGTTTCGGGAAATAAACAATGCAAAAATAATTAATTAAGACGGTTTATTGTGTCTTAATTTTTTCTTTTATTTCAGTTTTGTTTTTATGTAACTACGAATAAATCTATAAGTTAAATAAAACGCTTGTTTTGTATTTATTTTGTTGTCTTGATGTGCAGTTTTAAGTGTTTTTTTTCCATTTTTTAAATCACCATTATTTAAACTGTTAAACAGTACTCTTTTGTATAATTGAAATTTATTTTCATTAAAATTAATTTCTAATTTTTTAAGGTACTTTATAAATTTAGAACTGTATTTATCTGTAGTTAGCGCATCCAAACCATTTTCTTTTCGTTCTTCTTTTAAATACCATGCTATTTCTTTAATATGGAATTTTATATAGTCTACATCTAAGTTAACTCTTGATATTGAATCGTGATTATAGTTATATTCATAATATGAATTTTCGATATTCGCAACTTTAAAATTTTCACTAATTCGCAATAGCCAATCTAAGTCTTCGTAACCTTTTCTATCAAAAAAAAGTTTGTATCCGCCAATTTTAGTATACACTTCTCTTTTAAAAATTACGGTTGCTCCACAAAATGGTACATCTTTGTTTTTTTCGATATAATGAATTATTTCGTTGTGTGTTTTTGGATATTTGGATTGATATATAATTTTATCATTCGTTTTTCTGCTAAAATTACAACCACATAATTGAATGCTATTGTTTTTTTCTAGAAAATCTATCGTAGTTTTTACACGTTCTTTATGCGACCAATCATCGGCATCTTGAAAACCAATATAATCTCCTTCTGCTTGTTTAAATAAATAATTGCATGTTTTAAGATATCCTTTATTTGTTTTATTCTTAAAAAATACAATTCTAGAATCTTTAATTGCCTCTATAATTTGTATGCTATTATCTGTAGAAGCATCGTCGCAAATTAAAATCTCTAGGTTTTGATAGCTTTGATTTAGAATACTCGTTATTGCTTTTTGTAAATGCTCTTGTGCATTATAAACTGGTATTATTATAGAAACTAATGGTTTGCTCATTTTGTATGAAATTGTATTTTTTCTTTAAATCTCTTAAAGAAAATAAGAATTAATAATACGACAGATAATGAGATTATTCCTTTGTAAAAGATAGGAATATCTCTAATATTATAAAGTATTATAGTTAATACGACATTGAGAATTAAAAAATATTTTAATTTGTTTTTTACCAAAAATTCTTCTTGAATATCTTTGTAAAAAAAACCTCCAAAACCAAAATACATATAAGAAACAAAGGTCGCTATTGCTGCACCAAAGATGCCATATAATGGTATCAAAATAATATTAAGTACAATTGAAATTATTGCTGCCACAACACTAATTTTCATCAATTTTTTTGTTTTTTCTAAATACCATAATTTCATGCTATTTAAAAAATAACTTGGATAATAGGTATAAGCCATGATAATAAAAATTGCAATAAAATAAGAATTAGTCAACGATTCATTTCTAGATAATATCTGAAATATTTCTTTTACCCATAATGCAATCATAAAACCAACTATTAAAATGAATAGATGCATTACTATGGTCATATTTATTGCGTTTTTTTCATTTTCAACATTCTCTTTACTATAAAATTCCATATAATATGGACCACTTGCTTGTTGTAAACTTTTTCCTATAATCGAAAAATACATACCAATACTATAGGCAAAAATGTACATACCAATTTCTTTAAGAGGTATATCAAACCATTCCATTATTATTCTATCGGAAATACTTAATACATAACCTGCATATAAATGAGGAAGTGTTGTTAAAGATATAGAAATTTTCTTTTTAGCCCATCTGTATGAAAATTGAAATGATGGTACTATTTTAAATTTGATTACTAGAAAATAAAAATAGATTAAAAAGGAAATAAAACTTGAAACAAATGTTGCGTAAAAAAAACTTAAATACCCTTGTTTAAAAACAACCACACTAACAAATAAAACCACTATGGATGCAATACTACTAGTTACAGAAATAATGACAAATGGTAATGGTTTTTTATTTAATTGAAAGTACGATCTACCAAAATAGGAGTAGACATTAAAAAACATTACTGGCAAAATGATTAATGTAATAATTTTATAAATATTATCTCCTACAATCTTTGGTGCTACCAAATAAATTATAGGAATCAGTATAATACCATAAAAGACAGACCAAATTTTTAGTAGTCCAAATAATCGTTTCCAAATAAATAAATATCTTTTCGGGAATTTAAAAAAGCTATTGTTTACAACAATGGACACTCCTAAATCTTTTAAAATATCAAATAACAAGATATAAGCAGCAATAATACCGTTTACAGCATAATCTTCGGGAGTTAGATACTCTGTCAGAATTGGTAATAGAAATAAACTAACCAATTTTGGCAATTGTGGTCCAATTGCATAAATTATTGTTGATTTTGCAAGTTTACTTATCATCTTTTATCCTTATTATTTTGGCAGGAACGCCTCCAACAATAGTATTTTTGTTTACATCTTTGGTCACTACAGAGTTTGCTCCAATTATAACATTGTTACCAATAGTAATTCCTGGAATAATTACAACATTTACACCAATCCAAACGCCATCGCCAATTATTACATTTCCTTGATGTGTCTTTTTATTGATTACATTAAAATTTGGATTGCTGTCATACGAATTGGTATATATTTTTACATTGTGGCTGATTGCACAATTTTCTCCAATACTAATTTTCTGATTTTTTGAACTTTGTAAAAATGTAAACTGACCTATGTATGTATTTTTACCAATAGTAATTTCTCCATTTCCATACATTTCGATACCTGTTCCATTAAATTTAAAAGTTTTATGGATTGTGTATTTACTTCTAAATTCCAAATATTTTTGCTGTTGTGATAGATTTTGTAACCTATTAAACACACGAATTATATATTTTTTAAATACATTCATACAACTAAATTAAAGAATTTTAACTTTATCATAAAAGATTGTTGGTAATAAATTTTCATCTTTAACGGTATGGTGTTTTTTTAAATAACCGAGCAAAGAATACGATTTTTGATTAAATATTGAGGCATAGAATAATAAAGATGAGAAAAAACCATATATGGAAATATTTTTACCACACACTAAAAGGACTTCGATTGGAATGGTATCGTCTATTAAAGTAGCGACAATATTTTTACTTTTTAATAATGCAAGTACTTCGTTTTTATCTTTTGTAGCAGGATGTGTTTTTATAAATGCTTTTGTTAGTTTAAATTTTGTAAATACTTCTACCAATGCTTTTAAATAGACTGTTTTAGGGATAAAATTATTGCTGTCATAATCGTCTAGAATAAAAATAGTTTTATCATTTAATATATTTAGATTGTGATTTGTAGTTTCAAATTTTGGTAACTTTAAAAGTTTAACTTTTTTAGTCACTGTATTTTGTATAAAAAATAGATACAAAAAGTTGTAACTTTTTTTGCTGTAATTGTAATAATCGGATTTATTAAAATGATTTAAAAATTTCAAATACTTTATAAAAATACCAATCTTATTTTCTGTATAATAAGGATTAGTTTTTTTGATAAAACTCTGATTTGTAGTGTAACTCAATAAACCTTCATCTAGGATATTATACGCAATACAATTTTTATGATTAATTAATAGTTGCATTAAAAAATTCTTTGTGTGTGGTATATAACAGGTAAAAGAATTATTTTTTGTTACTGTCTTTAAAATTTTATTAAAGAGTTGTATACTAGAAAAATAGCTAAAAAATAGAAGAAATTTTCCATAAGTGGGAATTTTGGAAAGAAAATCAACTTTTTCGGATAAATATACTTTCTCATATGAATTAACAAAGAAGCTACTTTTAAAATTTCGCCCAAAAATCAATTTGGGATTTTGAATATTTTTTGCTTCAATTATCGCTAAAGAAGAAAGGTAGGTTATATTGCTATGAATAAAGAAAACACATTGATTTGTATTCTTTTTTTTGTTTGTATTCATAATTTAAAAGATTATAAGTCTTTAAACTGTTTTTGATGATTTAGCTGCCAAATATCTTTGTTAGATAGTGATTCTAAAAATAATTGTGCACTATTTCCTTTTCCAAAACCTTCTTCATTTGTAGAAGTAATGGTATGTGTATCTATATTTTTTAATGCCTTTAAAATAGATGTAGTTTCATAATTTACATTTATAATATCGTTATGTATTGCTCTATTTTGTTGCCGTGTTCCTATATTTATTACAGGAATTTCATAATATGGCGCTTCTCTAATTCCTGCGCTACTATTACCAATAATAAATTGTGCATTTTTTAATAAGATTAAAAAGTATTCAAAACGTAAAGATGGAAAAATCCGAAAACGACTATTCTTTTTTAGTTTTTTATATGCTTCTATAATGTGTCTACTTCCCAAATCGTTGTTTGGAAATACAACGATATAGTTATGTGTATCTTTTTGTAATGCATTGATAAAATTTGTAGTGTATTGTTCCATATTTTTAAATTCTGTCGTTACAGGATGAAACATTACAATTGCATATTTATCAAAGTTGATATCGTAATACTTTTTTACCGTTTGTAAGTTTGGTAAATTATTTGAAAACATAATATCAATGTCAGGAGAACCAATAGTATATATAGAATTTGGAATTTCTCCCATTTGTATCAATCTCTTTTTTGCCTTTTTATTAGACACAAAATGAATATGACACATTTTAGATGTCGCATGCCTAATTAACTCGTCTATTGTTCCAGAAACTTCTCCACCTTCTATATGTGCAACTAAAATATTATTTAAAGAACCTACAATTGCTCCAGCTAAAGTTTCTACTCTATCTCCATGTACAATAATTACATCAGGTTTCGCCTTTTTACAATAGGAGGAAAGGCCTTCAATTGTTTTTGCTAAGGTTAAATCCATCGTAGCTTCGTTTGTATGATTGGCAAAAGTATGTATGTTTTTAAAATTACATCGTTCTATTTCAATAAGAGTATATCCGTATTCCTCTTGTAAGTGCATGCCAGTTACAAAAAGAAAAACTTCAAATTCATTTTTATTTTCAAGAATACTAATTAAGGCTTTAATTTTGCCAAAATCAGCACGAGTACCTGTAAGAAATAAGATTTTCTTCATTTATTCAAAATCTTTCCAAGTTAATTGCACATCGTTTTCAATGTCTTTAGTAGCAGTTCTTCCTAATAATTCTTCATATTTCTCTGCTAGTATTTCTCCTTTTCCAGGTCGTTTTACCCAAATATTTTCTTTATTTAATTTTTCTCCTTTTTTTATATTTTGAATACTACAAACCGTTGCAAAAGCAAAATCAATAGTTACTTGCTCTTCTTTTGCAGGTTCTTTTGTTCCACCTCGCATTTGCCAAATTTCGTTAGAATTATTTATTAGTTCCTTGCATTTATTTTCGTCCATACTACATACAATGTCTGGACCAATACGTTGCATGTGATCAGTAAAATGACGTTCTAAAATACTTGCTCCAAGTGCAACAGCACCAAGACAAGCATTATTATTTAGTGTATGGTCTGATAGTCCAAATACATGATTGGGAAAGGCTTCGTGGAGTTCCATCATTGCTCCATATCTAACCAAATGTATTGGTGTTGGATACAAGTTGGTTGTATGTAACAGCGCTAAAGGTACTTTGTGTTTTTCAAAAATGGCAACTGCTTTTCTTACACTTTCAATCGTATTCATACCTGTACTTAAAATAGCGGGTTTTTTAAAAGAACAAATATGTTCTAATAATGGATAGTTATTGCATTCTCCAGAACCTATTTTATAGGCAGGAACATGCATTCTTTCTAAACGTTCTGATGCTGCTCTAGAAAATGGTGTAGATATAAATAGCATGCCTTTACTCTTTACATAATCTTGTAGAGCAATTTCATCTTCTTCATTTAAGGAGCAGCGTTTCATTATTTCGTAAATGGATACATCTGCATTTCCTGGAATTATTTTTTTGGCAGCACCGCTCATTTCATCGGCTACAATGTGAGTTTGGTGTTTTATCATTTCTACTCCTGCACGATGTGCTGCATCCACCATTTGTTTCGCAGTTTCTATAGACCCTTCGTGATTAATACCAATCTCTGCAATGACAAGTGGTGGATAATCGAGACCTATTTTTCTTCCAGAAATTTCTATAAATGGATGCATACTATGAATGGTATTTTTTTATTACATATTCTGCATATTCGAAATCTTCTTTTGTATCGATATCAATACTAGAAAAAATATGTTCTACAATGAGGGGAAATGCAGTTTTTGAAAGGATTTTATTCTTTAAAATTAATTCTACTTTGCAAATATACAACAATCCATTTTCAAAAAAAAGAGGTTCTAAATCTTGACTTCGTTGTCCAATTTCGTAATTAAGTGGTTTGTATTTATTCGCAATAATTTTTCCGAATTTTTGATGATTTCTTGTTACCGTAAATAAACTATCGTAAGATCCATGACGATATTTATCAAATGCTTCCTGTAATAATTTCTTTGGTCTTACAGGATTTGTAGGCTGTAATAACACCATATTTTCAACGAATTCTATATTTTCAATAACGTGCTTTAGTGCAGAAATTGTTGGTTCTAAATCTCCAGAAATTGCTTTTGGCCTATCGATTACTTTTGCACCGTATTCTAGGGCTATTTTTTTTATTGCTGAATTGTCAGTCGAAACATATACTTCATCTATAATAGCAGTATTTTTTTTTGCATATAAAATACTATGTGCTATTAATGGTAATCCATTTAACAAAAGTATATTTTTGTTTGGTAATCGTTTGGAGCCTCCACGAGCTGGAATAATAGCTATTGTTTTTTTTGGTTGACTCATAATTAACTTTTCTTAAAGGTTGCAATTAAAAAATCGCCTAATGAAATTGGTGTAATATTTTTTGGAAATACGGTTATTTTTTTTATTTCGGAAATACTTCGATGGAATTTTACAAGTTTTAATCCAGTTCGTTCTATGTATTTTTGCAATCTTTTTTTATCAAAATCTGCTACATGTGCTCCTTCCCAATAACCATCTATTAATATTCCAGTTCCTTTGCCTTTTTCTTTGCCGTAATCTGCCGATGCTGCCATTGGTGGCACTTTTCCTAAAAACCACATCATTCTATTGGCTAAAGAAACCATATTAGGTACAGATACTAATAAAATACCATCTTTTTTTAAACACCGGTTTATTTCTTTAATGAGTGGTGTTCCCATTCTTAAATGTTCTAATACTTCGGTAAGTAAAAAACAGGATATGCTATTGTCTTTAAATGGTAATTTTACGTTTCTGCCATCTAAGTCGGTTTGGATATCTGGTTCGCCATATTTATCGAGTATTTGCCAACTATTGTGTGGTATGAAATTTTTAAAGGATGCATCGGTTCCACCAATTTCTATAAAATCTTTGTGTGGAATTTTATTTTTAATGATTTTTACCGTAATCTGAAATCGCTTTTCAACTTCTATTTTACTCATATTTTTTACTTTATTGGGGAAAACAAAAATACAAAATATTTGCTTTGTTTACTTACACACCGATTTGATAATATTCAAAGCCATCTTTCTGTAAATTAAAGGCATTGTATTGGTTTCTTCCATCAAAAATAATGGCATTATTTAAAGATTCTTTTATCAGATCAAAATTTGGAGATCGAAATTCTTTCCATTCGGTTAATAGGAGTAAAGCATCTGTATTTTTTAATGCCTCGTATTTATTATCGAAGTATGTAATTCGTGTATTGTCTTTTAAATAATGTGTTTTTGCTTCTTCTATTGCTTTTGGGTCGTAAGCATTAATTTTTGCTCCTCTGTTGGTTAATTCTTTAATGATATATATTGCAGGAGCTTCACGCATATCGTCTGTTTCTGGTTTAAATGCTAATCCCCAAACAGTAAAGGTTTTCGTATTAAGGTCTGTTCCAAAGCGTTTAATTACCTTATTGGCAATAACCATTTTTTGGTTATCGTTTACCATATTTACTGCTTTAAGTAGCGCAGGAGTGTAGCCATATTCTTTTGCGGTATGTTCCAATGCGTTTACATCTTTTGGTAGGCAAGAACCTCCAAAACCTGCCCCTGGATAAATATAATTATAGCCAATTCTGGTATCGGAACCTATTCCGACTCGTATTTTATTTATATCTGCACCAACTAACTCACAAATATTTGCCATTTCGTTCATGAATGATATTTTTGTGGCTAGCATTGCATTTGCTGCATATTTTGTTAATTCGGCGGACTTAATATCCATTATAATAAAACGATCGTGTGTTCTAAAAAATGGCGAGTATAACGATTTTAATATTTCTATAGATTGTTTATTTTCGGAACCAATAATAATTCGATCTGGTTTCATAAAATCTGCAATTGCAGCGCCTTCTTTTAAAAATTCTGGATTAGAAACGACATCAAATTCAGTTTTACTATTTCTTTTGTCTAGTGCTAATTGTATGGTTTTTCGCACTTTTTCTGCTGTTCCAACTGGTACAGTTGATTTGTCTACTATCAATATTGGATTTTCTATAATTTCTCCTATTTGTTTGGCTACTGTTAGTACATGATTTAGATCCGCTGATCCATCTTCGTTCATTGGTGTACCAACAGCAATAAATACAATATCTGTTTGGTTTATTACAGTTTTTAAATCTGTAGTAAATTTTAGTGTTTG
>JALSLK010000050.1 GCA_026988355.1 Flavobacteriaceae bacterium
CTCTTCGGTTTAAGTCGTTAGTTATTCCACAATGAACTTTTAAATTACCAACTTTAAACCAGTATTTATAGGTGTCTCTCATTTGATTTATTTTTAACTAGTATGACAATCTTTAGAACAATGATAACAACCATTACTTTGTGAGTAGTGTTTTTTAGCTACTATTACAGCATTTTTACAAGAGTAAAATTCGCCTAAATAAGTTTTACTCTTGATTAAAGGTAAATAAATACAATTTTCATCGTGGACTTCGTGATCTCCATTTGGTTGAGCCGAATCGTTTACATAATATTTTTTCATAATTCTAAGTTTTAAATTTATAATACCACAAACATAAAACGAAGGCAAGGCAATTCCTTACGGAAACCCATATATAGAAAAAAATAAAAATAAAAGTATAAATAAAGGAAAAGTATAAAACGAATAGGTCATTTTTAGACGCTATTAAGCATACTTTTTTTGGTATTAAAAGTGAATTGAAATTAACCGCCAGAAGCAATACGCATTAATTCTGCAGTAATAATAGCACCAAGCGTACCAACAGCGTAACCAACAACAGCAAGTAAAACACCAACAGTTGCTAACGATGGATGAAAAGCAGAAGCAACAATAGGAGCAGAGGCAGCACCTCCAACATTAGCTTGACTACCAACAGCCAAAAAGAAATATGGCGCTCTAATTAATTTAGCAACACCAATTAATAAAATAGCATGAATAAGCATCCAAACAATTCCAATGGCAATTAAACCAGGATTATCAAGAATTAAACCTAAATCCATTTTCATACCAATCGTTACTACCAAAATATAAATAAATAAACTACCAATTTTACTTGCACCAGCACCTTCATAATTTCTTGCTTTTGTAAAGGATAAGGCAATGGCGATAATTGTGGCAATACTAATCATCCAAAAGAAAGAAGAGGTTAGAAATGCTAATGAATTTTTTAGAGTTGGATTTTTCATTTCGGTAATAAATGTTTTAAAAAACGGACTTAAATAACCAGCGAAAAAATGAGCAACACTTACAGATACAAAAGCAATTGTAAGCATAATTATTAAATCGGTTAAACTAGGATTACGTTCGGTATCTTTACTAAATTTAGACACTTTTTCTTTTAAAGTTTCAATAGCAGAAGTATCTGCTTTTAACCATTTGTCTATTTTTTTAGTTTTTCCAATTCCAATAAGTAATAAAGCCATCCAAATATTAGCAACAACAATATCTACAAACACCATTCCTCCATATAATTTTTGATTAAAGCCATAAACTTCTAGCATGGCAGTTTGGTTTGCACTACCACCAATCCAAGAACCAGCCAAAGTTGCTAACCCACGCCAAACAGCATCAGGTCCAGCACCACCAACAGTTTCTGGAGAAATTGCAGATATAATTAATATGGCAATTGGACCACCAATAATAATTCCAATAGTTCCAGTAAAAAACATAACCAATGCTTTATATCCTAATTTAAAAACGGCTTTTAAATCTAAACTTAAAGTCATTAAAACCAATGCAGCAGGTAAAAAAAATCTACTAGCAACATAATACAAACGAGAGCCAAATACTTTAAATTCTCCTTTGGCATTTAATATAGGTTCTCCTAATTCATCTAATTTATTCCATTCAGAGCCTATTAGACCAGTAGTTGTTAATACAGCAGGAAGCATGTAAGCCAAAAAAAGACCAGGAACATACTTGTAAAACTTACTCCAAAAGCCGTTCTTTATAGAAGATGTATAAAAAATAATACCCAAACATAACATCAATAGACCTATGACAACACTTTCATCTGTAATAAAAGGTTCTTGTATAAATTTTTCTTTAAACTCTTCCATATTATAATCTTTTGTAATATTAACTTGTTTATTAATGATTTTGTCATCTATTAGATAACAATAACGGCTAATATAGAAATTTTAATTTTCTTTTAAGAAAGAATCCATATTTCAATAGTTATATTTGTAAAATAAATTTTATAATATGAAAAGTATAGTTAAAATAATACTATTGTTTATTAGCATAAGTATAAATGCACAACAAGGAGGAATGTGGATTCCATCACAGTTAGAAGGAAGAAATGAAAAAGAAATGAAGGCTTTGGGAAGTAATTTATCTGCAAAAGATATTTATGCAGTAGATAAGCCAAGTATTAAAGATGCGATAGTTCATTTTAATGGAGGATGTACCGCAGAAGTAATTTCAAAAAAAGGATTATTATTAACCAACCATCATTGTGGTTATGGTGCAATACAATCGCATTCTACTACCGAACACGATTATTTAAAAGACGGATTTTGGGCTTATAAGGCAAAAGAGGAATTAAAAAATCCGGGAATGGTAGTCACATTCATTAAACGAATTGACGATGTCTCTATTCAAGTTTTTGAAGGAGTTACCGATGCATTATCCGAAAAAGAAAAGATGGATAAAATAAGTCAGAATATTAAAAAAATTCAAGCCAATGCAAAAAAAGAAGAATGGCAAGAAGCGAAAATCAAATCTTTTTATAAAGGGAATCAATATTTTTTATTTGTAACAGAAACGTTTAAAGATATTCGTTTGGTAGGAGCGCCACCATCCTCCATAGGTAAATTTGGTGCAGATACCGATAATTGGATGTGGCCAAGGCATTCAGGAGATTTTTCTCTATTTCGTATTTATGCAGGAAAAGATAACAAACCAGCAGTATATTCAAAAAAAAACAAACCATATAAACCAAATCACTATTTGCCAGTTTCTCTAGATGGAGTATCTGAAGGAGATTTTACATTAGTCTATGGATTTCCAGGAAGAACAAATGAGTATTTACCAGCAGTCGCATTAGATCAAATCGTAAATACTTTAAATCCTATTAAAATTGAAATACGAGACGCAGCATTAAAAGTAGTAGACAAATACATGCGAAATGATGAAGCAATAAAAATTCAATATGCATCTAAATTTGCATCCATTGCCAATTATTGGAAAAAATGGATAGGAGAAAATCAAGGAATTAAAAAATCCAAAGCAATTATAAAGAAACAAATCTTAGAAAAAGCATTTGCTAAAAAAGTAAAAGGAACAGCTAATGAAAAAATATTATCAGAATTTAATAAGTTGTATGAGGAAATTAAAGAAGTAGCATTAGCAAAAGATATTTGGATAGAAATAGTTTTTAGAAATATAGAAATTTTAAATGCAAGTTTTAGATTATACCAATTAGAGCTTAGTGCAGCAAAAGGAGAAGTCGTATTTACGAAAGAAAAAGAGCGTTTATTAAAACGTTATAAAGGCTTTTATAAAAATTACAGTGCCGAAGTAGATAAAAATGTTTTCATACAACTAATGGCCTTGTATTTAAAAAATAATCCAAAAAAATACACTTCAAATACATTAGAAAATGCAAATATAGAAAATTTAGCAGAAGCTATTTTTAGTAAATCTAGTTTGGTAAGTTATAAAAAGATGCAGTCGTTGTTAGAAGGCGATTCTAAAGCAGTTATTAAGAACATTAATAAAGATGTAGGTTATGCATTAGGAAAAAAATTATCAGCTAGTTTTTACAATGCTATTAATCCAGATTTTAATAAGATTCAAAATAAAATTGCAGCAGTTCAAAAGCAATATATGAAAGTATTGATGAAAGAATTTCCAGAAGACCGATTTTTTCCAGATGCAAATAGTACACTGCGTATTACCTATGGACAAGTAAAAGGATACGAGCCAAGAGATGCCGTTTATTATCGACCAGTTTCTTATTTAAAAGGAATTACAGAGAAGTATAAGCCAAACGATTACGAATTTGATGTATCACAAAAATTACTGGATTTATACAAAAAGAAAGATTATGATAAGTATAGCGAAAACGGAAAATTGCCAGTAAATTTTTTGGGAACGAATCATACAACAGGAGGAAATAGTGGAAGTCCAGTTATAGACGCAAATGGAAACCTTATTGGATTAAATTTCGATAGAGTTTGGGAAGGTACAATGAGCGATTATAATTACGATCCAGAGATTTGTCGAAATATAATGGTCGATGTGCGTTATATTATGTTTGTAATCGATAAATATGCAGGAGCAAAACGTATTATTAAAGAAATAGATTTTGTACATCCAAAAGAGAAATAAGAATAAAAATTTGACTCTTTTAACCTAAATTATTCACAGGTTTTTAATATTTATTGCTTTATCTAACAATACTTTAATAAGTTGTATTGGAATATCTTTATTTGGATTAATAGGTAATATTTTCATTCTACTTCTATTACCTTGTATAAGTTTAGGATGCTTTATTAAGTTACCATCTACAAAACCAATATACGGTTCTTTTGTTTTTTTATCCGTCCATAAATAGCATAACATTTTTTTATGGTAACAAAAAAAAGGCATTTTGTATTTCCAAGAAGTGGTTATTTCATTATTTTGATTTATTATAATGTTACGAAGTGTAAGTAAACAACTTCGATGAGGTTCTATTTTATTGAGGTAAAATTGTTCTTGTTCGTTTTGCATTTATATAAAAATAAGAATGTAAATTTAATACAATTATACCAATTCAATTTTGATCGACCTGACATATTTTTCTCCACTAAATTAATGGTAGAACCAAAAAAGGAGAAACTTTATGTTTCTCCTTTTTTAATATTGTAGTTAAACTATTTTTATTAGTTGCTTATAACTCTAAAAGTAGTTCTTCTGTTTGCTCTGTGTTGCGCCTCAGTACAAGTAACACCATCAGCACATCTATTTGTTAATCTTGTTTCTCCATAACCTTTTCCAGTTAATTTTGAAGGATTAACTCCTTTTACATTAATTAAGTAATTTACAACAGCTTGTGCTCTTCTTTCAGATAATCTTTGGTTGCTTGAAGCAGAACCTCTAGCATCTGTATGAGAAGCAATAGCTACAGAAACACCATCATTTAATATTGGCATTAGTCTACTGTTAATAATGCTTTTTGCAGCATTAGTTAATGTAGCAGAACCAACATTCCATGTAATAGGAAGTGCTGTATTTTTAGTGATAGCACAATCTACTTCTTTCCATGAGGTTAAGCCTCCTTTAGATACTAAAATTTCTTTAGTAACTGTTTGATGCTGTGCAGGTACATTTGATTCTTCTGTCCAAGCTTCTTTAGATACGATAGTTTTCTTAACCGTTCTAAATTTAGCAGGTACAGGAATAGATCTAGTAGATGCAGGTTTAGTCATTACAGTAGTTTTAATTGTTTGACTTACTGCTGGAATCGTTACTTCTCTTGTTGTAGCTGGTGTAATAACTGTTTTTCTGATATTTTTTGATACAGCTGGAATTGGAATTGACCTTGTTGTAGGAGGTGTTACCATTACTGTTTTTCTCATTTTTTTAGTTATCGCTGGGATAGGAATAGATCTTGTCGTTGCAGGTCTAACCATTACTGTTTTTGTAATTTGTTTTGTTACTGCAGGAATCGTTACTTCTCTTGTTGTAGCAGGAGTAATAATTGTTTTTCTAATTGTTTTTGTTACAGCAGGAATTGGAATAGTTCTCGTTGTAGCAGGTTTTACCATTACCGTAGTTTTTACTTTTTTAGTAATTGCTGGAATTGGAATAGATCTTGTAGTTGCTGGTTTTACCATTACTGTTTTAGTAATTGTTTTAGTAACTGCAGGAATTGTAACTTGTCTAGTCGTTGCTGGAGAAATAACTGTTTTTCTAACTGTTTTTGTCACAGCAGGAATTGGGATAGATCTCGTCGTAGCAGGTTTAACCATTACCGTAGTTTTGATTGTATTTGTAATTGCTGGAATTGGAATTGACCTTGTAGTTGCAGGTTTTACCATTACTGTTTTAGTAATTGTTTTTGTAACTGCAGGAATTGTAATTTCTCTAGTCGTTGCAGGTTTAGCCAATACTCTTTTAGTGTATGTTCCTGTTTGTGTACAATCTCCATTTCCATTTCCTCCATTACAAGGTACAGATACTGCAGCAGCATTTTTAGCTAATTCACGTGTTGAAACAGTAACGGATTGCTCAGGTACATCTCTATAACACCATACTCTACATGCATTTGGATCTGTATCTTCACAATCTGGAGCTTTATCTCCCATTACCCATTTTGCAGAAGCTACTTTAGTAACAATTGTTTGTGCCGAACTTGAAAATTCTGCGGGTACAACTCTTAATGAAGATGCTTTAGTTCCTTTTACATAAGTTAAAGTTTCTGTAGTCCATTGTGCAGGGACAACTTCTAAACGAGTTGATGCTTCTTGAATGACCATAGTTTCTTTTCTTGTCTCGTATTGAGCAGGAATTATTTCAATTCTTGAAGAAGCTGGTTGAACTACCACTTCTACATTTCTTGTTTCGTATTGAGCAGGAACAACTTCTAAACGAGAAGATGCTTCATTTACAACGATAGTTTCTGTAACAACCTGAGGTTTTGCAGGAACTTTTTCTAAACGAGTTGATGCTTCTTGAATGACAACAGTTTCTTTTCTTGTTTCGTATTGTGCTGGAACTATTTCAATTCTTGATGAAGCTGGTTGAACCACTACATCCACATATCTTGTTTCGTACTGTGCAGGAACAACTTCTAAACGAGAAGATGCTTCTTGAATAACCATAGTTTCAGTTACCGTATTTGTTTTTCCAGGAACTTTTTCTAAACGAGAAGTAGCAGGTTGAATAACAATAGTCTCTTTTCTTGTCTCGTATTGCGCAGGAACTATTTCAATTCTTGAAGAAGCTGGTTGAACAACAACTTCAATGGTTCTGTTTTCGTACTTTGCAGGAACAACTTCTAAACGAGAAGATGCTTCTTGAGTAACCATAGTTTCAGTTACCGTGTTTGTTTTTCCAGGTACTAACTCTAAACGAGAAGAAGCAGGTTTAACCACAACTTCAACATTTCTGTTTTCATATTGTGCAGGAATCACTTCCAATCTTGAACTCGCAACTTGAGTTTCTAAAGTTACATTTTCAGTAGAATACTGAGGACCATGAGCTTTAAGTACTTTGTAAGCTGCTGCGGTTTGAACAGTTACAGTTTCATTTTTCCAAACATCAGGCGTAGTACAGCGTACGTAACACTTTCCTGGTTCGGCATTTGTCGGGAGGTCTTGAGCAAAGGAAGTTGCTCCAAAAATCAATGTTAGACCAAATAGTAAAATTCTTTTCATTTGTTAATTTATATTTTAGGTAAATAATTTAAAGTACAAATATACAACAAATAATAATTATCAAGTTAAAACTGAAATTATTTATTAACAATCTTTAACAAATAATAGGAATCCATTTGTTTTGAAAGTCAACGGGTTATTTAATTAGTTAATTAAAAAGAATGAAACATGTATTCGTATTGTTTTTAAGTTGCTTTTTTGTATATTTTTTTATCAATGATTAATTTCGCGAGAACCTCTTTTAAAATTTCAGATGTACCGCCACCAATAGGACCAATTCTACTATCTCTAAATAAACGAGCAAGAGGATAATCTTCCATATATCCATATCCACCAAGTAATTGTAAGCAATCATAGATTACTTTATCTGCCATTTTTGTACTTAATAATTTAGACATTGTTGCTTCTTTTACAGCATAAATTCCTTTATTTAACTTGTTTGCGATGGAATAATTAAATTCTTTACACATTTCGATTTCACTCGCCATTTCTGCAACTTTATGTCTTAAGGCTTGAAATGAATTAATTGTTTTTCCAAATGCTTTTCGTTCACTCATGTAGTTAATAACGTAGTCTAATGCAAATTCGGATCTTGCATGTGCATTTATTCCCATAATTAATCTCTCTAAGGCAAAATGTTGCATGATATAGCCAAAACCTTTATTTTCTTCTCCCATTAAATTGCTTGTAGGTATTACGACATTATCAAATGCAATTTCGGCAGTATCGGAAGCTCGCCAGCCTAGTTTATTTAGTTTTGTTGCAGTAATTCCTTTTGTATCTCTATCCATTACAAAAATACTAATACCTTTGTGCTTTTCTTCCAAATTTGTTTTTGCTGCGACTACGAGATAATCACTACAAAATCCATTGGTAATAAAAGTTTTAGATCCGTTAATTACATAGGTATCTCCTTTTTTTACTGCTGTAGTTCTCATTCCAGCAACATCTGAGCCTCCAAAAGGTTCTGTAATACAAAGACATCCAATTTTTTCGCCATGTATACTTGGTGTTAAATAGTTTTGTTTAATAATGTCATTACCTTCTTTATTAATATGTGTCATTGCAAGATAATTATGTGCCCACATTGCTGCTGCAAAACCTCCAGAATTAATTTTTTGTAATTCTTCTAAAAAAATGACGGTATAAAAAAGATCCAATTCTAATCCTCCATATTTTTCAGGATAGATTAATCCAAAATAACCCATTTCTCCAAATTTAGTCCAAATTGAGGAGTCGATTTTTCCAGTTTCTTCCCAAGTATTTATATATGGTGTAACTTCTTTTTTTAAAAATTCTTTGAAACTTTTTCTAAAGGAATGGTGTTCTTCTGTGAAATACATTATTGTGGATTTGTCAATTTGTCAATTTGTGTATTTGTAAACTTATCAAATAATAATTTAACAAATCCACAAACAAACATCTATTATTCAGCCTTCAAATATAAAACTATTCTGTCGTATTTATCTAATGGAAAACCTTCAATTTTTTTTAATTCTTCTATATTTTGAATTTCTGCAAATTCATCTCTATAATCAAATATTTTTTTGGTTAGCTCATAATCAATATATGGTAAGTGCAAAACTTCTTTAAATTTTGCTTCGTTAATATTTAGTTTTGTAATATTTGGTTTGGATATTATCTTAAATTGTTTAAATAATAGAGAAATAACTTCTGGGTTTAAACCAAATACTTCATTAAGTTGGTCTTTAAAATAAAAACCATTGATACTTTTTCTAAATTTAATTATTCTTGTAGCAAGTTTATCTCCAATTCCGTTTATCAATTTTAATTCGGATGCTGTTGCTTTATTCAAATCTTTTAGCTCTACTTTTACAGGAATTGTTTTTTCTTTTTTTATATAAAATATTTCTAAAATTTTAGTTACCACTTTTGGTTTTAAACCATATACTTTATTTAGTTGTTCTATGTTGTGATATCCTCCAATACTAGTTTTAAATTTTAAAATTCGAGCAGATAATTTTTCGCCAATTCCAATTATTTTTTGTAATTCGTCTTTAGTAGCAAGATTTATATCTTTTTTTACACCTTTAAAGAAATTATTTTTTGATTTATAAGAAGTTCCTCTTTTTTTATTTGTAATCCAATCTGGAAATTTAAAATAGGGTTTTAGTTTTTTAAATAAACTATCGGAGACACCTGTAACTTTTTGAAATTGCTTTGCGGAATTAATATAATTACCTTTTTTTCGAAAAGTGTGTAGTCTATCTATTTCTTGAATGGACATGCCTAATTTATACCCTTTATAATCTGTAATAAAACTTGGATTAAAAGGATGTCTTTTGGGTTTTCTATTTGCAATTTCACGAACTTTTAAAGAGTCAATTTTAATCTGTATTGCAAGTATTTTAGAAGTGTTTATGTCTTGCGTTCCAGTTGTTGGGAAATCAACAAAATAATACATTAATTGTAATATTACAATAAGTATTCCTAATAATAAAATCCCACTTCGTTGGTTTTTATTATATTCAAAATGGGATTTTATATTTTTCATAGCGATACATTTATTTTATGTTTTTTTTGGTTTAATTGCGTTCATAAACTTGGCAAGTTCGCCTTTTACTTTTGGTGCAAGAATAACCAAACCTATCATATTTGGAACCATCATAGCAAATATCATTGCATCCGAAAAATCGAGTACAGAGTTTAGTTGTGATGCTGCTCCAACAATTACAAATAAACAAAATATAGTTTTATAAGTATATTCCATTTTTTTTGACCTTCCAAATAAGTAAGACCAACCTTGATACCCATAATAAGACCATGAAATCATAGAACTAAATGCAAATAAAACTACTGCAATTGTAAGGACATAAGGAAACCATGAGATTGCAGAACCAAATGCGCTTGAAGTAAGTAAGATTGCTTGTGCATTGTTCATTCCAGAATTATTTGTATCTACAAAACCTGTAATAATTAAAACTAAGGCTGTCATGGTACATACAATTACCGTATCAATAAAAGGTTCTAATAATGCAACTAAACCTTCGGATGCTGCATATTTTGTTTTCACAGCCGAATGTGCAATAGATGCAGAACCAATTCCTGCTTCGTTTGAAAATGCAGCTCTTTTAAAACCTTGAACTAATACACCTACAACTCCACCTGCAATTCCTTTTGCGCTAAAAGCACCATCGAATATTTGAGTAAATGCATTTCCTATTTGGTCAAATTTCATGATTAATATGAAGAGGGAAGCGGCTACATAAATTGCAACCATAAATGGTACTATTTTATCGGTAACTTTAGCGATTTTCTTAATTCCGCCAATAATTACAATACCGACCAATATGGCTATAATTAAGCCAAAAAGCCAACCTCTATTATGGAAAAAGGAAGTTTCTCCACCTGTAATGTTTTCCACCAATTGAAATGCTTGGTTTACTTGAAACATATTTCCTCCTCCAAAAGATCCGCCAATAACCATTACAGCAAAAATTCCTGCTAATACTTTTCCTAAACCAACTAGATTTTTTTCTTTTAAACCTTTTTTTAGGTAATACATTGGTCCTCCATAGACCGTACCGTTTTTGTCTATATCTCTATATTTAACACCAAGCGTACATTCTACAAATTTAGATGCCATTCCTAAAAATCCAGCGATAATCATCCAGAAAGTTGCTCCAGCTCCACCAATAGATAGGGCAATTGCCACACCGGCGATATTTCCTAATCCTACGGTTGCCGATAATGCAGCAGTCAGTGCTTGAAAATGGGAAACTTCCCCTTCGTGGTCTTCAATTCTTGCAGTTTCGATTGCATCGCCTCCAGGAGTTGAATCTCCTGCTGCTTCTAAGGAAGTTACGTGGTCGATATCGTCATAATTACCTCTTACAATTCTAATGGATGTTAAAAAACCTCTTAGGTTAATAAATTTAAAATAAATTGTAAAGTAAATTGCACCAATTATTAAAGGAAACAAAACCCAATATACTTTTACGCTTTCTGAAAATGGAATTTGATAGAAAATTATTTGTACAAACCATCCAGTTGCAGCACCAAAGGCTTCATCTATTTTTTGGTCTAAGCCTTTTTTGGCTATTTCTTGAGCAAATGTTAAGAATGGTAAAAAACTTAATAAAGCGAATAGGATCTTTTTCTTCATAAATTGAGATTGTGTTTTGGTTATAATTCGCTAATATCTCAAAAAAATATCGCAATACAAATTTTAGAACTTGTTTTTTTAAATCCATATCTTCAATTAATTTTATATATGGAAATGATTTTATGCTAATTTGATTTTAAGATACGCCAAAAAAAATAGCATATTTTTTTAGTATACAACCTTAAAATTGTAAGCATAACCTCTGCTGCGGTTATAATTTTAAGTGAAGTGCTATGAGAAAAAATAAAGAGTTTATGGTTTATTTTGATGTTGAATTGGTATTATTACTTTTATGGATTTCGATTCTGTACTATTAGAACAAAACAAAACCCTGAATAGCTTTTGCTATAAAGGGTTTTGCCAATTAACTAACTCAAAAAAACTATTTACCTAGCCTTTTCAATATATTAGACGCAAAATCTTTACTTTTGTAACAAAATAATTTGTAATTAACATATTTTTAACATGTCTAAACAGACTTTAGTAATTGGCGCATCCTTAAAACCACAACGTTATTCAAATATCGCAATTCACAAGTTAATTGCTTATCATCATAAAGTGGTAGCAATAGGGCTTCGTAAAGGGTTAGTGGCTGGTGTGGCTATATTAACAACAAAATCCGAAGAAGAGTTATGTAAATTATCAATAAAAAATATTCATACGGTTACGTTATATCTTAATTCGAAACGACAAGAAGCGTATTACAATTTTATTATTTCATTAAACCCTAAACGTGTAATTTTTAATCCTGGTACAGAAAATGAAGATTTTTATAAGTTGTTAGAAAAGAATAAGATTCTATATGAAGTTGCTTGTACATTAGTTTTATTGACTACATCGCAATATTAGTTATCTAGTTTGTAGGTATTGGGTGTTTTGTGTCGATATAAAAAACTTCTCCTGCATTTGCTAATGCTACATTATCAAAAAATAATTTTGCTTCTTCTCGGAACAATTCTAAATTTTTGTATCTGCTTGAATAATGCCCTAATATTAATTTTTCTACATTTGCTTGAAGTGCTATTTGGGCAGCTTGTTCGGCAGTAGCATGTTTTGTAGTTTCACAAAGGTGTTTATGCTCTTTTAAAAAGGTAGATTCGTGATATAATAAATTTACATTTTTTAGAATAGGAATGATATCTGGTTTATATATTGTGTCGCTACAAAATGCGTAGCTTAATGGTCTTGATGGATTATCGGTTAGCAAGTTGTTTTCTATAACTTCGCCATTTTCTTTAATAAAGTCTTTTCCATTTTTGAGATTTTGATAATCGCAAATCTGAATTTCATCAATTTTAGAAATTGCTACAATATTAATTTTACGTTCTCCTACTTTTTCTTTAAAAAGGTATCCATTAGTATAAACGCGATGTTTTAATGGGATTGTATGTACTGTAACTTTTGAGTCTTCGTAAATTAACTCACTTTCATTAGATTCTAATTCATGAAAAAACAACTTGAAATTTGTCCATGATTTTGTTAATTTTAATTGTAAAATAATAATATCTTTAATTCCTTTTGGACCATATATATGCAAGTCTGCTTCTCTGTTTAGTAAGCCAAAAGTAGAAATTAAACCAATTAATCCAAAAAAATGATCGCCGTGAAGGTGTGAAATAAAGATGCGACTTATTCTAGAAAATTTTATTTTATATTTACGTAATTGCACTTGCGTACCTTCTCCACAATCAATTAAAAAATGACTATTGTTAATTTCTAAATATTGCGATGTTGTATGCGAATTGGTTCTTGGTGTTGCAGAGTGACATCCTAAGATTGTAAGTTTTAAACTCATGCTATTTAATTACAAACCGTTTTGAAATTACCTTGTTTTTTGTCTTTAAGGTATAAATGTAAATGCCAGATTTTAATTTATTTTTATAAAATGGAATGGTGTTTTTTCCTTTTACTACAATGTATTCTTTTGTGAATACACTATTTCCTAATAAATCTTGTACAATAAAACTAACATCTGTATCCGTATTACTATGAAGAGTTATTGTAGTTTTTATTGAAAATGGATTTGGATAAATACTAATATTGCTAATTTTATGTTTACGTATTTGTTGCTTTGCCTCTTTTTGTGCGAAAGAAGTAAACGTAATGCTCAATAATACTATGTAAAGTAGTTTTTTCATCCTAAATATATTTCAAAAGTATACAAACTTATTTAAAAATCCAAACTTCTTGTCATTTCATCCATTTCAATCATGTCTATGGCTTCTTGGAATGTTGGAACAACAATAATTTCATCTGGTACTTCGTCGTAAGATACGGTTTTGGTTATTAGTACAAAAGATGTGCCAGATGCTAACTTTTCCTCAGCTATTTTTTTAAACTGAATTAATTCGTTCATAGTTATTTTAAAATCGGACAAGTCTAAAATTAAGTGGTCCTTTTTGTAATCGCTTTGTTTTTTTATAAAAGTAGTGTAAAAGTCTTGAAATTGACTATTTTCCGTTGGTTTTATAACGCTATATTTTTCGTTTATTTCTATAATCATCTTATAATTTGTTGTGCTAGTAAATATATTACAGCCATTCTAATTGCGACACCATTTTCTACTTGATCTAATATTATCGCTTGTTTCGAATCTGCAACTTCGCTTGTAATTTCGACACCTCGATTAATTGGCCCTGGATGCATTATTACGATTTCTTTGTTTACAGATTCTAATAATGCATTATTTATGCCAAAAAGTTGCGTGTATTCTCTAATAGATGGAAAATATTTGATATTCATACGTTCGTGTTGTACTCTAAGGACATTGGCGACATCGCACCATTGCAAAGCTTTTTTTATATTATGTTCTACTTTAACATGTAAGCTAGAAATGTATTTTGGAATTAATGTAGTTGGTCCACAAACCATTACTTCTGCACCTTGTAGTTGTAATGCGTAGATATTTGAGAGCGCAACTCTAGAGTGTAAAATATCGCCAATTATAACTACTTTTTTACCTTTTACGGTACCTAATTTTTCTTGTATAGAGTAAGAGTCAAGTAGGGCTTGCGTTGGGTGTTCGTGTGTGCCATCACCAGCATTTATTATTTTTGCGTTTACGTGTTTCGATAAAAAAACTCCTGCACCTACGCTTGGATGTCTTAGAACTACAATATCTACTTTCATAGCTAGAATATTGTTTACGGTGTCAATTAATGTTTCTCCTTTTTTAACCGAAGATTGACTCGCAGAAAAATTGATTACATCTGCAGAGAGACGTTTTTCAGCCAATTCAAAAGATAATTTAGTTCTTGTACTGTTTTCAAAAAACAAGTTTGCAATAGTAATATCTCTTAAAGAAGGCACTTTTTTTATGGGCCTATTTATCACTTCTTTAAAATGGTTGGCAGTCTCAAATATAAGATCAATATCTTGTTTTTTTAGATATTTAATTCCCAATAAATGATTGACGCTTAGTTGCTTCATTATGTTTTATTTTTTAAGAGATAAACAGCATCTATCTTATCGTTTTCTTTCCAAGAGACTCTTACCTTTTCAGAATTAATAGCATCTACTTGTCGTCCTTTATAATTTGGTTGAATTGGTAAATTTCGACTAAAACGTCTATCAATTAATACTAATAATTCAATAGCACTTGGTCTGCCAAAGGCTTGAATTGCAGTTAGTGCAGCTCTAATACTTCTGCCAGAAAATAAGACATCATCAATAAAAACTACTTTTTTATTTTCAACAATAAAATTTATATTAGTTTCACTAGCTTGTAAAGGTTCTTCTCTTCTACGAAAGTCATCTCTATAAAAAGTAATGTCTAATTCGCCATAGTTAATGGTAGGAACATTATAATCTTTTTGTAAAATAGCAATAATTCTTTTTGCTAAGAAGACACCTCTAGGCTGGATGCCAATCAATACAGATTTCGAAAAATCGCTATGATTTTCAATTAGTTGACATGCTAATCGATGTAATATAATATGAATCTCTTTTTCGTTAAGTAGTTTTTTATGAGACATATTAGTTTATTTGTGGTGCAATTTACTTAAATTATTACATAAAAATTAATAGTTGAAAAATAATTTTTTGTTCTCTTTTAAATATTGTTCCATTCTATTTTATATTGCATTGTTTGCTTGGGTAAAATTAGAAAATAAAGTTATAAATTTTTGATTAACAAGTTGTTAAAATGTAATTGTTTTTCCTATAAAGAAATTGTACTTCTAATTATTTCTTTATACCAACTCAACATCAAAATACGCTATAAATTATTTATCTTTTCACGGTTTTACTGCACTTTAAATTTAAACCATAGCTAAGCTATTAACTTAACGGTAATTAACCGCAATAATTAAAATTAAAGTTGTATCTTTCCGCTATGGAAAAAATGGATTTTAGAAAGTTATCAAACATTGAACGATACGCATTTAGAAAGCGAGGTATTGTT
>JALSLK010000051.1 GCA_026988355.1 Flavobacteriaceae bacterium
ATGAAAATGTTGGAGAATATGCTAAAGTAGAAATTAAACGTTTCTTTAATTTGTAATTAAAACTGAATTCAGATTGAATAAAATTAAATTTACCACTATTTATATCTACAGAATTTAATTGTAGATAACTTACACTCATCTTTTTATCAATTTTTTTACTTAAACTTATAATTCCCCAAAACATTTGATTATCCGTTTCGGTTATTTGTGCATTATTAGTTAAACTCGATAAGCTTATAAAAGCTAGTAAAATTAATTTCTTCATTTATTATTATTTATTATATAACGATTGGTAGAAGAAATACCCTCCTTTTTAAGTAAATAAAATTAGGGTAATAGATTGAAATTCTTTAAAATCTTTATATTTGTTGGTTTAAACTTTAAAACAATCCTTTTAAATATGAAAGTACAGTTTTGTTCTGTGATTGAATAAATTACTTTTTTGTATTTAAAATACAATCGTATACTTATAGTTGCTTTAGAATGGTAAATTTGTCCTATTTTTGTATCGTTTTATACAATATATGCAAATATAAACAAATTATTATTCTTCTATTTCACACTTTATTTCGCTACGATTTATTGCTTGTATAGCAAATAGAAATTTTAAATAACTACATAAATAGTAAGGTAATTATGGCAAAAAAACAAACTGAAAATTTAACCGAACTAGAAAAACACTATGTTAATAGAAGTAGCTGGTTACGAGCTGCTATTTTAGGAGCAAATGATGGTATATTATCTACAGCAAGTATCGTTATTGGAGTTGCAGCAGCAAGTACTAGTAGAGAGCCTTTTGTTTTGGCAGGTGTTGCAGGTTTAGTTGCAGGAGCATTAGCAATGGCTGCAGGAGAATACGTTTCTGTTGGTTCACAAGCAGATATTGAAAAAGCCGATTTAGAAAGAGAACAACGAGAATTGGAAGAAATGCCTAAAGAAGAATTAATAGAATTGGCAAAAATATACGAAAATAGAGGTTTAGATAAAGCATTAGCATTACAAGTAGCAACACAACTAACAGCACACAATGCTTTAGAAGCACATGCAAGAGATGAGTTAGGTATAAATGAAATAACAGAAGCTAGACCTTTAGAAGCTGCACTTGCATCTGGTTTAGCTTTTATATTTGGTGGTATATTACCTGTTATTGTTGCTTATTTTGGAGCCGTAAAAGATATGATTTACCTACAATATCTTTTTGCAATGTTATTCTTAATTGTTTTGGGTATTACTTCTGCTAAAATTGGAGGCTCAAACATAAAAAAAGCAATAATTCGTATTACTTTTTGGGGAACATTAGCTATGGGAATTACTGCTGCAATCGGAACTTTATTTGGTGTACATGTTTAATCTAAAGCAATACTTTATTTTAGTTCGACCTAAACTACCTGCTATAATTAAAAATGCTCGAAATTGGGCTACAATTCTGTCACTAAAAAACATTAAAATCCCTCAAAAACTCCTAATCCAAACAGTGCAAAATCATATTTTGTTGGGTCTTTTGCATCTAATTTTCTAAGGTTGTTATCTAATTCATTTAATGCTTTCCAATCGTTTTGTTTTCTGGTAAGTAATCCTAATTTTCGTGCTACATTTCCGCTATGTACATCTAACGGACAAGATAATTTAGATGGCGAAATACTTCTCCATATTCCAAAATCTACTCCTGTATTATCTTGTCGAACCATCCATCGCAAATACATATTAATTCGTTTTGCTGCCGAACCTTTTATTGGATCGGAAACGTGTTTTGTTGTTCGTTGTGGATGTTCTATTTCAAAAAAGATTTTTTTAAATTGATGTATACTATTTTTCATACTTTCTCCTTCTGTATTTGATGAAAATATTGCTTCTAAACCATTATGGTTTTTATAGATATTTTTTAAGGACTTTATAAAATACTGAAAGTCGATAGTATTAAATGTTCGGTGGACAAAATTTTGAATTTGTGCCAATTCTTTTTTAGTATGATTGGTTACAAATTCATAAGGCGAATTACCCATAAATTCCATCATACGATTGGCGTTTTTTATAATCATTTGTCGCTTTCCCCAAGCTATGGTTGCCGTTAAAAATCCTGCTATTTCAATATCTTCTTTTTTTGTGAATTGGTGTGGTATCTGTATTGGATCGGATGCAATAAATTTTGGTTGATTGTATTGGATTACCTTTTCGTCTAGGAATTGTTTTAGTTCTTTTTTTGTCATGGTTCTAGTTCTTTCAAAGTGCTTAAAAATTTCACACTTGGGCGTAAAGAGTGTAAAGACTTCTTATTTTATGTTTCGAATTCTTTGCATCCTTGCGTGAAACCGTGAAACCATAAAATTTTAAATTCTAAGGTGCTGGATTCGGTTGACTTATAAACACTGCTTCAATCTCTTTATTTACTTCTTCCGATAAGGTAACGTCAATACTCTCTATATTTTCTTTTAGCTGTGTAAGATTGGTTGCTCCTATTATATTACTTGTTAAAAAAGGTTGTTGATTTACATAAGCCAATGCCATTTGTGTAAAACTTACATCGTATTTTTTTGCTATTTCGGCATATTTTATTACGGCATTATTTACTTCGATACTGTTGTATCTTGCCATTTGCGGATATAATTCTACTCTTGATTTGGGATGTTTTTTCCCTCCTAAAAATTTTCCTGATAATATTCCAAAAGCCAATGGCGAATACGCTAATAGTCCTATATTTTTTTTAATTGCTATTTCTGCATTACCTATTTCAAAGGTTCGATTTAATAAGCTATATGGATTTTGAATACTTACTGGTTGTGCTAAATTTTTTTCTTTTGCTTCTTCTAAATATCGTAGTATTCCGTAAGGAGTTTCGTTTGATAATCCATAATGACGAATTTTTCCTTGTTTTATTAAATCATTTAAGGTTTCTATTACCTCTGCGAAATTTTCCTCCCATTTTTCATCTTCAAAATGTCGGTAATTTCGCACTCCAAAACAATTGGTTTTACGTTCTGGCCAATGCAACTGATACAAGTCTATATAATCGGTTTGTAATCGTTTTAAACTTTTTTCTATTGCATCGTGGATTGCTACTTTTGAAAATCCCATATTATCTCTAATATATGCCAATCCTGGTGATGGTCCTGCGATTTTTGTTGCCAAAACTATTTTATCTCTATTTCCTTTGGCAATCCAAGTTCCTATAATTTTTTCGGTACTTCCTTGGGTTTCTTTTCTTCCTGGTACGGAATACATTTCTGCTGTATCTATAAAGTTTACTCCTTTATCTAATGCAAAATCTAGTTGTTCGTGTCCTTCTTTTTCGGAATTCTGTTCTCCAAATGTCATGGTTCCTAAACAAATTTTACTTACTTTTATATTGGTATTTGATAGTTTTGTGTATTTCATTTTATGTTTTTTAGTTGCTTTGATTCTTTGTTCATTTATAATCCAAACAAACAAACCAATTAACAAATTAACTTAATATCGCCTCTATTCCTGGTAATTTTTTTCCTTCTAACATTTCTAACATTGCTCCTCCGCCTGTCGAAACATAACTTACTTTTTCTGCAAATCCAAATTGTTTTACTGCTGCGACACTATCGCCTCCTCCTACTAACGAAAATGCTCCTTCTAATGTTGCATCTACAATAGCATATCCTAATTCTTTGGTTCCTTTTTCAAATTTTTTCATTTCAAAAACGCCTAATGGTCCGTTCCATAAAATAGTTTTTGATCCTGCTATTACAAATGAATTTCCTACATTTGTTTTTGGACCACTATCTAAGCCCATCCATCCATCTGGTATATCATTTGCTTCGGTAATAATTGTATTTGCATCATTGTTAAAAGCATCTGCTGCGATGACATCTATTGGTAAATGTATTCTTGTTTTATTTGCTTTGGCTTTTGCTAAAATTTCTAAGGCTAATTCTATTTTATCGTCTTCTATTAGTGAGTTTCCTATATTTCCTCCTTGTGCTTTTATAAATGTGAATGCCATTCCTCCTCCTATAATAATAGTATCTACTTTATCCATAATATTATTTATCACTTCTATTTTACTAGATACTTTTGCTCCTCCTATAATTGCTGTTACTGGTTTTTTACTATTATTTAATACTTGATTTATACTTTCTATTTCTTTGGCTAATAGTAATCCAAAACATTTATTGTTTGGAAAAAATTGTGCTATTACTGCTGTTGATGCATGTGCTCTGTGTGCTGTTCCGAATGCATCATTTACATATATATCTCCTAATTTTGAAAGCTGCTCTGCAAAATTTTTATTGCCTTGTTTTTCTTCTTCATGGAATCGTAAATTTTCTAATAATAATACCTCGCCTTTTTGTAATGCTGCTACTTCTTTTTCTACTTCATTGCCAATACAATTTGTTACAAATTTAACCTCAACATTTAAAATTTCACTTACTTTTGCTACAATATTTTTTAATGAAAATTTAGTATCTACTCCTTTTGGTCTTCCTAAATGCGACATTAATACTATTGTTCCTCCGTCTTTTAATATTTTATTAATTGTTGGTTTTGCGGACTGAATTCTTGTTACATCTGTTACTTGAAATTCTTCGTTTAATGGCACATTAAAATCTACACGAATTAATGCTTTTTTGTCTTTGAAATTAAAATTGTTTATGGTTATCATGTAAAAAATAGGTTTAAACAAAAGTATTCATTTTTTGTATTAACCTATCTACGTATTGTCAAAAAATATCAATTAAATAATTTCTTCCATTCTGTTCCATTAAATCCGTACATTTTTCCATTGGATGTAAAAATAATAGTTCCTGGTTTTTCATGATGTGCAAATGTAGAAAATTTATCGGTTACTACATGACAAATTGCACCTCCTCTGTTATTAAAATTGGTAACTTCATCAAACTGATAATAACTTTGGTTTTCAAAAATTCCATAAGTTGCTGGACCAACTCCTTCTATGGATTTTGTAAGTCCCATATTATTAAAATCGGTTGATGGATTTAATAATGAATCGGTTGTTTTAATCCATAATGCATTACTTTTTTCTCCTGCTACTAAATTATGGAAATCGGTTGCTAACTGATTTACTTTATCTAATCTTGATTTATTCAGAAAAAATCGCATATTTACAAAACCCGTTAATGTTCCTGAAGTTAAAGTAATATTCCATGTTTTTCCAAAAATAAAATTAGCTCTATTTGTTTGTATGTGTTTGTAATAATCTTTTCCCATTCCATCATCTAATAAATCGGATATTGCTATTTGTGGTGCAAAAGTGTTTGTGTTTCCTCCATTTGGTTTATGTTCTATGGCAAAAACATACGTCTGGGCTGTTGCTGTTTTTCCATAATATGTCCAACCATTTACAGTTTTAACTTCTACTAAATTAAATTCATCTAGAAAAAATTGACTAAAGGTATGTGTTGTATTTGTAACTACTTCATTATCTTTAATAATATCTAATTTTCCGTTTGGTGTCCCTTCTGCTCCCCCAAAAGTTCCTAAACCTACTTGTGTTAATGTTGTATCTGTATTTCCAAACCAATCTTGTATAATGGTAGATAGTATTCTACGATAATCGTGTTGTAAATCATCTGTTGTATGATGTCCATTTATTAAATTCAAATCAATATTTCTTCCTGTTACTCCTCCTTTTACTGGCGATCCTATAACAAACCAAGGAGATAAGGATCCATGATCGGTACCTCCGTTTCCATTTTCAACTATTTGCCTTCCAAATTCTGATATTGTAATTAGTATAATTTTATCGTCTACTCCTTGCGCTTCGATATCTCTTTGAAATGCATAAACTGCTTTGGATACATCTTCTAATATTGGATTATGTCTGTTTAGTTGGTTAGAATGTACATCAAAACCTCCTCTAAACGCTGTGAGTATTTTTGTATCTAAACCTCCATTTATTAATCTTGCTAATGTTTTTAATTGTTTACCTAAATCACTATTTGGATATGGTGTTGATCCATTCATATTGGTTCCTGCATTAAAACTCTCTTCTACTTTTTGTTTGTAGGTGTCTGATGCTAATTCTATTTGCTTTAAGTATTCTAATAGTGATCGGAATTCTGAATTATTTGGTGATCTTAATTGATTATAAAAATTGTTTCTTGCCAAATTATTTATGTTGATTCCTATATTACTATATGCATCATGTAAATAACCATTATGTTTATAATTTAAACCTATTTGAATTCCTAATGGCTGTGGATATTGGCTGGTTGGTCTATCATTAAATGATGGAAAAACTGTCGACAAATAATTAGACATCCAACCTCTAGTAACGTCGCTAGTATAAGAGCCATCTTTTGCTCCAAAAATTAAATTATCGGATCTAAAATGCGAAAAATTTGGTGTTGGATATCCTACACTTTGTATTACATTAAGTTTCCCTTCGTCGTATAGGGTTTTAAATTCTGTTAAGGCTGGATTTAATCCTACTTGTTTGTTTGTTGCTAATGTTCCGTCTAAATTAATTAAATCTGGTTGGTTTATTTTAATGGTTGGTCTATGATTTGCATATAAATCGTACTGATCCATTGGTATCACATTATTTAAACCATCGTTTCCTCCAAACATATTAAGAATGACTAATTTTCTATCTTTAAAATCGGCAGGCGAAAAATCTAAGCCAAACATTTCACTTACTTTTTGTCTTATCATGGATTCGATAAACAATGGTGAAAATGCTAATGGTAAGGTATTTTTTATAAATGTTCTACGTTTCATCTCTTTAAATTCGATTACAGTTATTAAAAAACTTGATATTCTATTGATGCCATTATTTCAGTAAATAAGTCTTCAAGGTGTCCTTTGACAGAGGTTTCATTTCCTGTACTAATATAGTTATCCCATTCTAGCATCCAATTGGAAATACCTAATCCTCTAAGAAAAATTTCATTAAAAAAGTATTCATGCTGAAAATTTTCGGGAGCTTCTACTAATAGTATTTTATAAACTTCGTTTATTAAAATTTCTGCATTTCTTGGGTTTGTAAAATGTCCTGAATTTTGCACATAAGTTACTACATTAAAAGTAATACGCCAATTTGGATTTCCTGATTGAAAATAACGTTTTCCTTCAATAATAGATTTTCCTATAGAGTAACGTACTGCTTGTGTATTAAAACTAAACCACTGTTTATCGTAATCTGGATCTTGATACATAGGTTTATATCCTGCTACTGTTAATGGTCTAAATAAATACATATCCGAATAATTTAAAAACTGAATACGAGAATATAAATAAAACAGATAATGGTTTGTTCTTTCTTGTACGGTTGCTGCATTTGGCATGCCGATATTTGCTTCTAATAAATTTACGGAATGTAATAATACATCCAAGGGCGGTTTTACTAATGCTCCTATTATTTCATCTTCGTGTATGCTATCATCTTCGTCATAAAAATGTTTACTACTTAATAATGTACGAACGGTAATTTCAATATTATAATTGTTATTTTTTAATATTGTTGCTAATGGTATTATGATATCATTCTCAACTTCTGCATCAATATTTCTTCGTACAAAAAAGCGATATAATTTTCTACAGATATTTTTTGCTGTGGCATCTTGAGCAAATATCATATCTACAAAATCATGCAACTCTCTAAACATATCATTTACATCTATTGCTCCTGTTATTGTATGATTATTAAAAGCATGACTAAACGTTTTATTTCCTATATCATGAATAGAATAAACTGCATTACCTGTTGGAATTCCTGTTTCTGGGTCTAGATTTAATCGATTCGTATCTCTTCTAAAACCTGTTAAAACTCTTGCTGCTTGTTGCACATCTAATTCTGTATAATTGGTATAATCTCCTGGTGCAATCTGTTCTCCTTTTGTTATGGTAAATAATTCCAAGAACTCTCGTGCATAATTTTCATTTGGTGCATTTTTATGGTTGAATTGATTACTTAAGTAAATTAACATTCTATTATCATAGGTTATTTTATATGCCAATTCTTTATAACTTTCTTTAGAATAACATATAAACCAAGACACGTAATCGTAAAATGCTCGATAATCGAAAGTAGCGTCTGTTGCCACAAAATTTGCATGTAAAAAAACGGACAGTTTAAATTGTAAGGTTGTCGCTTTTCTTGCTTCTTCCATAAACCAATTTGTTACAGTATATCTCAATTGAGAATTTGTCAAACTACTACTACCTGAATTAACATAAGGCGTACCTGTATCATAAGCAATCGGTTCTGGAAATTCTAACTCTGATGTTGTAAATGAATTATAATCGAACAATTCATTTAATGCTGCCGTTACATTTAATGTTGCAAAATGTTCTATACGAGATTTTGAAATATTGTAGGTTGCTCGTCTCAATAAATGTGCAGCTAGTTTATAACCTAAAAGTGCAGATCCGCGATTTTGTAATGATGCCATAATCTTAATGTAAAAATATTAATCTACTTGTTTCCAAATTGAACCATCACAAGCACAAAAATGAGAACCATTAAAAACAATTTTCCCTGCATCGCTAGAGGTACAAACACTTCCTACTACAACTCCTCGTGTTACTCCTAATTGTAAACTACCACTAGTTTTAATATTTCCTTTTACTTCTAATTTTTCTCTAGGAGCGGTTGTTCCAACACCTACATTACCATTATTTAATACTGTAAATCTTGGAGTTAATGTTACATTGTTACCTATATTTACTAATGTTCTCTTTGCTGTTGAAAATTGTAATCCTCCGTTAATTTTTAATAATCCTCTTGAAAAAGCTATATTCTCTGTAGAAGATACATATCCTGTAGCTCCAGATTTAGGTTGCACTGCATAACCAATAGTTGTTGCTCCTGTACCCCTTTCACTACCATAGGTATTGATATGATTTTTTCCACTATATCTACCGTACATTTGCACTCCTCCAAACGTAGCGCTATTTGCTCCAAATTGTGCTACTCCTGTCACTTCTAATTTTTGTGTTGGGTTTGTTGTTCCTATACCAATATTCCCATCCTTCTTGGCGGTTAATGTAACTTTATTTTCAGTTGTATTAAGTAATTTTAGACTATCATCTGTTCCTAAATACCATGCATATTGTTGCCTTGGATTTTTAAAATACAAAGCTGCTATCTTATCTGTAGCTGTTGTATGTATTCTTGCAATACTATGTGCAGAAGATTCAAATAATGCGGTTGCGTTTATATCGCTTTTAACCATTAATTTATAATATGGGTTCGTTGTTCCAATGCCTATATTACCATTACTTTTTGCTGTTAATATTGTTTTAGCATTTGTTATATCTCGTAAATAAAAATTATTATTTGAAGATAAATAAAAGGAATATTGTTGTTCTGGATTTTGAAAATACAAACCTGCTATCTTGTCTGTAGCTGTTGTCCGTATTCTAGCAATACTATGTACAGAAGATTCAAATAATGCGGTTGCATTTATATCACTATTTACCATTAATTTGTAATATGGATTTGTTGTTCCAATACCTACATTTCCTCCCATAAAATTAATCTTTGAGGAAGTATTTGTTGCTGGATTTCCATTTATATCTCTCCATGGTTCTGTTTCTATTGGAGCTAGGCTTCTTAATAACAATCCTCCATCTGAACCTATTTCTAGATTATTATCTGCATCGGTGCTAAGTATTTTTATATTGTTCTGTTTTCCAGATTCATCTGTATATACGATTTCGCCTGTTACATTATCTTGTTCCAATGTTGTTATTTTTTCGTCGTAAAACTCTGCTGTTTTCGCATGTAATGCATAAGGCACACTTAGTAACTGACTTACTCCAACTATGGCATAATCTACTCCTCCTGTTATGTCTGTTTCTGTTTTGATGTAATATTTCCCTTTTGACCATTTTATGGAAGAAAAATCTCCATTGAGCACATTTCCTTCTCCTATTTTTAAACTTAGAAGTCCATTGCTATTTGTAGTTGGATTATGTGACTCTACATAAATAGGTGTTCCATCTAAATTTTCATTTAGAATTGAAATTCTAACACTTACTTCTTTATTTGTAACTAAATCTGAAGTTGCATTCCTAATTACAGCTTGATAACTCATTTTATTTGGAGTCTGTCCAAATAGAAAAACCGAAAAAAGTAATAGTACACATACTAAAATATTTTTTTTCATAATTTATGGATTGTTTTAATTTTTAATAATTTTAAATGTCTTTGTGCTTTTATTTTTTTTATAAACCTTTAAAAAATAAATAGCTGATGGTAATTTTCTCATATCTAATATTGTTTTATCTCTATTTATTTTTTTAGTTATAATTATTTTCCCATTAACATCTGTCATATTACAAAAGGAATTGGTATCGTAATCTGTCATTGTAAGATTTATATAATCTTTTGTAGGATTTGGATATACATTAATTTTTTCATTAATATCTAATGAAGCTGCACTTAATGCAAATACTTGATAACTATGTTGTACTCCTTGTGTAACCGACCCCTCTTCACTTCTTATTGTTGTATACGAAGTGATTCCAACAGAATACGAAACGGAACCAGTTGTATTTAAAACTTCGACTCCAGCTGAATTAATGGTGTTTTGTGAATATACTTCCATTACAAAAAATACCAATAGTACCAAGATATTATTTTTTTTAATTAACATAAAAAATATTAAAGCAAATTAAAAATATTACTATGCGAAACAATGCTAAAATAGTATAGCATGTAAATTTTTAATTTAATATTAAACAAATAAGATATTTCCCCTCTTAATTAAAGCAATTATACTTATTTTTTTTATAACATTCAACTTTTTTTGAAGAAAAAAATATTATTAACCTAAGTTCGCCTAATAATTCGTTTACAATTTAGATTATTTTTTTCATAGTCGAAGATGAATTTTAGAAGGATTATCTAGATAATTCAAAGAAATTTAGCGAGATTATGAGAAAAATAATCAAACCCAAAGAGAAAATGAAGTCTTAGTCAAAATCAGGTTTTTATAAATTATGTAACTATATTTGGTATTTAATTTCTTGTTCTTAATCTTATTTTATTTTGAAATAACTAACTTTGTATTCTCAAAAAATAAAAAATGTACAGAAGTCACAATAACGGAGAATTAAGATTAGAGCATATAAACCAAGAAGTAACACTTAGTGGATGGGTTCAAAAAACAAGAGATAAAGGATTTATGGTTTGGGTTGATATCCGTGATAGATACGGAATTACACAATTAATTTTTGATGAAGAACGTACAGAAAAAGCAGTTTTTGAAAAAGCAAAAAGTTTGGGACGTGAATTTGTAATTCAAGTAACAGGAAAAGTAATTGAAAGACAATCTAAAAATAAAAATATACCAACAGGAGAAATTGAAATACTAGTTTCTAAACTAGATATATTAAACAAATCCGAAGTACCTCCATTTACTATTGAAGACGAAACCGATGGAGGAGAAGAACTTCGAATGAAATATCGTTATTTAGATATTCGTAGAAATCCAGTACGTGAAAATTTAATCTTTCGTCATAAAGTGTCGATGGAGGTTCGTAATTACCTTTCTAAAGAAGGATTTATTGATGTAGAAACACCTTATTTAATTAAATCTACTCCAGAAGGTGCGCGTGATTTTGTTGTGCCAAGTAGAATGAATCAAGGACAGTTTTATGCATTACCACAATCGCCACAAACCTTTAAACAATTACTGATGGTTGGAGGAATGGATAAATATTTCCAAATCGTAAAATGCTTTAGAGACGAAGATTTACGTGCTGATAGACAACCAGAATTTACACAAATTGACTGTGAAATGGCTTTTGTGGAACAAGAAGATATTTTAAATACTTTTGAAGGTTTAACCAAACATTTACTAAAAGAAATTAAAGGAATAGATGTAGAAAAGTTTCCTAGAATGACTTACGATTATGCCATAAAAACGTATGGAAACGACAAGCCAGACATTCGATTTGATATGAAATTTGGCGAACTAAATGAAGTTGCACAACATAAAGATTTTAATGTATTTAATTCCGCAGAATTGGTCTTAGGAATTGCCGTTCCTAATGGAAACAAATTTACTCGTAAAGAAATTGATAAACTAATTGATTGGATTAGACGTCCGCAAGTTGGAGCAAAAGGAATGGTTTATGCTCGTTGTAACGAGGATGGAAGTTATAAATCGTCCGTAGATAAATTTTACGACCAAGACGATTTAGCAAAATGGGCAGAAGTTACCAATGCCAAAAAAGGGGATTTAGTTGTAGTGCTTTCTGGAGATGCAAATAAAACACGTATTCAAATGAGTGCTTTACGTATGGAATTAGCCGAAATTTTAGGTTTGCGAAATCCTGAAAAATTTGCGCCGTTATGGGTTGTAGATTTTCCATTGTTAGAATGGGATGAAGATACGGAACGTTTCCATGCCATGCACCATCCGTTTACTTCACCAAAACCAGAAGATATTGAATTACTAAAAACCGAACCTGCTAAAGTACGAGCTAACGCTTACGATATGGTTTTAAACGGTAACGAAATTGGTGGCGGTTCTATTCGTATTCACGATAAAGCAACCCAAGAAATGATGTTCGATTACCTTGGTTTTACAAAAGAAGAAGCACAAGAACAATTTGGATTTTTAATGAATGCTTTTACGTATGGCGCTCCTCCTCATGGTGGTTTGGCTTTTGGTTTAGATAGATTGGTTGCAATTCTTGGCGGACAAGAAACCATTCGCGATTTTATTGCTTTTCCAAAAAATAATTCTGGTAGAGATGTCATGATTGATGCTCCTTCTAAGATTGATAATACACAGTTAAAAGAGCTTTCTTTAAAATTAGATTTGTAAGTTAATACACAATGATAATCTTACTCATTAAATGGCTTCGAACCATAGAATGGGTGATTTTTACTAATATCACATGATTTATTCTAGTTATAATATTCTAAAACACATTAAAAATAGAACCGTAATGTGGACAAGAAATATTACATTAAAAAGTATAGCAACTTATTTAAATGGATATATACATGCCTTACACGATAACAATCTAATTCGTGTCATGCAACCAGATTCTTTTCAAGACTGGATAACTAATAAATTAGACTTTAGAGCATCTACCACTGGTTGGACAAATAAAATACTAGCGATAACAATAATTGGATTAAATCCTAAAAGTGTTCATTGGAATGATTTTAATTCTAACGTAACTAAAGGTATTCATCGTGATTCAATTAAAAATTTTTATGAATTACTTAAAACGTATAAAAAAGACTATCTTAAACACCAAATTTTAAAAGAAATGAAATTGATTATCATATAAAAATTATAATTATTTCATATAAGAAAAAATACTTGTTTGATTTTATCAAAAGCTACATGTCAAAATTCAGTCAAAAAAAAATACTAACTAAATTCTACAAATGGAGATACAAACATATCTCTAATCAACAATTTACTTATATTTTAAGTATTTTGGTTGGTTTGTTGGCTGGATTAGGTTCGGTAATTTTAAAAAATTTAACACACTTAATTCAAACTTTATTAGAAGGCGAAATTATAAAAAACTACCACCATGCCTTCTATTTTATCTTTCCAATTATTGGATTATTTATCGTATATTTAATTAAAACCTATTTCATAAAAAAGAAAATCTACCATGGTATTCCTGCAACACTTTATGCGGTTGCTAAAAAAAATGGAATTATGGAACGTTATAAAATGTATGCTTCTTTAATAACTGCACCAATCACAGCAGGTTTTGGAGGTTCGGTAGGATTACAAGGACCTGCAGTAAGTACAGGAGCTGCTTTAGGTTCTAACCTTGCTCAATTTTTTAGAATTGATGCTAAAACAAGAATGCTTTTAATAGGTTGTGCATCTGCAGGAGCAATGGCAAGTATGTTTAAAGCTCCAATTGCTGCCATTATTTTTGCTGTCGAAATATTTAGTCTAGATTTGGCATTTTCGTCCTTAGTACCATTATTATTAGCATCGATTTCTGCCGTAGTAACTTCGTATTTTTTTAGAGGTCAAGATGTGTTATTTAACTTTAATGTAACCGATGTTTTTCAGATAAAAGATATTGGTTTTTATATTTTATTAGCTATTGGAACAGGTTTTGCTTCGGTATATTTTTCCAAAATGTATTTTTTAATTACAAGACGTTTTGAAAAAATTAGCAATCCTATAAAAAGATTGTTGGTTGGTGGTATTATTATCGGTATTCTTTTATTTTTAATTCCGCCATTATTTGGAGAAGGCTACGGTCTAATCAATAATTTATTAAATGGAAATCATATCAAAGCCATTGGAAATGTGCCTTTTTTTAAAGATTTTGAAAATAATATCTGGATAATTATCGTACTGCTTATCGGAATTACTATTTTTAAAGCAATTGCGATGACCGTTACATTTTCGGCTGGTGGAATTGGAGGAATTTTTATTCCAACGCTAGTAATGGGAAGTACACTTGGTAATGTATTTGCAAAAATTATTAATAATGTCGGTTTAGGGTTTCATGTATCGGAATCTAATTTTACCTTAATTGGAATGACTGGACTTATGGCTGGTGTATTACATGCGCCACTAACCGCTATTTTCTTAATTGCAGAAATTACTGGTGGTTACGAACTATTTGTTCCGTTAATGATTGTTTCTGCCATCTCGTATGCCCTTACAAAACGTTTTGTTGCATACTCTATTTATACCGAAGAATTGGCTAAACGTGGCGAATTATTAACACACGATAAGGATAAAAATGCCATTATGAAAATGGAAAAAGATCGTATTGTAGAACTTGATTTTATTACAGTTACACCAGACATGAGTTTGGGCAAATTACTCAAAAAAGCAGTAGCTAAATCCAAACGAAATTTATTTCCAGTAATTAATGAAGAACAGTATTTAATAGGTATTATTTTATTAGATGATATTCGAGAAATTATGTTTAATAAAAAAATGTATAAAAAAGTGTTTGTACGAGATTTAATGCACAATGCTCCAGATGTTATTTTTTACAACAGAGATTCCATGCAAATGATTATGAATAAATTTTCTAAAAGTAATGCTTGGAATTTACCTGTCTTACGTAATGGAAAATATTATGGTTTTATCTCTAAATCTAAAATGTTAACCGCTTATCGCAATCAATTAATTGAAAATTCTTTATAATAATACCAATAGTACCAAAATAATGGCAGTAAGGGATTCACTCCAGAAATATTGAAAAAAATTAGTTTAATTCGAACTATACCTATTTTAAGTTTAGGTCGAATTTAGGTTTCTACTTTTAAATGAAGTAGCATGAGAAAAGATAAAAATATTTCAAATCTATTTAGCGCATTTTGAAATTGAATTGGTGTAAATTATAATTTATATATTATCTTAAACAATACAACTCTAGGTAAAATATAAGTTTTAGAATCTGAAATTATAAAATCACTTTGACTATTACTTTGCTTAAATTTGGTATCTAACAAGTTAGATGCGTTTAATTCAAAACCCCAAGCACTACTTTCTTTTTGATAAAAAATACTTGCATTTGCGTTTAAAAAATCATTATCTATACCATTG
>JALSLK010000052.1 GCA_026988355.1 Flavobacteriaceae bacterium
GAGATATAAAATTCACTAATTTCCGATTCTCCAGGGTAATAAACATCTTCTGTGATTAAAACTTGATTTACTTTTTTACCTTCCGCAGAAGTTTGTGGTGTAATAAGCATCATTCCTAAAATAGTATTCGAGATACTTTGTACTTCTTCTAGACTTTTAGCAAGTTTAACTCCTCCTCCTTTACCTCTACCTCCAGCATGTATTTGAGCTTTTACAACCCACCAACCAGTACCTGTATCTTCTGTTAATTTTTTTGCGGCAGCAACCGCTTTTTCAGGAGTATCTGCAACAATACCTCGTTGTATATTTACACCAAAACTATGTAATAATTCTTTTCCTTGATATTCGTGTAAGTTCATTTTTTATCTTGAATTTAATTGATGTACAAAAGTAATAAATAATTAAATGACTAAATAACTAAATACATAAATAATTGAAAGAAATATGGAAGAGATAAGAAGCAATAAGTTAAAATTGGTTATTAAAAAAATACAAAACTGTAACACTGTACATTTTAACGTGTCTATAAGAATATGTACAAATCAAGGTTTAACACAATTTTAAGACACGTCTTATCTTAGAATTAATAATTTTGATGTGCTACTTTCACTAACTAAATCATAGACTTATGAAATCCCCAATTCTACTGCTTCTTTTATTTATTACAAGTTTGTTATCTGCGCAAGACAATAGTAATCCAAAAAAAATTAAAATAATTCGAGTTAATAAAGCTCCGAAAATTGATGCTAATTTAGATGATGATGCATGGAAAAATGCAAATACAGCTACTGATTTTGTTATGTTTAGACCAGAAAGTGGTACTAAAGAACCAGAAAATATTCGATCGGAAGTAAAAATTGTCTACGATGATGAAGCAATTTATTTTGGAGCGTATTTACATGATGATAAACCAGAAGATATTCCAATGGAATTTCAAACAAGAGATAATTTTGGTAATGCCGATTTTTTCGGTGTAATCTTAAATCCACAAAATGATGGTATCAATCAAACCGAATTTTTTGTAATGAGTACAGGTAACCAAAACGATGCAAAAGTAACCACAAATGGCGAAGATTTTAGTTGGAATGCGGTTTGGGATAGTAGCGTAAAAATAGTTTCTGACGGTTGGATTGTGGAAATAAAAATACCATATTCTGCTCTGCGATTTTCTAATGATAAAATACAAACTTGGGGTTTAAATTTTCACAGACAACATCGTACTAGTAGAGACCAATATTCATGGAATTTTATTAATCGTGATAAAGGAAATATTTCGCAATACGATGGAATTATTACTGGTATCGAAAACATAAAACCGCCATTACGACTAAGTTTTAATCCGTTTGTTTTTGGAGCTATAAATAACGTTGCTGGCAAAACAGAATTTGATTGGAGTGCTGGTATGGATTTAAAATATGGTTTGAGCGAAAATTTTACACTAGACGCAACCTTAATTCCAGATTTTGGTCAAGTAGCTTTCGATGATGTTATCTTAAATTTAGGCCCATTCGAACAACAATTTTCCGACCAAAGAGCCTTCTTTACCGAAGGAACAGATCTTTTTAATAAAGGAAATTTTTTCTATTCTCGTAGAGTTGGTAATGCGCCTACTGGTATTAATTTAGAAGATAATGAGAAATACACAGACTTCCCTAATAAAGTAGACATGCTTAATGCCATAAAAATTTCTGGACGAACTAAAAAAGGATTAGGAATTGGTGTTTTTAATGCCATTACTAAAAAAACAAAAACGACCATAGAAAAAACCGTACAAGAATTAAACGATATTGGCGATCTTGTTGACCTTACTACAACTAGAGAAGAAGTAGTTGAACCTTTATCTAATTATAATGTGTTGGTTTTAGACCAACAATTCAATAAAAACTCATCGGTAAGCCTAGTAAATACCAATGTTGTTCGAAATGGAAATTTTAGAGATGCTAACGTAACTGGTTTGTTGTTTGAGTTAAACAACAAACAAAATACGTACGGAATGAGTGGCGGATTTGGCATAAGTAACGTTTTTGAAAATAAAAAAACCAAAACAGGTTTACAAGGTAATTTTGATGTCAATAAAATTAGCGGTAAACATCGTATTGGAATTGGATTTGATTTTAGAAATAAAAGATACGATCAGAATGATTTAGGGTTTCAAAGAAGAAATAACACTTTAGGCTTTGATGGTTATTATCGGTATCAAATAAATGAACCTCAAGGTTTTTTAAATAACTATAATATTTCCGTAAGAACATCGGTAAACTATCTAATGGATTTAGACAAAAATACAGCGAGTTACAATGCGAAACCAAATTTATATACTGGTAATAGACTGCATATTGGTTTTAATGGTACCACAAAAAAACAACTTAGTTTTGGTTTTAATATAAATACTGCTTTTGGTGCTTTATACGATTATTTCGAACCAAGAATAATTGGACGTTTTTATAGAGCGCAACCATATTTGGGCGCAGGAGCATACGTTTCTACAAATTATAGCCAACGATTTGCTATTGATCTTAACACATATTATGGATATCGTTTTGATAGAGTAAGAGAATTTATGCAATTTGGTGTCTCTCCAAGATTTCGAATAAATGATAGAATAAATGTCATCTATCGTTTAAATTTTAGAAAAACAAACAATATCAAAGCATTTGCAACCATTTTAGACGATAATGAAACCATTATTTTTGGAAATAGAGACGAAAAAAGTATTACCAATTCCGTTTCAACAAAATACAATTTTTCAACAAAATCGGCTTTAGGAATTTCGTTTCGTTATTATTGGTCGCCAGTAACCTACGACGATCAATTCTATAAATTAGAATACGACGGTAATTTATCGCAACATACATATACTAACAATCACAATACTAATTTTAATATTTGGAATGTAGATTTAAGTTATAATTGGGAGTTTGCTCCAGGAAGTCAATTGGTTGCTCTTTATAGAAATCAAATTTTTAAACAAGACCAACAATCGCAATTAAATTTCGCCAATAATTTAAATAGTTTATTTAAAGAAGACCAATTAAATAATATCTCCTTAAAATTAATCTATTTCTTAGATTACAACAAAGCAAAAAATTGGCTATAACTCTAGATATGAAATTTACCATCCAAACACCAATAAACGATTTTAAAAAAAGTAGTGATTTTTATAAAAACTTAGGCTTTAAATCTTTAACCCAAACTCTCTTTACCGACGGTAACGCAATTATAGAATTAAGTAGAGATCCTTTTGTTAGACCTAGTTTAAAATGCTATCTAAATAATGACCTAAATATCATTAATACTTTAAAAAAATACACCACTGTTCTTGAGCAAGAAAATTATTTTTTAATGGTTATGCCTAGCGGAACATGGATTTATTTCGATAAAAAAAATATTAACTTACCAAAAAAAGAAACGTCATTTTCTGTTCTAGGGAATTATGCAGGTATTAGTATAGAAACAATTTCGATAACAAAAGAAAAAGAAATTTTTGAATGCTTCGGTTTTAAACAAAACATGGGAGATTTGTCACAAGGTTGGATTAGCTTAATTAACAATAACGGATTTACAATAAGTTTGATGTCACCAAATGCTTGTCCGCATCTGTTTATAAATCCTTCATTAACCTATTTTAATGGAAAAGAAGACAATCCAAAAATAATTCAAAAAATAAGAAATCTGAACATCAAAATCGAACAAGAAATTACACATTTTAGTAAAGATAATACCATCGACAACATTATATTAAGAGATTGTGGCGGTCTTGATTTTTTTATTTTTAACGATTAATTTTATTTTTTTTGTAACATTTTTACATTTCACACTACCTATACATAACCTAACCAAACAATAAATTTGAATAAAGAACTCGAAAATAAATTTGTAAAAGAATTACAAAGTAATCAAGGGATAATTCATAAAATATGTAGAGCCTATACAAAAGGAGAAGCGCAACATAAAGATTTGTTTCAAGAAATCTCGATACAACTCTTTAAAGCATATCCAAAATTTAAAGGCGAATCGAAGTTTAGCACTTGGATGTATAGAGTTGCAATAAATACTGCAATTTCCTTATATCGAAAATCAAAAAGAAAAGTACAGACTTCAGAAATATTTGATAATCTAAAAGAATTAGAATATAAAGATTATGACGATACTAAAGACAAACAAGTAGAACTATTATACCAAGCAATCAATGCATTAAATGATATTGAAAAAGCTTTAGTATTGATGTATTTGGAGGACAAACCTTATGCAGAAATTTCTAAAATATTGGGAATTAGCGAGGTAAACGCAAGAGTAAAAATGAACAGAGCAAAAACAAAATTAAAAAAAATATTAAATCCATAAATATGATGGCAATAGATAACCTAAAAGATATATGGAAAAATCAAGAAGCAAGTAAAATTCAGTTTAGCGAAACCGATATTTACAAAATGATTCATCAAAAATCAACTTCGATTGTAAAATGGATTTTTTATATTAGTATTATTGAATTTATATTATTAATAGTTATTCCTATCTTTTTAAAAGATAATGCTATTGATGAACTACACATTGCAACTTTTTATAAAGTAACTAATATTATTTCTTATGCTGTTACGGTAATATTTATTTTTATTTTTTATAGAAATTATAAAGCCATCTGCGTACAAGATACTTCTAAAAAATTAATGACAGATATCTTTAAAACAAGACAAACCGTAAAGTACTATGTTGCTATACAACTTATAATAGGAGCAATAACATCGGTATTTTTGTTATATCGATTATCGCACACCGATGTATTTACAGAAAACATACCTAATAACGTTAACTATGGATTACTATGGATTATATATGTAGGTGCGATTCTTATCGTTTTGTTAATGGTTTGGTTATTTTACAAACTCATTTACGGTCTTTTATTAAAAAAATTAAAAAACAATTATCAAGAGTTGCTTAAAAATGAATATTATTCTTAACTCGAAATATTTCTCTAGATTTAGCATTTTTTTAACAACTATCGTAAAAGAAGAATTCACTATCTTGCGGCAAATAATTATTCTAATGAAAAAATCACTTCTAACATTAATAGTTCTTGTAGGAATTTATTCTTGTAAAACAACACAAACCTTAACCGCAACAACATCTTCAAATATTGGGAAATCTGCACAAACATATTGGCAACAACATGTAGATTATACCATGAATATTGATATGGATGTAAACAATTATCAATTTGATGGTACACAAAGATTAGTTTACACCAATAATTCTCCAGACAAATTAAATACCGTTTTTTATCATTTGTATTTTAATGCATTTCAGCCAAATTCTGAAATGGATGCACGTGTACAAACAATTGCAGATCCTGATGGAAGAATGGCTCCAAATATCGGTACAAAAGAAAATCCCATATTTGAAAGTCGAATAGCAAAATTAAAACCAAGTGAAATTGGTTTTCAAAAAATACTATCTCTAAAGCAAGATGGTACACCATTAAAATACGAAGTAATAGGAACCATTTTAAAAGTAACTTTAGCAAATCCTATTTTATCTGGACAAAAAACTACTTTCGATATGATTTTTAAAGGACAAGTACCTGTACAAATTCGTAGAAGTGGTAGAAACAATAAAGAAGATGTTGCATTATCTATGGCACAATGGTATCCAAAATTAGCAGAATATGATTTTGAGGGCTGGCATGCAGATGCTTATATTGCTAGAGAATTTCATGGTGTTTGGGGCGATTTTGATGTAACAATTAATATCGATAAAAATTATATTCTTGGCGGAACTGGATATTTACAAAACCCACAACAAATTGGTTATGGCTACCAAGCCAAAGGTAGTACTGTTTTAAGACCAAAAGGAGACAAACTTTCTTGGCATTTTAAAGCACCTAACGTACACGATTTTACTTGGGCTGCTGATAAAGATTTTGTTCACGATATTAAAAAAGTTTCGGAAAATACTGTAATGCACTTTCTTTACAAAAACGACGATGTTATTAGAGACAATTGGAAAAAAATGGAAGAAGATGCTGTAAAAACCATGCAATTTTATAATAAAACAATTGGAGAATATCCATACAAACAATACTCCATCATTCAAGGTGGAGATGGCGGAATGGAATATGGTATGTGCACACTTATTACTGGAAAAAGACCACTTGCAGGTTTAATCGGTGTAATGCGACACGAAATGGCACATTCTTGGTTTCAGTTTGTACTTGCTTCAAACGAAAGTAGACATCCATGGATGGACGAAGGCTTTACTTCTTATATAAATGTACTTGCAGATCAAAAGTTAGATCAAGCAAAAAAGTTTCCATACGACAGAACCTATAAAACTTATAATTATTTGGTAAACTCTGGAAAAAATGAACCCTTAACAACACATGGAGATAGATACCATACCAACATGGCTTATAGTATAAATAGCTATTATAAAGGTTTACTATATTTATCGCAATTAGAATATCTTATCGGAAAAGAAAATGTATTAAAAACATTAAAAAAATATTACACAGAGTTTAAGATGAAACATCCAACACCAAATGATATTAATAGAACTGCCGAAAAAATATCTGGATTACAATTAGGTTGGTACTTAAACGAATGGACAGAAACCTTACATAATATAGATTATAGTGTAAAAACAGTTTCTGGTAAAGAAATTACTTTAGAAAGATTAGGAAAAATGCCAATGCCAATAGATTTAAAAGTTATTTATACTGATGGTTCTAATGAAGATTATCACATTCCGTTACGAATGATGTTAGGTTCTAAAGAAACAAAAGCAACCAAACTTAAAGATTGGGCTTGGACACATCCAACCTATACATTTAATGCTACTAAAAATGTTAAGAAAGTAATTATTGATACTTCTAAATTAATGGCGGATGTAAATTTAAAAAATAATGTATTTAATGTAGAGTAATGGATTTTAAATTAGCAAACTAATTCCAAACAAGCTTTTCTGTTAATTTTTTCGGTTTTAGTTTCTACAAATTTCTTTAAATAAAAGACTTCTTTGGGCTTTTCGTATTTCCCTAAACAAGTAAAATCTATATTTTTAATTTTCTTGCCTTCAATAATCAAAATGACTTTTTGACCTAATACAGTATCGCCTTTTGGCGCAATAAAAAAACGTTGCTTAATTGTCTTTTCCAATTTTTCTTCTACTTGCTCTGGCAGTATTTTTATACCTCCAGAATTAATGATATTATCAAATCTGCCTTTCCAACAAAAATGTTTGTCATCAATTAATTTTACAATATCGTTTGTAATAATTTTAGTTTTAGATAAATTTGGAGCATCAATAACCAAACAGTCTCTATCGTCTTTTTCTATTTTAATGTTTGGCAAAACTTCGTAATAATTCGTAATTCCTGTAAGATTATTTAATTTTTTTACAGCAATATGTGTTACTGTTTCTGTCATGCCATAAGTGGCATAAATTTTTGTTTTTAAGCCTTTTAATTGTTCTTGTAAAGTTCTTGAAACTACGCCACCTCCAACAATTAATGTTTTAACTTTGTGTAAATCATTTAACGAATGATGTACTTGTAAAGGTACCATTGCCGTAAAATCATATTTTTTATTCTCATGTAATGGATTGGATGCTGGAGCAACAGCGTCTATATGCCAACCAGAAACTAAAGCTCTAACTAACATCATTTTTCCTGCAATATAATCTGGAGATAAACATAATAAAGCCGTAATTCCATCTTCTTGTAATTCAAAATAAGTTGCCGTTGCTAAAGCACTATTAAACATGTGCTCTTTTAAAATTTTAATTGGTTTTGGCTTTCCTGTAGAGCCAGATGTATATACTATAATGTACTTTTTAGCATTAAACCATTCCTCTAAAAAGGAATAAATACTTTCAAAATCCTTTTTTACAAATTCTAACAATGTCGCTTTTGTTGAAAAATGAATGCCATTTAAATGAAATTTTGGATGTATTACTGTAAACATATTCTACTTTTCGGAGTTTAAAAATTGCTTTACAAAATTATTAAATTCGTTCGATAATTTTAATTTGTAACTAATTGCAAGATATAAACTACTAATAATTATAGTTCGCAAAATAATGTTAAAATACGAATTAAACTGCAAATTAAAGTAATAAAACAATCCAAACAACATAGCGGTGATTGTAATTATTATTCTTGTTTTAGACGTAAAAGGCAACATTTTAAACTTAAAATGTACATACCAAACTTTAAGGAAAAAATAAACAGTAACAACTACTAAAGTTGCTAAAGCAGCACCGTCATTTCCATATAAATTAATTAACCAATCATTTAAAATTACAATACTAAATGCCATTGTTAACGAAAGGTAAAAATAAACTTTATAGTATTTTGAATTCGATAAAATGGCGTTATTCGTTCCTAAGGCAAGTTCAAATAATTTGGCAATTGAAATCAACAATACAATAAAAACACCATTTGCATATTCTGGTTTATCAATAATAACATACAAATCTTGCAGATTCAAATTAATTAATAAAAATAATAATGCGCCAACAAATAACTGATTTACGGAACTACTTTTATACAATCGTTCTACTTCTTCTAAATTATTTGCATTGAGTTCTTTTGCAGTAATTGGTGTTGCAATTTGCTGCATTGCTCTTGCAGGAATACCAACTACCGAAGCAATATAAATTCCGACAGAATAAAAGGCAACTTTCGAAATTCCTTCTTGAATTTGCGGTATCATAAACTTATCTATTTCTAATAAAATAAAACCTGCTGAACCTGCCAATATGATATAAAACGAATAATGGATTATTTTTTTAAAATTCTTAGGTCGTACAAATGTCAATTTTGGTGTATATAAATGTAATGCATAAAATAACATGAGCAACATTCTAATTCCCCAAACAATAATTACAGCATATATAAATTGCTCATCTGTAATTTGTTTAAAATATACTAAAAGCAATAATATAGAAGTGCAAAAACGTGCAAAAACTTCTTTAATTAAATTCCCCCAAACGGACTGTAATTGTACTTTACTCCATGCATAAAACAATTCAAAATAACCCATAAATACAGCTACTAAAAAAATGAGATACGTATAATTTTTAATCAATGGGTTTTTTACGGAAATCCAATTTGAAATTTGTTCGTAAGCAATTATTCCTAGTATTGCAGATGGAATGATGATTAATAATGGTAAAAATAACGATGTCGTTAAGAATGCATCTTGCTCTTTTTTTGTAGCGTAGGAAGAAAAATATTTGATTACTGTATTTTGCATTCCAAATAGTAAAGCTGGTAAAATAATGGTTGCCGTAGAAAGTAAAAAAGTAATTAATCCATAATAATCTGCGTCTAAAAAATGGGTGTATAAAAACAATACATTAATTCCGCCAATGGTAAAACCAAGAAATAAAATAATGGTATTAATTACAGATTGTTTATATACAATATTCATTTTCAACTAATTTATTAGTCTTTAGATATTCATTTCGTTTAGACATTTCTAATTAACGAATCAACTTTCTCGATAGATACTGAAACCTTAAAAATAACATCAAGGCAGATATGGTTAAACTAATAAAAAGTCCAATCCAGATACCAAAAGTACGCAATTCTGTGTGTAAACCAAGGTAATAACTAATTGGAAATCCGATAATCCAATAGGCAACAAATGTAATATAGGTTGGTATTTTTACATCTTGTAATCCACGAAGTGCCGCTAATACTACGGCTTGTATACCATCCGAGATTTGAAAAACACCTGCAATTATTAATAATCCAGATGCGATTTTAATCACTTCCAAATTACTCGTAAATAACAGTGGTAATTGATTTTTTAGAAGCATAAACATAACTGTAAAAACAGACATTATTATAAAAATAAGTAAGAAATTAGAAATTGCAATTCGTCGTAAATCTTTAAATTGACGCAATCCTTTTTGGTTACCTACTCGAATTGTCGTTGCTACTCCTACTCCAATAGAAATCATGAATGTTGTTGCTGCTAATTTTATGGCAATCTGATTTGCTGCTTGTGGAAATGCTCCTAATGTTCCTGCCAGTAATATAGAAGCTGTAAAAACACCAACTTCAAACAGCATTTGCAATGCAGATGGCAAACCAATATTTACAATTTTTTTAAATATTTTTGACTGAATTTCCTCACGTTTTAAAAGTGCTAAATATGGTTTAAATATTTCTTTATTACGCAATATATACCACATAAAAATAACCATTACAATTCGAGATACTAAAGTACCAATTGCTGCGCCGACAATTCCCATTTTTGGAAAAATCCACCAACCATAAATTAGTATAAAATTTAAAGCAATGTTTATAACGTTGGTTATTAAAGTTGCTTGCATCGCATATTTTGTTTGAGACAAGCCATCTGTAAATTGTTTTAAGCCTTGGAAAATAATCATTGGAAACATTGATAATGCTACAATTTCAAAATATGGAATTGCTAATTTTACTACTTCTGGAGGCTGATTTAGATGATATAAAATGGGTTTAATTAAAAATAAGAAACCAATTAGTAATACAGCTAAAGATATCATTAATAACATACTATGCTGAAATTGTAATCGTCCTTTTTTGTATTTTTTTTCTCCATCAGATTCCGCAATTAATGGCGTAATTGCAAATGAAAATCCGATACCAATCGAAATGGCAATAAAAATCAAACTATTACCTAGCGAAGTTGCTGCTAATTTTACAGGACCTAAACTACCAACCATAATATCATCAATTAAGCCAACCAAAAGGTGTCCTAACGATCCTGTCATAACAGGCAAAGCTAATTTTAAATTTGTTTTAAATTCGGATGTGTAATCGGATAATGCCAATGGTTTTGTGCTAAAATTTCGAAAAGCAAATATATTTTATTAATATGTAACATAAGCTATTTTATCATGCTTTTATAAAAAAAAACATTCTATTATCTTGATTTATAACTGCCAGTATTTTACATAATGCTCTTATGTTTCTAATTATTCTGCCAACTTGTCACAATACTGAAAATGGTACTTTTTTTGAAAAGCATAGAACAAGTTAAATCAACCGAAATTAAATAATAAACAAACTATATAAAACATGGCAAAAGGAAAAATTAATGTAGCAGTAGATAATATATTTCCACTAATCAAACGATTTTTGTATTCCGATCACGAAATATTTTTACGTGAATTAATCTCTAATGCAACAGATGCAACGTTAAAATTAAAGCATTTAGCTTCCATCGGAGAATTTAAAGGAAAAACAGATGGTGTACAATTAGAGGTCAAATTAGACAAGGATGCAAAAACGTTAACTATTATCGATCAAGGAATCGGAATGACCAAAGACGAAGTGAAAAAATACATCAACGAAATTGCGTTTTCTGGTGCCGAAGAATTTTTAGAAAAATACAAAGACGATAAAGCTGGAGATGCTGGAATTATTGGACATTTCGGATTGGGATTCTATTCCGCTTTTATGGTTGCTAAAGAAGTAGAAATCATTACAAAATCGTATAAAGAAGAAGCGGCAGTACATTGGAAATGCGATGGTTCTCCAGAGTTCACTTTGGTAAAATCTGACAAAAAAGATAGAGGAACAGAAATTGTTCTACATATTGCTGATGATTCTGAAGAGTTTTTAGAAGAGTCTAAAATTCGTGAATTACTAACAAAGTATAATAAATTTATGCCTATTCCGATTAAATTCGGAACTAAGGAAATTGCAGATCCTAAACATACGCCAAAAACAACTAAAGATAAAGACGGAAAAGAAACTACCGAAGAACAAAAAAGGATTACGGTAGATAATATTATTAACAATCCGAATCCTGCTTGGACAAAACAACCTAAAGATTTAAAAGATGAAGATTACAATTCTTTTTATAAAGAATTGTATCCAATGCAATTTCAAGATCCGTTATTTAATATCCATTTGAATGTAGATTACCCTTTTAATTTAACTGGAATTCTATATTTCCCAAAGTTAGAAGCGAATATAGATGTTAAAAAAGATAGGATACAATTGTATCAAAATCAAGTTTTCGTCACTGACAATGTAGAAGGTATTGTTCCAGATTTCTTACAAATGTTACGTGGTGTTATTGATTCTCCAGACATTCCGTTAAACGTTTCTCGTAGTTACTTACAAGCAGATGGTGCTGTAAAGAAAATTGCAAGTTATATCACTAAAAAAGTCGGCGATAAAATGCATTCTATTTTCAAAAAAGATAGAGCTAATTTTGAAAAAAAATGGAACGATATTAAAATTGTTATTGAATACGGAATGCTATCCGAACCAAAATTCTATGACAAAGCGGTAAAATTTGCCTTATTTCCAACCGTTGATGATGCTTTTTTAACCTTTGACGAATTGGTAGAAAAAATAAAACCTGCACAAACAGATAAAGACAAAAATATTGTAGTTTTATATGCTTCCGATAAAAAAGAACAACACAGTTATATTGAAGCTGCAAAAGATAAAGGTTACGAAGTTTTATTATTAGACTCGCCAATTGTTTCACATTTAATTCAAAAATTAGAAAGCGAAAACAGCGAATTGTCTGATAAAAAACAACCTATTAAATTTGTTCGAGTAGATTCGGATACCGTAGAAAATTTAATTAAAAAAGACGAAACTACCATTTCTAAACTATCGGATGACGAGCAAGAAAAATTAAAAGGAATTATAGAAGGTGTTGTACCAAACGAAAAATACACAGTACAATTAGAAGCAATGGATTCTAAAGCAAACCCTTTTACGATTACACAACCAGAATTTATGCGTCGTATGAAAGAAATGCAGCAATCTGGCGGTGGTGGCGGAATGATGGGAATGGGTAACTTTCCAGAAATGTACAATCTTGTCGTAAATACCAATAACGAATGGATGCAAAAAATCCTTAAAGCAAAAGGGAAACAACAAGATTATATAAACCAAGCGTTAGATTTAGCCAAATTATCTCAAAATCTTTTAAAAGGAGAAGAACTAACTGGCTTTATTAAACGTAGTTTGGAAATGATGAAATAGTATTTATCTAGAATAAATGAAATATTACATGGTTATGTAAGAAAACTTATTATACCAACTCAACATCAAAATAGCTAAAATTATTTATCTTTTCACATCTATTTAGCGCATTTTAAATTGAATTGGTATTACAGTTAAAAACAGTAAGTTTCAAAACTATAAAATTTCTACCAAAATAAAAATCCCAAACTATCAGATAGTTTGGGATTTTTATTTCTAAGAAATAAGTCTTCCATTATACAATTTCTAACTTATTCTTTATTTTTCGCTTCTTTTAAAAACTAAAACATTTCTCTTCCAGAAAAATGAAAAGCGCTTTCAATAGCTGCATTTTCATCGCTATCTGAACCGTGAACTGCATTTTCTCCAATAGAAGCTGCATATAATTTACGAATTGTTCCTTCGGCAGCATCTTCTGGATTTGTAGCTCCTATTAATACTCTAAAGTCTTCTACTGCATTGTCTTTTTCTAAAATTGCAGCTACAATAGGACCACGAGTCATATATTCTACTAATTCTCCAAAAAATGGACGTTCGTTATGTACTGCATAAAATGCTTCTGCATCTCTTCGAGTCATATGCGTCATTTTCATTGCTACAATTCTAAATCCAGCAGCATTAATTTTTTCTAGTATTGCACCAGTATTCCCTTTTTCTAAAGAGTCTGGTTTTAACATGGTAAATGTTCTATTTGTCATTTTTATTTTCTTAAATTAGGCTGCAAAAATAATTTTTTTTATCAAATAAAACGAATTTATCCTACTTTAATAAAATTTACACTTGCTTTAAGTCCACTTTTTCCTAATTTTGCCAACAATGAAACCGAATAAAAACACCTATATTCTAGCTATTGAATCTTCTTGTGACGATACTAGTGCCTCTGTACTTTGTAACGATACTGTTTTGTCTAATGTAATTGCAAATCAAGAAATTCATCAAAAATATGGTGGTGTTGTACCAGAACTTGCTTCTCGTGCGCACCAACAGAATATTGTTCCTGTTGTCCAACAAGCTCTAAAACAAGCTAATATTGATAAAAAGGAATTGGATGCTATTGCTTTTACTAGAGGTCCTGGATTAATGGGTTCTTTATTAGTTGGTACTTCTTTTGCGACTTCGATGGCTGCTGCTTTAGACATCCCGTTAATTGATGTAAATCACATGCAAGCACATATTTTAGCACATTTTATTGTAGATGATGGAGAAGGAACAAGATGCAAGACACAAGATGTTAGATGCAAGACGCAAGATGTTAAATGCAAGACGCAAGATGTTAGATGCAAGAAACAAGATGTTAGATGCAAGACGCAAGATGTTAGACGCAAGACGCAAGATGTTAGATGCAAGACGCAAGATGTTAGATGCAAGACGCAAGATGTTAGACGCAAGACGCAAGATGTTAGATGCAAGACGCAAGATGTTAGACGCAAGACGCAAGATGTTAGATGCAAGAAACAAGATGTTAGATGCAAGACGCAAGATGTTAGATGCAAGACGCAAGAGATGGATGAGATTACACCTACTAAAAAACCTTCATTTCCATTTATCTGTTTAACCATTTCTGGTGGTCATACACAAATTGTTAAAGTACGTAGTTATTTTGATTTTGAAGTTTTAGGAGAAACTTTAGACGATGCTGTTGGCGAAGCTTTTGATAAATCTGCGAAAGCACTTGGTTTACCTTATCCTGGTGGTCCTTTGATTGATAAATATGCTCAAAATGGAAATCCAAATGCTTATCCTTTTCCGAAACCAAAAACCAAAAATAAATTAGACTTTAGTTTTAGTGGTTTTAAAACAGCCGTTATGCGTTTTATTCAAAAAAATGTAAAGGAGAATCCTAAATTCATTGAAGAAAATCTGACAGACATCTGTGCTTCCATTCAAAATGGTATTGTTTCTATTTTAATGGATAAATTAAAAGAAACGGTAAAACAAACTAATATTCGTCAAATTGCTATTGCTGGTGGTGTTTCTGCTAATTCTGAAATTAGAAAACGCCTAACTCAAAATAAATATGCTTGGAAAACTTTTATTCCGCCAATGGCTTATACTACAGATAATGCTGCTATGATTGGTATTGTTGGTTATTTAAAGCACAAGCATGGTAAAATTTCTAACGAAAATAAAATTGCTACTGCTCGATTAAAAGTGGATGAATAAACGTTTGTACTATTTGGAAATTATCTTTAATTGAGAATCATTTCTTAAATAAATTACATGCACATTTTTTTTTACAAAATATTCTGAGCCATTACTTTGTTTCATATTTCCAGAGCTTATAAATAAAATATCCCTTTTATTAGAATTGTCTTTTTTACTACTAACTATCGTTCTATTTTTAAATTTAAAAAAGGTATTTAACCCGAAAAATTCATCATAGATAGTAAAAAATTGGGTGAAAAGTGTTATTTTTATAGTGCAAACAAACAAAAATATTACTTTTAAAACCACCCAATTTTGAGCATTAAAAATACACTATTTT
>JALSLK010000053.1 GCA_026988355.1 Flavobacteriaceae bacterium
AACCAGTAATTGTGTTATTAATAGCTATTTATTCTCTGAAATGGCTGTTTGTTTATGCGATAATGTATGGAATAATGGCAATTATAATAGGTAAGGCAAATGGTGAGTCTAATTTATGGTGGTATCTGTGGAGTTTGGCTGTTAGTTTAGATCAAACGTTAAATGTGTTACTACAACATGTTTTAAACGACCTGTTAATAACAAATATAAGTATTAATTTGTTTGGCAACCCTGATGAAACCATTAGTGGTGTTATGGGCAAAAATCAACTAAACAAAACGCTTACTTGGTTTGGTAGATTGGTAAATCTAGGCTTAAGCAAGTTAGAAAAAAATCACTCAATAAAGTCTATTGAGTATGATGAGTAAATAATAATTCTTTTGGAGGTAGAATTAAAAAGTCCTCCAGCATTAAAAAATATCTGACCACTTTTTAAACAAGAACCATACAGGCTACTGAAGGACATATTGTCTTTTGGTTGCTTGTATGGTTTTTTGTTTGTGGTCAGGTTGTAAAAATAGTTAATAATATAGATATGACAAAAAATAAAATAAAAACTCCAATAAGTTATTATGGAGGGAAACAAAATTTGATAAAAACAATATTACCTTTATTTCCTAAACATACATTGTATGCTGAACCTTTTGTTGGTGGTGGAGCTTTGTTTTGGGCAAAGCCTAAAAGTGAAGTAGAAGTAATAAATGATACTAATAGAGAGTTAATAAATTTTTACGAAATAGTACAGAATGAATTTGTAGAGCTTGAAAAAATGGTTAGAATTAGTTTACATTCGAGGTCATTACATAAAGATGCCTCTGTTGTTTATAATAATCCTCACATGTTTAAACGTATTAAACGTGCTTGGGCTGTTTGGGTATTAGCAGCTCAAAGTTTTGCTAGTATGTTAGATGCTAGTTGGGGTTATGATAAAATAAAAGGAACTACGGCTCAAAAAGTAACTCGTAAACGTAACGCTTTTACTTATGATTATGCTATTAGATTGCAAAATGTACACATTGAATGTACTGATGCTATTCGTATCATTAATTCACGAGATTTTAAAGAAGCCTTTTTTTATTGTGACCCACCTTACTACAATAGTGATTGCGGTCACTATGACGGTTATACTTTAGATGATTTTGAAACACTTTTAAAAACATTGTCAAAAATAGATGGTAAATTTTTATTAAGTAGTTATCCTAGTGATATACTTAAAAAATATACTAAAGAATTTGGTTGGTGTACTAAAACTATTGAGCAATCAGTTAGTATTGCTAATACTAGTTCTAAGCCACAAAAAAAGAAGATAGAGGTTATCACTGCTAACTTTGATTTAAGCAATCCTAAGGATGATTTAACTTTGTTTTAAACAATGTTTAATTATTGTTTAAATGATATATATTTGTAGTAATTAAAAAAGAAATTACGCAAAAAAAAGGTACATTTAGTTATTTATAAGTGTTACATTTTGATTTTGCGATTATAATAGATTTGAACTATTTTTATGTTTTACAATCTTGAAATCTCATGCATAGCATAGCTATGGTTTAAATTTAAAGTGCAGTAAAACGTGAAAAGATAAAGAGTTTATGGCTTATTTTGACGTTGAGTTGGTATTATACTAAAATAACGATGAAATATTAACCTCAGTTCGATTTATTTTCTTTAAAAAATAGTTGTGGTATTTGAATTTAAGTTGTATTAATATTAACATTCATCTACCGTCAGCGTAAATAAAATAACTATATTTGCAGCGCAAAATACAAAAGTATATTATGAAGAAAAGTAGTTTAAATTTTTTATTCAGTACACGATTAATGTCAATTGTAATATTAGCTTATGCGATTGCAATGGCAGTAGCTACATTTATTGAAAATGATTATGGAACGCAAACCGCAAAAGCAGTAATTTATAATACAAAATGGTTTGAATTATTAATGTTACTATTGGTAGTAAATTTTATCGGAAATATTTTTAAATATCGATTATTCCGAAGAGAAAAATGGCCAGTTTTATTATTTCATATTGCATTTATTGTAACCTTATTTGGTTCTTTTATTACAAGATATTACAGCTATGAAGGCGTAATGCTTATTCGAGAAGGAAAACTTTCATCTACAATATTATCCGATAAAACGTATCTAAAAGTTAGAGTAGATGATAATAAATTTATGAAAGATTTTAATCGCCCTATTTTATTAAAAAGTTTAGGAGGAAATAGATTTAATCTAAAGGGTAAATTTGGACCTGTTAAAAATAAATTTAAAGCTTTTTTTGGAGTAGCAGACAATCGAATTCCTTTTTCTGTTAAATTGATAGCATATACTCCAAAAGTAAAAGAAAGTTTAGTAGCTGATAATGATGGAATAAATTATTTGCATTTGGTCGAAACAAGTTCTGGTTCGAGAAGTGATATCTTTATTAAAAATGGCGAAGTAAAAAGTATCAATAGTATCTTATTTACGTACAATAATCCAGTAGCTGGAGGAATGAATTTTACAGATATCGATGGTAAAAAAATGTTTCAACCATTATTTGAAGGGAATTTTATGGAAATGCAAACGCAAAAATTAACAAAAGTTGTAAAAGACTCTTTTGCGCCATTACAAATTAAAAAATTATATACATTTAACAAAATGCGTTTTGTAGTAAAATCTATTACAAGAGGTGTAATTAAAAGAGAAACGGCTTCTAAAAAAGAACAAAATTCCCATCCATACGATGCACTAACATTTCGTATAAAATCTGGAGATGAAGAAAAAATAATTACCGTAAAAGGCACAAAAGGAGCAATATTAAAACCAGAAAAATTAAGCTTAAACGGATTAAATTTCTTTATTTCTTATGGTTCAAAGCAAATAGAAGCGCCATTTTCGGTAAAATTAAGAGATTTTGAATTGGAGCGTTATCCGGGAACAAACTCACCATCATCTTACGCAAGTGAAGTTACCGTAATTGATAGAGATAAAACATTTGATTATCGTATTTATATGAATCATGTATTAGATTATAAAGGATTTCGCTTTTTTCAATCTTCTTACGATCCAGACGAATTAGGAACACATCTATCTGTAAATCACGATTATTGGGGAACATTAATTACCTACCTTGGTTATATTTTAATGGGAATTGGTATGTTTTTTACCTTGTTTTGGAGAGGATCTCGTTTTAAAGATTTATCTCAGAAATTGAAAAAAATATCTCAAAATAAAGCGACTATTGTATTTTTATTATGGAGTTTTGGAATTATAGGATTTGCACAAGAAAATCACGGACATCTTGCTGAAATCTCTACCTTATCACCATTAGAATTACAACAAATTTCTGTAAGTAAAACGCATGCAGATAAATTTGGAAAATTATTGATTCAAGACCATCAAGGAAGAATAAAACCAATTAATACTTATGCATTAGAAGCGTTGAGAAAAGTATATGGTAAAGATACTTATAAAGGTTTAAGTGCAGAACAAATTTTATTAACTGCACAATTAGATCCAAATTTATGGAGCTATGAGCCAATTATTAAAACACACGAAGAACGCTTAGGTAAAAAAATTATTGCAGATTTAAAAATTAAAGAAGCGCATACAGCAATATCCGAATTTTTTAAAAATAGAACCTACTATCTTAGAGAAAAAGTAGATGATGTTTTTAGAAAAAGTAGTGCTTTAAGAACCTATACAGATAAAGAAATTATAAACTTAGATGAAAAAGTAAATATTTGGACTGGCGTACTAAGCGGTAGTTTAATGAAAATATATCCGAAAAAAGGAGACGAAAATAATAAATGGTATATCGGTACAAATGATAAAGTATTTGTGGCAAACGACACCATGATTTTAAAAATGCATCAGTTATACATGAGAACGCTAAGTAAAGCAGTTCAAACAAATGATTATACAGAAGCAAACGATTATTTAGATATTATTACAAAATATCAGCAAAATTTAGGAGCAAATATTATTCCTTCAAAAGAAAAAGTAGCTTTAGAAATTAGTTATAATCGCATCAATGTATTTTTTAAATTGCTTATTTATTATTTTCTTATCGGAATGGTATTGTTATTTTTAGCATTTGTAGATTTATTTAAACCTAATTTAAAAATAACAAAAATCGCATTGCAAATTTTTATTGGTTTAACTATTATTGGCATGTTAGCACATGTTGTCGGTTTAGGAGTGCGTTGGTATATATCTGGACATGCTCCATGGAGTAACGGTTACGAAGCAACTGTTTTTATTGCATTTATTACCACATTAGCAGGATTAATTTTTTCGTTTAATCGAAGTAAGTTTATTATTGGAGTTGCCGTATTATTTGCAGGATTTTTATTGGGGATTGCACATGGAAGTCTCATGAGTCCAGAAATGACGAATTTAGTACCAGTATTAAAATCGTATTGGTTAATGATACATGTAGCAATAATTACAGCGAGTTACGCATTTTTAGGCTTAGGTTCTTTGCTTGGATTTATTGTGTTGTTGTTATTTATTATGAGAACACCAAAAAATAAAAACCTTTTAAATGAAACCATTAAAGAATTGACTTATGTAAATGAATCTACCTTAATTGTAGGGCTTTTTATGCTATCTATTGGAACTTTTTTAGGTGGAGTTTGGGCAAGTGAAAGTTGGGGACGTTATTGGAGTTGGGATCCAAAAGAAGTTTGGGCATTAATATCTATGATGATTTATATTTTTATTTTACACATGCGTATGGTTCCTGGATTACAAAGTCGTTTTGCATTTAATTTTGCAAGTATGATTTCTATTGCGACGCTAATAATGACCTATTTTGGTGTAAATTATTATTTGAGCGGTATGCATTCTTACGCTACAGGCGATCCTGTTCCTTTTCCAGTTTGGGCGTATTATGTTATTGCATTTTTAATTGTTTTTTCTATATTATCTTATTATAGTTTTAAGAAATTTAGAAAAAATAAGTCCTAAACTTGCAATCAAATTTGTTCACATGGATTTAATTTAGGAGTAAAAAACAAATTTAATTATAATATTTCCTATATATTTTGTATTTAATTTTCTTAATGGTTTAAAAAAATGATTTAAAAAATAAAGCCTACTTTTGCGCGCTTATAAACTAACTAAAAATTTAAGTGTAATGAATGCTTTTATTCGTAAACATACTAATAATGCTAAAAACGATATTCTATCTGGAATTACAGTTGCATTAGCATTAGTGCCAGAAGCAGTCGCATTTGCTTTTGTAGCAGGAGTAGATCCATTAGTAGGATTATATGCAGCATTTATGATTGGTTTAATTACGGCAATTTTTGGAGGAAGACCAGGAATGATTTCTGGAGCAACGGGAGCATTAGCAGTAGTAATGGTTGCTTTAGTTGCCAAAGGGAATGCTATGGGAACAGAAGCAGAAAATCTAGGATTGTATTATCTTTTTGCCACAGTTATTTTAATGGGAATTATCCAAATGCTTGCAGGATTTTTTAAACTCGGAAAATTTGTACGATTAATTCCACATCCAGTAATGATGGGATTTGTAAACGGACTAGCAATTGTAATTTTTTTATCTCAGTTAGGAATGTTCAAAGAAATTATTAAAGATAATTTTGGCAATAATAAGGTAGAAACCGTATCTAAAGAAAAGATAATGTATGTAGAAGATGGTAAGGTTTACGATAGTCAAACCAAACAATTAATGTTTACGAGAGTAGATAATCAATTAATATCTGTACAAACAAATCAAATTACCTATGAAATATTTGACAAGCAAGTTTTTGATGCAACTACAAAAAAAGTAAAATTTAATTTTGAAGATAATGCCATCTATAAAGTAGAAAAGAAAGGTTTTGCAAAATCCTTTTTAAAATCAAAAAAATTATATTTAATGATTGGCTTGGTATTTCTAACGATGTTTTTAATGTGGAGTTTACCAAAATTGAGTAAAAAAATACCAGAAGCATTAGTTGCAATTTTAGTAGTTTCATTAATTGCTATTTATGGAAATATGGATGTAGCAACTGTTGGGAGTTTTATAAAAGATGGCGGTGGAAATGGACTAAAAGGAGGCTTACCACAATTTCAATTTGAAATATTCAATAAAATCCCATTAACATGGGAAACCCTTAAATTTATAGGGCCATTTGCAATAATTTTAGCTGCAATCGGATTAATAGAATCTTTAATGACTTTAAATCTAATTGACGAACTAACCGAAACTAGAGGAAATTCCAACAGAGAATGTGTCGCACAAGGAGGAGCAAATATAGTTACAGGTCTTTTTGGAGGTATGGGTGGCTGTGCCATGATTGGACAATCCATAATTAATATAAAAGGAGGAGGAAGAAATCGCCTTTCGGGAATAACAGCAGCATTATTATTGTTGGTTTTTATATTATTCGCCTCAGGATTAATAGAACAAGTGCCAATTGCAGCACTAGTTGGCGTAATGTTTATGGTAGTTATCGGAACATTTGCATGGTCTAGTTTTCGAATTCTACATAAAATACCAGTAGCAGATGCACTAGTATTAATTACCGTTTCGTTAGTAACCGTTTTTGAAGATTTGGCAGTTGCAGTAATTGTGGGTATTATTATGTCTGCTTTAGTATACGCATGGGAAAACGCCAAACGTATTAGAGCTAGAAAACGTTATAAAGAAGATGGCACCAAAGTATATGAAATATACGGACCACTTTTCTTTGGAAGTATTCAAGCATTTAATAGTAAATTTGATGTAAAAAACGATCCAGAAAAAGTAGAAATTGACTTTTTAGAATCTAAAGTATCCGATCATTCTGCATTAGAAGCCTTATTTAATTTAGTAGAACGATACGAAAAAGCAGGAAAACAAGTAAAGCTAAAACACTTGTCCGAAGAATGTAAAGATTTAATGGTAAAAGCATCACCAAAATTATGGAATGCAATCGAAGAAAGTATCGACGATCCTCGGTATCACGTAATGGCAAAAGATGATTTTATTTAATTTTATCTGTTCTATTTAGACTTTTAAAACTGAATAAATTTTCGAAACGTAACAAGTTTAGGTCGAGTAGTTAATTTAACCATTTATTTTGCCTAATTCCGTTTATAATTTTAAGTAAAATTGCATTCAAACGACAACTTATATCAATTCAATTTCAAAATAAGCCATAAACTCATACCATTTCACTTAAAATTATAACCGTAGCAAAGGCTATACTTACAATTTTAAGAGGATGTACTAAAAAAAAATGTTGATTTTTTTTGGCGCATCTTAAAATCAAATAAGTATAAATAGATACACACATAATTTTTTCTGATTTTCTGATTTAATCTTAAAGCAATTCCATAACTTTGTTTTAGAATTAAAAAATAATTCAAGTAAATTTAAAAGACTTTCCAGATGAAATATTTACCGATAGACAAAAAATTATTTATTAAAAATAGAAAAAAATTTGTTACTAAAATGAAATCCAATTCATTGGCAATATTTAATTCTAATGACATTTATCCAGTAAGTGCAGATAGTACATTGCCTTTTGCACAACATCGAGATATCTTTTATTTATCAGGTGTAGATCAAGAAGAGAGTATTTTAGTCATTTTTCCAGATGCACCAAAAGAAATGCATAGAGAAATGTTATTTCTAAAAGAAACAAATGCACATATTGCAGTTTGGGAAGGCGAAAAACTAGATAAAAAATCGGCATTTGAAACTTCGGGAATACAATCGGTTTTTTGGTTACAAGATTTTAATAAAGTATTGGCAGAAATAATGACACAAACCGAAAATGTGTATATAAATACTAATGAACATTATAGAGCAAATGTAGAAACAGAAACCAGAGAAGCACGTTTTATTAAAATTTTAAAAAGTGATTTCCCAGCACATACTTACTTGCGAAGTCAACCAATATTACAGCGATTACGCTCCGTAAAAGAAATAGAAGAAATAGCATTAATCCAACAAGCGTGTGATATTACCGAAAAAGGTTTTCGTAGAATATTATCTTTTGTAAAACCAAAGGTAATGGAATATGAAATTGAAGCAGAATATATCCATGAGTTTACTCGTAATAGAGCGAACGGATTTGCGTACACGCCAATAGTTGCAAGTGGTTATAGTGCATGTGTTTTACATTATATTGAAAACAATAAGCAATGTAAAGATGGCGAAGTTATTTTAATGGATGTTGGTGCTAGTTATGCCAATTATGCAAGTGATATGACACGTTGTGTTCCTGTTTCTGGGAAATTTACCGAAAGACAAAAAAATGTATATAATGCAGTTTTAAGAGTAAAAAATGCTGCTGCTAAAATGTTAATTCCTAATACAATTTGGGCAGATTATCATGTAGAAGTAGGTAAATTAATGACCAAAGAGTTAATAGATTTGGGTTTAATTACCGAAGAAGATGTAAAAAATGAAAATCCAAAATGGCCAGCGTATAAAAAATATTTTATGCATGGTACATCGCATCACATGGGATTAGATACACACGATTACGGAATTCTTACCGAACCAATGCAAGCAGGAATGGTATTTACTGTAGAACCTGGTATTTATATTCCTGAAGAAAATTTAGGGATTCGTATCGAAGACGATTATGTAATTCAAGAAAAAGGAGAACCATTTAATTTAATGGCTAATATTCCGATTACAGTAGAAGAGATTGAAGCGTTGATGGCTTAATTAACTTTAAAATTTCTTAGCGAAAACCTTAGCGAATTTTGCATGAAAAGATGGTTATGCATACAAATACTATTATTTATAAAAATATAAGAGCATCCTTTACAGATACAGGTAAAGGAAGTGCCATTGTTTTGTTACATGGTTTTTTAGAAAATAGCACAATGTGGCATGCAATAATTCCAGATTTAGCAAAGAAAAATAGAGTAATTACCATAGATTTATTAGGTCATGGTAAAACCGAGAATTTGGGTTATGTGCATACTATGGAGAATCAAGCCGAAATGGTAAAATCGGTTTTAGATAGCCTTAGACTTCGACGATATATACTTGTAGGACATTCGTTAGGTGGTTATATTACTTTGGCTTTCGCGGAATTATTTCCTAAAAACATCAAAAAACTTTGTTTGCTAAATTCTACTGCATTACCAGATTCTAAAGAAAGAAAGATTAATAGAGATAGAGCAATTGCTATGGTTAAAAAAAATGCAGAAAATTTTGTGAGTATGGCAATTCCTAATTTGTTTACAGAAGAGAGTAGAACTAAATTTAGTAAGGAAATTCAGTTTGTAAAGGAAGAAGCCTTAAAGACTTCCAAACAAGGTATTATTGCCTCTTTAGAAGGTATGAAAATAAGAAAAGATAGAACTTTTGTTTTGCAGAATAGAACGTTTAAAAAATTGTTTATTCTTGGAAAAAAAGATCCGTTATTGCATCGAGATAGTTTATTACAACAAGCTAAAGGTGCGAACATAACAATCATAGAATTTTCTAATGGACACATGAGTCATATAGAAAATGCTATAGAACTAAGAAACACTTTGCAAAAATTTATTTTTTAATTATAATAGCGTCTATAGTGCTTCTATTTTTACTTTTGTTCCACTAAAATTTGCATTTCCAGTGAGTTTGTCAATTTGTTTATCATTTGTTAAATCGTTAATGCTAATACCAGGATTTTGTTGTGCTAATTTCATTTTAATACCTTCTCTATGATGCCCAAAACCATGAGGAATGCTTACTACTCCTTGTACTATTTTATCTGTGATTTCGACAGTAATTTTTACACTACCAACATCTGATTTTACAAGTACAATTTGTTCATTTTTAATATTTAAATCCAATGCATCTTTTGTATTTATTAATAAAGTACATCTATTTTTTCCTTTTATTAATACTTCCGAATTGTGCATCCAAGAGTTGTTATTTCGCAATTGTCTTCTTCCAATAAGGTGCAAAGGATATATGGTTTCCTCATTAATAAACCACTTTTTTAATTGTTTTTTTAGGCGATTTATATCCTCTACAAATACTTTTGGAGCAAGGTTTATTTTTTTATCTTTAGAAAATAATCGCTTTGTTAAACAAGGTTTTAAAGCACCAAAGTCGATACCGTTTGGATGTTCTAGGAGTTTATTAACCGATAAATTTTTCGATTTATATGGCGAAAATTGTAACATCTGATTTAACATATTTTCTGGAGTTATTGAATTTTTAACACCATTCATTTTTTCGGTTAAGGCGCTTAATATTTCCCAATCATGTCGTTGGTTTTTGTTCTTTTCAAAAAGTGCTTGACTATATTTTGCCGTATTTCTTATTGCCAATTGATGAAAAGCCAAATCGTAATGAGATGTCTCTAAACCCGTAGTAGTAGGCAAAATAATATGTGCATGTTTACTTGTTTCGTTTAAATAAATATCAATAGAAACCATAAATTCTAATTGTTCTAATGCTTTTTCTAATTTGCTGCCATTTGGTGTAGACAAAACAGGATTTCCAGCTATTGATACGAATGCTTTAACATGATTTTCTAAAATTTCATCAGCTAAAGTTGCAACGGGAAATTCTCCTGAATATTCTGGTAGATTATTCACATTACTTTGATAGCGATTAAAAGTACCTGTTTTACCTTGCATACCACTCATAGCAACCAAATCAATTGCAGGAAGTGTAAACATTGCTCCACCAATTTTATCGGTATTGTCTGTAATTAAATTTAAAACAGCAACTAGCCAAATACATAGACCTCCAAATTCTTGTACAGAAACGCCTAATCTACCATAACAAACTGCTGTTTTAGCAGTTGTAAAATCTCGTGCTATTTTAGTAATTTCGTTTGTAGAAATTCCGATATGTTGCTCTATTTTATTTGGATCAAAATCTTTTACTAAATCTTGGATGCTATTCCAATTTTTTAAATAATCGTTTAAATGTCCTTTTTTAAATAAATTTTCTTTAAAAATAACATGTAGTATCGTCAATAAAAATAATGCATCTTTCCCAGGTTTTATATAGTGATGTTCGCTCGAAATTTTTGAAGTTTCTGTAAATCGAGGATCGATATTGATTACTTTTCCTCCTCGTTTTTGAATGGCTTTAATTTTAGTCGAAAAATTAGGTGCCGTTAGCATACTTCCGTTAGAAACGGCAGGATTTGCACCTAAAATTAATAAATAATCGGTACGATCTATATCTGGAATTGGAATCATCATTTGATGTCCAAATACCAATAAGGAGGCAATGTGATGTGGTAATTGGTCTACCGATGTTGCTGTATATTTTTGTTTTGTTTGTAAAGATTTAATAAATGGTTTTCCATATAACATTAATCCGAGGTTATGGACATTTGGATTTCCTTGATAGGTTGCTATGGCATTATTTCCATACTTTTTTTGTAAAATTTTAAATTTGCTAATAATTTCATCGAATGCTTCTTCCCAAGAAATAGCAATCCATCCGTTTTTTGTTCTTTTAAGAGGTGTTTTAAGCCGATCTTTATCTGTATATAAATCTTTTAGAGCAATTGCTTTTGGGCAAATATGTCCTTTACTTAATACATCTTTTTCGTTTCCTTTTATGCTTATAATTTTGTGCTTTGTATGCACTATTTTTAAGCCACACATTGCCTCGCAAAGGTTACAAGTTCTATAATGGGTTTTGGTTTTTATATTAGAACTCATTGTTATTAGATTTTTTTGACTTATCTTAAAAATTAAATTGGTACTAGGCTTAAATATAGTTTAATTATTATAAATCAGAGTTCGATCTAAATTTGTAATCAAAATTTTTAGCTTTTCTCATTCTACTTCACTTAAAATTATAATCGTACAAAGGCTATGCTTACAATTTTAAGATGGTATACTAAAGAAATATGTTGAATTTTTGGCGTATTCTAAAATCAAATTAATCTTTTAAAAATAAGAAAGATTTTCCCTCTTTTGTTTCTTTAGCAAACTCAGCAATAGTTTTATTTCCCATACCTTCAATCATTATTCTTTTAAATGGCTCGACCATGTGATGAATTGCACAAGGATTATCATCTCCACACCTTTCTAACCCTAGAAAACAATCTTTAAATAAATCTATTCCTTCGGAACATGCTACGATATCTAACATTGATTTTTCGTTATTCTGCTTAGATAAAAAGAAACCTCCATTTGGTCCTTTTACAGAAGAAACCAATTTAGCTTTAACTAACTTTTGTAGAATTTTAGCCAAAAAAGGAGCGGGAATTTTTATTGCATTTGCAACTTCCTTAGAACCCATTCTTTTTAGTTTATCTGTATGTATTGCTAAATACAAAACAGCTCTAATTGCATATTTACTTGAGTTTGTTAACATAATACAAATATAAACGATTTTATGGTTTTTAAAAAAATAGATATAAATCAATTATTTTTTCTTCTAATCGTAGTATTTTTACAAAATAAAATGAAAAAATACTTTTACCTCATACAGTTACAATTTTTAGGATTCCGTTTTCATGGATGGCAACGACAAGTCGATGTAAAAACAGTACAAGGACATGTAGAAAAAACATTAAAATTTGTGTTAGGAAAACATAAAGCAAAAATTTTAGGAGCAGGCAGAACGGACGCTAGAGTTTCTGCCAATAATTTTCCTGTTGAGCTTTTTATCTATGAAGAAATTAATAATTTTGAACAATTTTTATTGGATTTTAATATGAACTTGCCTAATGATATTAAAGCATTATCTATAAAAGAAGTAGATGAAAAATTTAATGTTATTAACGATTCTAAAGTAAAAGAATATCTTTATTTTTTCTCTTTTGGTAGTAAAAACCACCCTTTTGCTGCTCCCATTTTAACTTGTTTTTATCAAGAATTAGATTTAGAATTAATGCGTAAAGGTGCTGCATTATTTAAAGGGTTACATTGGTTTAAGCATTATTGTACTAAACCAACCGAATTTGCCATGTACAATAGAGAAATACTAGTAAGTGAAATTGTTGAAAATAATATTTATTCTGCTAATTTTTTTCCAGAAAAAACATACGTATATCGTATTAAAAGTAAAGGCTTTTTAAGAAATCAAGTTCGATTAATTATGGGAACTCTATTTCGATTAGGACAAGGTGAAATTTCTTTAGAATTTATTAAAAAATCATTAATTGAACACAATATAGATAGACCATTACCTTTTGTTGCTCCTGCTTCTGGTTTAATTTTAAATGATGTTACCTACGAAAATTCGTAAAATTTACGTTCTTTGCACAAAAAGATAAAATAATATGTCTATAAACGAAAAACTAAAACAAGAATGGACTGTCATCCAAAAAAAAATTTCTGATACTTTTGCTGATGGCGAATTAATGGATGTAGATTCTATCGTTTATCTTATTGGTGTACAAGAATTAGGTAAAGGGTATCAAAAATTTAAAAAAGATGAAAAAATTGCTTTAATGCATATTGCTGTTTGTCGTTTGCTAGAGCCTTTTGGTTATTATAAGTTCGATTATTTTGATGAAGATGGTTGGCCACATTATAACCTTTTAGAAAACCTTCCATTTTTAAAAGGTGGCGAACAAACGGTATTGTTAAAACAAGCTATTGTAAATTATTTTTCTGAAAAAGAATTTTAAAAATTTAATCTGAGTAATTTTCTATAAAAACCTTGTACTAAACACGAGATTTAAAACGTTTTTCTTATTATACTAGTAACATAAAGGTACAACTAATACCTAATTGACATCAAAATAAGCCAAAATTGGAGTATCTTAAAATCAAATTGGTATCACATGTACTTAATTTGCTTTATTTAGTTAATTGTTGCAACAATATCTTTTAATAGTTTATTAAAGGTAGAATGTCCTCCTAAACCAAACCTTACAACAATCAAATCTTTCGAAGGTATTATAAAAACTCGTTGTCCTTGGTAACCATTACAAGAAAACATATCTCTAGGTGCATCTGGAAAATAACCCTCTGCGTTGAGCCAAAAATGCCCTCCATATTTACCATTCGATGTGTTGGTTGGTTTTCGAGTGAAATCCACCCAAGATTTATTTATAATTTGTTGACCATTCCAATTTCCGTTTTGTAAATACAATAAACCAAATTTCGCCCAATCTCTTGCTGTTGCCCATGCATAAGAACTACCAACATAGTTCCCAGAAAAATCCGTTTCAATTAACATGGAATGCATACCAATTTTATCAATTAATTCGGTATACCAAAAGTCTAAATAATCTTGTTGTGATGTAAACTGGTCTTTTATAAAACCACTTAATAAATTACTTGTCCCACTAGAATAATTCCAAGTTTCATTAGGCTTACCGACAAACGGTTTGTTTTTTTGTTTTTGGCTCATATCTGTATCTAGAAAAAGCATTTCGGTTACATCACAAATTTTGGTATAATCTTCTTCCCATTCTAAACCAGAATTCATATTCAGTAAATTTTTTAACGTAATTTCTTTCCTTGTATCGTTTTCCCATTCCGTAAATAAATGTTTTTGCTCCAAGTTTACCTTTCCTTGTTTTTCTAATACTCCTAAAACTCCACTTGTAATACTTTTTGCCATAGACCAACCTAATAACAAAGAGTTTTTATCAAAACCTGTATTGTATTTTTCAGCAATAATTTGGTTTTTATAAATAACTAATAAGACACGTGTATTGGTACTATCTGTATTAATTGCATTTGCTACAATCGTTTGTAAATTTTTATACTTTACATTGGTAAAAACGGTATCTTTTTGTGATAAACTGCCATAAGGATAGGGTAAATTTTTAGATGTTTTATTCCGTCTTGGTATTAATGAAGAAGCGTTGTTATCTTTTTTATTTTCAGGAATTAACAAAACGCCCAAACCTTCTCTATAAATTGCTTTTCGCTTTTTAAATCCATAAACCGATGATGTAACCGACTTACTACTTTCATCAACTACGTTAGTTGCCAATTCCATAGAAGAAACATCATTATCTTTTTCTTCGGTTAATTGTTGACTTCTTTTGGCTATAAAGTGATGCGATGCAATGCTTTTTGAAGAAAAACCACTTACAATATCAAATTTTGGATAAAGTGCATAAAAAAAATAAATGAGACCTATTAATACAATTAATGCAAAGTATTTTAAAATTTTTTTCATTATTAAAAATTATTGTTGTCCGATAAAAAAAGTCTCAATAATTGAGACTTTTTTCGTATAGTTGAATTAATATTCCACTAAAAACACAACTATGGGCAAAAATACATTTTTTTTCGGACAGCCGATATTCA
>JALSLK010000054.1 GCA_026988355.1 Flavobacteriaceae bacterium
AGATGTACAGCATTTGCCAATAAATTATTGAGATCCGTTTCAATATATTCTTTAAATTCATTGGTAAAATTTAATAATTCTTCGGCATCAAATTGTTTGATAAAATCGGTTGTTTTAGGCAACAAGACTAACAATTCATTAAGTAAACTGGTTTGACTAGGATTTTCCAATTTATCTTTAATGTTTTCCATCACATAATTGGTCAATTCTGCTTTAATTCGTTTTACTAAAAATTTACTTAAACCATCGATAATGGTTTCAAAAGCTAAATCTCCTCCTAAAAATGGATGTGCTTTTTGAATGCTAGATTCGTAATTTATTTTAGCATATATATCCAATTCGTTGTCATGTAAACTTTTATATTTTTCTGTGAATTTATCTAGTATATTTATTAAATATGGATTATCCGAATATGCTGATTCTAAATATGCTAATTCGCTATTGTGTAATTGGTATCTATACTTAACTAGAGCATCCATTTCAATCTGAATACTATCTTCTAAATTGTCAATTTTCATCACATTTTCATTATAAGCAGTAGCGTCAATCAGTCTAGGATGAATTTGCCGTAAATATTGTAACTTCTTTTTTTGCTTTTTTATTGATTCTTGTTTTTCTTTAATTAAATCTTTATATTTTTTTATATCTTTTTTTGTATCTACACCAACCTTAAACAAATACGTTTTAAAAATAGCAATCGTTTTAATTCTATCTCTATGTAAAATTTCCTCTTTTTTGTTAGGATCAACAGCTGCGTAATCTTTTTTAAGTAAATCGATTAATTCTGCAGCATGTCCAGCAACAGGTGCTGATTTTTGTGCAAAAGAGTTAAAAAATGCTAAAAAACAAAGAATAATAATAATAATTCTGATTTTCATGATATTAGGGTTTGGTTATTAAAACCAGATAAATTTTATCTAGTTGTATCATCTTAATCAGTCGCTAGTAGTTTTTTTTATAAAATTCTCTAAAAATATTACATCACAAATTGATGGTTTTACAAAAAAACAAATATAATAAAATTCTTGGCATTACTCTTTTTATGTTCCTAGTAATTTAACTAAATTCGCAACCTATTCGCTATAAAGTATCTAATAGCAAATTAGAGGTCATAAAATTTTGACCTCAAAAAAGGAATTATGCATAAAGAAACAAACATACCAAACGAAATAATCACTAGTAAAATTTACTTTATTAGAGAACAAAAGGTAATGTTAGATAGAGATTTAGCTAAGCTTTACAATGTTGAAACAAAAAGACTAAAGGAAGCAGTAAGAAGAAAAATAGAACGTTTTCCAGATGATTTTATGTTTGAGTTAACAAAAGAAGAGTTTGAAAATTGGAGGTCGCAATTTGCGACCTCCAATTCTTCGGATAAAATGGGATTACGATATAATCCCATGGTTTTCACAGAACAAGGTGTAGCAATGCTTTCAAGTGTATTAAATAGTAAAACAGCTATAAAAGTAAATATTCAAATAATTAGAATATTCTCAAAAATGAGAACAATGCTTTTATCTCACAAAGATTTACTATTAAAACTTAAAGAAATTGAAGAAAAAGTACCCTCTCACGATGAACAAATGCTATTAATTTTTGAATATATAAAGCAATTTGAAAATACCAAACAACAATTAGTAGAAAATAAAGAACGTACCAAAATAGGTTATAAAAAATAATGAGCAAATTTAAGACATACAAAGGTTTAGACCTAACTAAAGTAGCAGACGAAGTATTAGCATTTTGGGAAGAAAATAAGATTTTCCAAAAAAGTATTGACCAAAGAGATGAAAAAAAATCCTTTGTATTTTACGAAGGACCTCCTTCTGCAAACGGATTACCAGGAATTCATCACGTTATGGGAAGAACGATAAAAGATATATTTTGTCGTTACAAAACCATGCAAGGCTATCAAGTAAAACGTAAAGCAGGTTGGGATACACATGGTTTACCAATTGAACTTGGTGTAGAAAAAGAACTCGGTATTACCAAAGAAGATATTGGCACAAAAATATCTATCGAAGAATACAACGAAGCATGTAAAAAAGCCGTCTTAAAATATACCGATGTTTGGGAAAACCTAACCAAAAAAATGGGTCATTGGGTCGATATGAATGATCCATACATTACCTACAAACCAAAATATATGGAAACCGTTTGGTGGCTTTTAAAACAAATCTATAATAAAGATTTGATGTATAAAGGCTATACGATTCAGCCATATTCTCCAAAAGCAGGAACAGGTCTAAGTTCGCACGAAATAAATCAGCCAGGAGCATACCAAGATGTTACAGACACTACGGTTGTGGCACAGTTTAAAGTCCTATCCCCAACCCTTTCCGAAGGAAAGGGAGCAATGAATGGAAAATCAAATTCTGAAAAGAAAAATGGTAATATTGAAAGTGATTGGAAAGTCCTTCCCTTTGGGAAGGATTTAGGATGGGAAAACACCTACTTCCTAGCATGGACAACAACACCTTGGACTTTACCTTCTAACACAGCATTAACTGTTGGTAATAAAATAGATTATGTTTTAGTACAAACATACAACCAATACACGTTTAAAACCGTAAATTTAATTTTAGCAAAAGCTCTAGTTAACAAACAATTTGGTAAAAAATACCAGCAAGTAGAAAATGTAGCAGAACTTACTAATTATAAAGAAGGCGATAAAACTATTCCATTTTTTATTGCAGACGAGTGCAAAGGAAAAGACCTTATCGGAATAAAATACGAGCAATTATTACCTTATGTATTGCCATATCAAAATCCAGAAAATGCATTTAGAGTAATTGCAGGAGATTTTGTAACTACCGAAGATGGAACAGGAATCGTACATACAGCTCCAACATTTGGACAAGACGATGCAATGGTTGCCAAACAAGCAGAACCAGAAATTCCACCAATGTTGGTATTAGATAAAAACGGAAATGCCGTACCATTAGTAGATTTACAAGGAAGATTTCGACCAGAAATGGGAGAATTTGCAGGGAAATATGTAAAAAACGAGTATTATAACGATGGCGAAGCTCCAGAAAAATCGATGGATGTTGAGTTAGCAATAAAGCTAAAAATAGAGAACAAAGCATTTCATGTAGAAAAGTACAAGCATAGCTATCCACATTGTTGGCGAACAGACAAACCAATTTTATATTATCCATTAGACAGTTGGTTTATTAAAATACCAGCAGTACGAGATCGCATGTTCGAACTTAACGAAACCATAAATTGGAAACCAAAATCTACTGGAACTGGTCGTTTTGGAAACTGGCTAAAAAATGCCAACGACTGGAACTTATCACGTTCCCGTTTTTGGGGAATTCCATTACCAATTTGGCGTACCGAAGATGGTACCGAAGAAATAATTATTGGTTCGATAGAAGAACTTAAAAATGAAATGAAACGTGCTATTGATGCTGGTTTTATGACCAACGATATTTATGCTGATTTTGAAATTGGCAACATGTCTAACGACAATTACGACAAGGTCGACTTACACAAAAATATTGTCGATAAAATTACCTTAGTTTCTCCAAAAGGACAAGCAATGCAACGCGAAAATGATTTGATTGACGTTTGGTTTGATTCTGGTTCTATGCCTTATGCGCAACAGCATTATCCTTTTGAAAATAAAGAATTGATCGATGAAAAAAGATTTTTTCCAGCCGATTTTATTGCCGAAGGTGTAGATCAAACTCGAGGTTGGTTTTATACACAACATGCAATTGCTTCTATGGTTTTCGATTCCGTAGCATATAAAAACGTGGTTTCTAATGGTTTGGTACTAGACAAAACAGGTAAAAAAATGTCCAAACGGCTAGGAAACACCATAGAACCATTTAAAGCAATAGAAGATTATGGTATCGATGCTATTCGTTGGTATATGATTTCGAATGCCAACCCTTGGGACAATTTAAAATTTGATTTAGAAGGTGTAAATGAGGTAAAACGTAAATTTTTTGGTACACTTTACAATACCTATTCGTTCTTTTCATTATATGCAAACATCGATAATTTTGCTTACGCTGAAAAAGATATAGTTATTCAAGATAGACCAGAAATTGATCGATGGATTTTATCTGAATTAAACACTTTAATTAAAAAAGTAGCAGAAAATTACAACGATTACGAACCTACAAAAGCCGCAAGAGCAATCCAGAATTTTGTTGGAGAATATTTAAGTAATTGGTATGTACGATTGTGTAGAAGACGTTTTTGGAAAGGTTCGTACGAACAAGATAAAATATCTGCTTACCAAACTTTATATACGTGTATGCTTACAGTGACCAAATTGTCTGCTCCAATTGCTCCATTTTTTATGGATCGATTGTATAAAGATTTAATTAAAAATACTGCTTTTGAGAATTTTGAATCGGTACATTTATCTACCTATCCAAAGTATAATGTAAGTTTAATTGATACCGATTTAGAAAGAAGAATGCAAAAAGCACAGAAAATTTCTTCGATGGTATTGTCGCTACGTAAAAAAGAATCTATTAAAGTACGACAACCATTACAACGTATAATGATTCCAGTATTAGACAATAAAGAACGTGAAGATATTGTAGCAATTCAACATCTAATTATTGCAGAAGTTAATGTAAAAGAAATTGAATTGATTGACGATGCGTCGGATATTTTAGTAAAGAGTATCAAACCAAATTTTAAATTATCAGGACCTAGATTTGGCAAGGATATGCGTTTTGTAAGTCAAGAAGTAGGTAAATTTACAGCAAAAGAAATTCAAGAAATTGAAAAAAATGGAAGTATTGCCATTATGGTTAACGAAGAAATGGTATCTTTAAACCTTTCTGAAGTAGAAATAACATCTCAAGATATCGAAGGTTGGTTGGTTGCAAATCAAGATGCGTTAACGGTTGCTTTAGATATAAATATAAGCGACAAACTACGTAAAGAAGGAATTGCTAGAGAATTAGTAAATAGAATTCAGAACCTAAGAAAAGAATCCGATTTTGATATTATAGATAAAATCACTTTATTTGTACAAAAGGATGCTATTTTAGAAGAAGCAATTCATGAAAATGAAACGTACATAAAAACAGAAACTCTAACTAACAATCTAGTAATAAAAGATAAAATAGAGGATGGTATGGAAATTGTGTTTGACAATGTAAATACCAAAATAGTAATTCGTAAAACCCTTGACAATGATTGATAAAACAGAAAGATATTCCGATGTAGATTTAGCAGAATTTAAAAATATTATTTTAGAAAAAATAAAAAAAGCAGAAGAAAATTTAGTGCTATTAGAAAGTGCCTATAAAAATAATAGTAATAATGGTACCGAAGACACTTCGCCAACATTTAAACCTTTTGAGTCTGGTTCCGAAACCATGTCTAAAGATGCTAACATGAAATTAGCAATTCGTCAAGAACGATTTATTCGCGATTTAAAAAATGCACTAATTCGTATTGAAAACAAAACGTATGGCATTTGTAGAGCTACGGGTAAATTGATTCAAAAACAACGATTGCGATTAGTACCTCATGCCACATTAAGTATTGAAGCAAAGAAAAAACAAATAGAATAATTTACTACTAAAATCTAACAAAAAGTTTCTCTTTAAAGTGATGCCTTTTGCTTATTAAAACATCTAATTTCTTACCTTTGCTTTATGCTTTTTAAAGATATTATTGGCTTAGAAAATATTAAAAAACACTTAATTGATACTGCAAATCAAGGTAGAATACCTCATGCGCAATTATTTGTTGGCAAGGAAGGTAGCGGTACACTTGCTACTGCAATTGCTTATGCGCAATATATTTTATGTAAAAATACGAATGGCGAAAATAACGGTAATAAGGATGCTTGTAATTTAAAATGTAACAAGTTATCACATCCAGATTTGCATTTTACGTTTCCAGTAACCACAACTAATAAAATAAAGAGAAATCCTGTAAGTAATTTATTTTTAACCGAATGGAGAGAGTTTGTACTACAAAATCCGTATGCAAATTCATTAGAATGGATGCAATTTTTAGGTGTTGAAAAAAAACAAGGTATTATTGGTAAAGACGAAGCCTTAGAAATTACGAAAAAATTAAGTTTAAAGTCTTTTGAAGGTGGCTACAAAATATTAATTATTTGGTTGGCAGAAAAAATGAATATTGCTGCCGCAAATAAGTTGTTAAAACTAATTGAAGAACCTCCCAAAAAAACGCTTATTATTTTAATTACCGAAAATGAAGAGCAAATAATACAAACCATATTATCGCGATGTCAAGTATTGTATTTTCCTAAAGTTAGTGAAGAAAACATCACAAAAACATTAGTAGAACGTAAAAATATTGATAAAAATTTAGCCGTTAAAATTGCACATCAAGCAAATGGAGATTGGAACAAAGCTTTGCATTTGGTAAAACATGACTCAAGCGATAATTTATTTGAAACTTGGTTTATTATATGGATAAGAGCTGCTTTTAGAGCTCGTGGCAACGCTTCGGTTATTGAAGAATTAATTAACTGGAGTACTGAAATTTCTAAAACTGGTAGAGAAACTCAAAAACAATTTTTACAATATTGTTTGCATTTTTTTAGACAAGCTTTATTGTTAAATTACAAAGCAGAAAAATTAGTTTATTTAGAGACAAAAACTTCTAAATTTAATTTAAAAAACTTTGCTCCTTTTATTCATAGTAAAAATATTGTTCCCATTAACGAAACGCTAAACGAAGCTATTTACCATATTGAACGGAATGGTAATGCTAAAATAATTTTATTAGATATCTCTATTAAATTAACTAGATTATTACATACGAAAGAAAATTAATTTCAAAAATTATTTAATTATACCTATTTAATTTTTAGCTTATTTTGATGTCAACTTGGTATAATTCCTAACTGAAATGCTTTTTTTGTTAAACCTGCAATATTAGCAACTTCTAATTTAAAAAATATATTCTTGCGATGTGTCATTACAGTATGTTTGCTAATAAACAATTTTTTGGCTATTTCGCCTGTATTTAATTCTTTAATAATAAGTCGTATAATTTCTTTCTCTCTTATTGTTAATAAAACTTTACTGTCGTATAAATTTATATTTTCTTCTTTATTTTCGAGTATTTTTAGATACTTTCTATCATTTTCAACCACTTCATTAATAGCAAAAATTAGCTCTTTTTCGCTAGTTTCTTTTAACAAATAAGCATCAATATCTTTATACGATTGTATGTTAGCAAACATACTAAGTACCATTATTTTTATGGTTGGATACTTCTCTTTTAAGATCGAAATAAACTCGATTCCACTCATTTCTGGCATAGAAATATCCGAAATAACCAAATCTGGCTGCGTCTTGTTAATTATTTTTAATGCTTTTTTAATATCTGTTGTAGCTTCCATTACTTTTATATCATCGTATTTTGATAATAAAGCAACCAAACCATCTAAAAATAGTTGATGGTCGTCTACAATTATAATTTTTTTAATCATGAATTGGTATGTTGATATTTAATGTTGTCCCTTTTTGTAGTTTACTATCAATATACAAACTTCCATCAATACTTTGTAATCTTTCTTTAATATTTTGTAAACCGATACCTTTTGGTTTATTTTTTATATTAAATCCAACTCCATTATCTTCTATTAATATATTCACTTCTACATTAGAATACAATAAAGAAATTGAAACATAAGTAGCATTTGCATGTTTAATAATATTCTGTATCGCTTCTTGAATAATTCGATACATATTTAATTTATAATGCTTTGGAAGTAAATTTATTTTTTCTTTAGGAAATATCGAAATTTCAATCTTTGTTTTTGTGGTTTCAAATGCTCGAGATATTAACTGATGTATTAAGGTATCAAAATCATTATCTTGTAAAAATTTTCCACTTAAATCGTGTGAAATATTTCGCAAATTTTTTATTGAAGACGATAAGTATACATCAATATCTTCTTTCTTTTCTATAAAATTATTAATCGTTACTGCTTGTAACATCGATTTTATTCCCGAAAGTTGCCCTCCTAAACCATCGTGTAATTCTTTTGATAATCTGTTGCGTTCTTTTTCTTGCCCTTCAATAAGGCTTAATGCTTTTTTAGTCTTAATTTCTTGTAAGAAAAATTCGTGTTCTTTCTCTCGTAATCTTTTTTGGTTTTTAATTCTATTTCTTAATAAATAGGTTAAAAATAACAAAAATAATAAAATTACTATAGAAACTAATATGATGTATTTTCTCTTTGTTTCTTCAATCTCTTTCTGTTTGGTTAGTAAGGTTATTCTGTTATCTTTCTCTGCTACTTCAAATTTAGTTTTCATGGAATTATAATCCTTGCTTTTATCCTGAGAATATATACTGTCATTTAAATCATGGTGTTTTTTTAAAAAAAAAAATGCTTTTTTATAATTACCCAAGTCTTCATAAAAACCGGACAATTGTTTATATACTTGAATTCGTAGATTAATTTCTTGTTTAGGAAAATTAGAATCCAAAACTAATTGGTAATAATTTTCTGCTTTATCTGATTTATGCTTTAATTGATAATACTTACCAAGAAAAAAATTTATATAGTATAATGACTTAGTACCTTTTAATTCTTTTGCAATTTCTTCTGCTTTTATTAGATTTTTATATGCATCTTCATAATAATCTGAATCCTCTAAATAAGTAATTCCTAAATTTACATATGATCTTAGTTCTTTTCGTTTAGAAAATTTCTTTTTTGCAATTTTTAAAGATTTTTGATGGTAATAAATTGCACTATCTCTATTAACATTACTATAAAATGAGCCAAAATTATTATATACGGTACATAAATTTCTATCCACTTTCTTGCCTATAGAAATAGATTTATGATAAGATTTTATAGCACTAATGGTATCGTCTTCTTTTACATATAACCTAGCTATATTACTATAAATCTTAGATATTAATAAATCACTTTTTATTTGCTTCGAAAAATCGAGAGCTTTCCTATAATAATATAATGCAGAGTCACTTTTTTTCTGGTAGAAATTAAACCCTTGATTCATATATATATTTGCTAACTTCTCTTTATTATTGTTTTTTTCTGCTATTACAGCTGCTCTGTGTAAATATTTTTTAGATAAAGAATAATTGTTTTTTTTCTTTTTATAAATCTGTCCTAGTGTAAAATTTGCCTCTAAAAGTATTCTCTCATTTTTGGTGTTTTTTAGAGAGTTTTTAAGATAAACAATAGAAGAATCTACCTCTTTTATCGTTTCTATTTCTTGCAAAAAAGTTTCAAGCTCTATATTTTCTTGAGAAAATACATGCTGAATTTGAATTAGTAAAAGTAAAAAAAAGATATATTTCATCATTTTTAAAGACATTTCTTACAAAAATACCATATTTATGGTATCTATTTATATAAAGTATTTTTTAATATTTGTTACTATGACTAAAACTACTATAAAAATTTTATTTTTTCTACTTTTGCTAATTCCTTTTTTTGGAAAAGCACAAGTTTCATCTACTCGAGCAGCACAAATTGTAATTAATAGCGATCGTATAAATGCTGCATATTCACTCCCAAAGTCTATTGTTATTTTTACAACAAAAAACCATATCGTCTTAAACGGTAATTTTGTTTGTAGATTTCGTAATCCTTCCGATTTATTTATAAGTATTAAACCTAGTGAAAAACTTTCAATAAGGATATTACCTACATTAATGAAAGCTAAAAGTACTAGTATTGGTTTTGAGGAAGATGACGACGATACGCATAATAGTAGCACTATAAGTAGAATAACTGTATCGCCTAATCCCACAAAAACCAAAACAACAATCAATACTTTAGAAAATATCTCTAAAATAGAAGTTTTTGATTCTTATGGTTTTTTACAACTAACCACAAATAATAATACCATTGATTTATCAAACCATAAAAATGGAATTTATATCGTGAAAATACATTTAAAAAATTCTAAAGTTGTGACCAAAACAATCGTAAAACAATAACAAATTCCTTGTTATATTAATACTAACCCCTTAATACCAATGACTCATGAAGAAATTAATACTATTACTCGTAATGCTTAGTTTATTATTTGAAACGCAAGCACAAAATACATTTACAATGTCCGAAAAAAGTGGGAAACGTAAAACTGTGAAATACGGAATTAGCAATACTTTTACAATAGCGAATAACATTAGTATCGGTCTTGAAGAAGATGATGATGATACTCTCGAAGGAATTATTTTCTTTACAACAACTACTGGTATTGAAAATAATCTTACTAACAGTAGTATCGATGATGACTTTAATACAACAACAAAAGTATTTAAAATTGAAATTTATGATGACCATGGATTCTTACAACGCACTATTCGAAACAGTAATACCATTAATTTATTAAACCATAAAAATGGAATTTACATCCTAAAAATTTACTTTAAAAATTCTAAAATAATAACCAAAACGATTATAAAACAATAACTTATGAAACAATTAACCTTAGTACTCGCAATATTTAGTATTTCATTTGGAATGCAGGCTCAAAACATGTTTCAAACAAATGGTAAAGTAGGAATAGGAAGTTCTAATCCAGATAAAAAACTAACCGTTAAAGGAACTGTACACTGCGAAGAAGTACTCGTTGACTTAAATGTACCTGCCGATTATGTATTTGAAAAATACTATACTGGTAAATCTGCTTTAAAAGAGAATTATACAATGCCAACCTTAGATGAAGTAGAAGCGTATACAAAAAAGAACAACCATCTACCAGAAATGCCTTCTGCTAGAGAAATACAAAAAAACGGGTTACACTTAAAAGAAATGACTAACTTATTACTTCAAAAAATAGAAGAACTAACACTTTATACTATCGAACAAGAAAAACGTATTAGAGTTTTAGAGTCTAAATTGACTAAGAAATAATATTTTAATTTTAGGTAAGTAAAGCTGTTCTAAGAAGTATGTTTTTTTTCTCAATGGAGTGTCGTTGAGACGGTAGTTTAGATTTCTGTTTTGTTGGTACGATACTATTTTCGTAAAGCAATGCTTCTTAAACAGCTTTTTTAATATGAACCATATAGGTTATGACTTAAACGTATCTAAATTAGCACTCAAACTAGTAAAAATTACATCAAAAGTTTGTTGTTTAAGTTCGTTTCTATCTTCTAAAGTTAGCTTATCTGTACTTATAAACTTATGGATTTTAACGCGTAATTTACCAGGACTTCCACTAAAAAAGAGATACGAAAAACGTTTTTTACAATCGTAAAAAGAAATAGGCACTATAGGTATTTTATGCTCAATTGCCAAACGAAATGCTCCGCTTTTAAATTCATCTAAAATAATACGTTGATCATCTGGCACTTTTCCTTCAGGGAAAATACAAACACTACTGCCATTTTTTAATTTTCTATCTGCATCTTCAAAAGCTTGTCTGGCACTTTTTCGGCTACTACGATCTACTAAAATACTTGTCTTTCTAAAAACATATCCAAATACAGGTATCTTTTTTAACTCTTTTTTCCCTACAAATACAAATGGATTTTTAGTAATTGCTAACATCAACATAATATCAATCATCGAAGTATGGTTTGGACAAAACAAATAACTCTTTTTTGTATCGATTTCTTCTTCGTAAATTACTTCTGGTTTAAAACCCATTACAAATAAAATCGTTCTAGCCCAAACATTTGCTATTTTAAAAAATACAGCATACCATTTTTCTTTAGAAATTACTATAAACAATACAGGAGCAATTGCAAGAATACTAAAGAATATCCATGCATAAAACCAAACCCTCCAAAAAAGGATAAAAATATTTTTAAAAATTTTCATATATACATATAAGCCCCAAAAGTAATAAAAAAACTTTGGTCTTTAGGCTTTGATTCTATTAGGTTTTTATATTTTTGTTTTCTTATATACGAATTGTATCGTATTTATAACATTATATTTTAAATTATTAAACAAGCAATATGTCCCGAATATTAACAGGAATTCAAAGTACAGGCACACCACACTTAGGTAATCTTCTTGGAGCAATTATTCCTGCAATTGAAATGAGTAAAGATTCTAAAAATGAATCTTTTTTATTTATTGCAGACATGCATTCGCTCACACAAATAAAAGATGGCAAAACTTTAAAAGAAAATACATATAGTACTGCAGCAACATGGCTAGCTTTTGGATTAGATGTAAATCGAACTGTTTTTTATAGACAAAGCGACATACCACAAGTTACCGAATTATCTTGGTATTTAAGTTGCTTTTTTCCATACAACCGTTTAACATTGGCTCATAGTTTTAAAGATAAATCGGATAGATTAGAAGATGTAAATGCTGGTTTATTTATGTATCCAATGTTAATGGCTGCCGATATACTATTGTATGATGCTAATGTTGTTCCTGTTGGAAAAGATCAATTACAGCATTTAGAAATGACTCGTGACGTAGCTTCTAGATTTCATGCAAAACTTGGAGATACTTTTGTATTACCACAGGCGAAAATTTATGAAAATACCATGCTCGTTCCTGGTACGGATGGCGAAAAAATGAGTAAATCTAAAGGTAATATTATCGATATTTTCTTAGATGATAAAAAATTACGCAAACAAATTATGAAGATCAAAACAGATTCTACACCAATGGAAGCCCCTAAGAATCCAGATACTTGTAATCTATTTGCTTTATATAAATTATTGGCATCAGAAGCTCAAATAGCAACCATGAAAAACAATTATATAAATGGTAATTATGGCTATGGTCATGCCAAACAAGCTTTTTTTGAACTTGTTATTGAAAAATTTTCTAAAGAACGTGAATTATATCTCTATTATATGAACAATTTATCTGAAATTGACAAACTTCTAAATATTGGTGCTCAAAAAGCTCAAAAAGTTGCGAATACTGTTTTAACAAGAGTTCGTGAAAAAGTTGGATATTAATTGTTTTAATTAATGACTAATTTTACACAAAGAACGTAACAATAGCTATTATACGGATGAATCTATATAGTTTATTTTGAGACCAACTCGGCATAATACCAATTTAATTTCAAAATGCACTAAATAGATTTGAACTATTTTTATGTTTTACAATCTTTTACTAAAAATAATTTAAAACGTTTTCCATAAAAAAAGAGACTATTTTTTCAATAATCTCTTTCTCTATAAATCTATTATAAATCTATTTAGTTTAGACTAGTCTAATGCAGGAATACGTAATACTTGACCCACATAAATTTTATCTGGATGTGATAACATTGGTTTGTTTGCTTCAAATATAACTGGATATTTCATTGCATTTCCATAATATTTTTTAGCTATTTTACCTAAAGTATCTCCACTTACAACAGCATGAAACTGTGCTGGAGCTTCTTCCTCAACAGCAGTAGTCATTCTGTCATCTACACTTGCAATACCTTCTGTATTACCTACAACTAATATAACTTTTTCGCGTGTTGCTTGATCTGCAGCTTCTCCGTATACCATTGCAGTATCTCCATCTACTTCGATGTCTAAATCAGCAACTTCAAAACCTAATGCATTAACAGCATCTGCTAATTTTGTCGCTTTTTCAGCGGCAGCTTCTGCTGCTTCTTCTTCTGTTGTTTTCCCAATTCCGAATACTTTTGCTCCGGCGTTTTTAATAAAAGAGAATAATCCCATAATTTAATTTTTTTTATTGATTAATATTTTAATTATTTGCTGTAAATATACGTCTTTTTATTGAAGTAAATTCACACAATCTTTCTTTAGCAATAAGCATTCCAAAAAATCAAAAATTGTATATTTGTCCTAAATATTTTTTTATGATAGTACATCAGCTAAACAAAACCAACTCTATTTTAAATAAATTCATTGCCGAAATTAGAGATGAAATAATTCAGAAAGACTCTATGCGTTTTAGGAGAAATATTGAACGTATGGGAGAAATTTTAGCTTATGAATTAAGTAAGGAGTTATCCTATAAACAAAAAGTAGTAACAACTCCTCTTGGAAAAAAAAGTGTGCCATTAATAAATGAAAAAATTGTTTTATGCTCTATCCTTAGAGCTGGATTACCTCTACACCAAGGAATTTTAAATTATTTTGACAAAGCAGAAAATGCATATATATCTGCATACAGACACCATCCAAATAACGATTCCGAATTTGAAATTGTAGTCGAATATTTTGCATCGCCTTCGCTAGAAGACAAAACGTTAATTTTAATAGATCCTATGCTCGCTACTGGAAATTCGTTAGTGGCAGTTAATGATGCTTTAAAAAAACATGGTACACCAAAAGAAATTCATATTGTATGTGTAATTGGTGCAACAGAAGGAATTGAATTCATTAAAAATAGGTTTCCTAAAAACACACATTTATGGATTGCTGCTATTGATGACACACTAAATGACAAAGGATATATAATTCCTGGTCTTGGAGATGCAGGAGATTTAGCATTTGGTAAAAAATTATAAAAATTTTGTTCCAATAATTAATCCGATAAATAGGTATACGATTATCTCTTTAATCCATTTTTTACGAATTAAAGTCATGTAATTTGCGAAAAATAAACTTAATGGAAAAAAAATAAAAACCCATGCATTGCCATTTTTGTCATTATCTAATAGTATAATTAATAAACCTATTATACCTTGAAAAAGATGCAAAATCCATGAGGACTTAAATGCAACTTTTTCTTGTCCAAGTCTTGCAGAAACGTAAAACAAGGAAACGAATCCAAAAATACTAATAAAGATAATTGGTACTAAAAATTTATTTGTACTATAAACGCCTAAATTTAGATTTATTTTTAGCTGTACTAATTTTGTAAAAACAGATACTTCTTCTATATAAAAAAAATAAGAAAAGAAAAGAAAAATCGGTACAATACATCCCAAAATTGGAATGAAAACATAACGCCAATTTACTTTATTAAATACAAAAATTGCAATAATATTTAAGAACATAAATAATACAGATAACGGATAAAAAATTGTTGCAATACCGATCCAAAAACCGCTATCAAACAATTTTTGCTTTGGAAGAATTTCGGTACGTAAACTATATATTTTCCTAAAGGATAACAATAAAAAAAAATGGGCGACTATTATTTTATTTGTAATAAATAATGTGG
>JALSLK010000055.1 GCA_026988355.1 Flavobacteriaceae bacterium
ACATATTTCAATTTTACCTTTTTACAAAAAATTGTAAGATTTTAAATCTTAAAAATTTTTGTACATTTGACCCTTATCTAGTTGTAAAAAAAATGATTACATTTATAAAAGGAAAATTAATAGAAAAAGTACCTACACATGCTGTAATAGAAAGTAATGGTGTTGGCTATTTATTACATATTTCATTAAACACTTTTTCTAAAATTCCAGATCAAGAAAACATTCTCTTATACACACATTTATCCATTAGAGAAGATGCACATACACTATTTGGTTTTTTTGACAAACTAGAACGAGAATTATTTAGATTATTAATATCCGTTTCTGGAGTTGGACCAAGCATTGCAAGAACCATGCTTTCCTCGATGACGTCAGAACAAATACAACAAGCAATAGCAACCGAAGATATACCAACCATACAATCTGTAAAAGGAATTGGAGCCAAAACCGCACAACGTGTAATTATTGACTTAAAAGATAAAATCTTAAAGACTTATGCTATTTCCGAAGAATCAATGGCAGGTTCTTACAATACTATTAAAGATGAAGCGTTATCTGCTTTAGAAGTTTTAGGTTATACCAAAAGACAAGTAGATAAATTAACGCAGAAAATTCTACAAGAAAATCCAAATATTAGCTTGGAAGAATTAATAAAACAAGCACTAAAAAGTTTGTAAAATTTGAAAAAGAAAGTGAATTATATATATACATTTTTATTTGTTGTCTTTTTAATTACAACATCTACTATACATGCACAAACAGAACCAATAGCTGTAAGCGATTCTATACCTCCATTACCATACGAATTTAATGCAAACCAAAACGGTGGATTATTCTTAAATAGCACAGATACCGAAGTTATTTACGATGCCGAAACTGGACAATATATTTTTATGGAAAAAATTGGCGATTACTATGTAAAACGACCAATTTATATGACGGCAGACGAGTATAAAGCATATCGTTTAAAACGTGATATGATTGAATATTACAAATCTAAAACCAGTGCAATAGATGGTAAAAAGAAAGGAAGTGACGATGCAAAAAAAGATTTATTGCCAAAGTACTACATCAATTCTAAATTTTTTGAATCTATTTTTGGTTCTAACGAAATAGAAGTAAATGCACAAGGTAGTGTTTTAGTAAAATTTGGAGTTCTCTATCAAAAAACAGAAAATCCAAGATTATCCGAAAGGCAAAGAAGTAGTACTTCTTTTGATTTTGATCAACAAATAAGCGCAAGTATTAATGCAAAAGTAGGCACAAGATTAGGTGTAAATATAAACTACGATACACAATCCACTTTTGATTTTCAGAACTTAATAAAACTAGAATATACACCAACAGAAGACGATATTATTCAGAAAATTGAACTTGGTAACGTAAGTATGCCATTACAAAGTTCTCTAATAAAAGGAGCACAAAACTTATTTGGAATTAAAACCAAATTACAATTTGGTGCTACAGAAATTACCGCAGTTGGAGCAAAACAACAGTCACAAACAAGAAGTGTCGCTGCACAAGGTGGAGCAACAGTGCATGAATTTGAATTAAAAGCAAGTCAATACGATAAAGATAGACACTTCTTTTTAGCACAACGTTTTAGAGATGATTATAATAATGCCTTAGTAAATTTTCCATTAATTAACAGTTCGGTCAATATTACAAGAATTGAAGTATGGATTACCAACAGAAATAACCAAACCGAAAATGTTCGAAATATAGTTGCTATTGCAGATTTAGCCGAAGGTAATATCGGCAATGTTACAAATCCAAGTATTACAGGCTTTACAGGTATTGGACCAACAAATAATGCCAACAATTTAAATACTTTAATCGCATCTAATAATGGACCAATACGATCTTTATCCACTATAAATACTGCTTTTGCATCCATAGGACCAAATTTTAGCCAAGGTTCCGATTACTCGATACTAGAAAATGCTCGTAAACTAATTCTTGGAAGAGATTTTTCCTTACAGCCACAATTAGGTTATATTTCATTAAATAGAGCTCTAGCAGAAAGCGAAGTACTTGCAGTAGCATACGAATATACCAAAAATGGACAGGTATATACTGTTGGTGAATTGTCAGATAATGGTATCATCGCACCAGCAAATCTCGTATTAAAATTATTGCGACCAGAAATTATTTCAACCACTACACATACTTGGGATTTAATGATGAAAAACGTGTATGACTTACGTTCTTTTCAAATGAATCCAGATGGTTTTAGACTAGAAGTATTATACCAAGATGATAATACAGGAGTTGCATTAAACACATTACAAAGTGCAACAACAGCAGGAATTTCAAACCAACCACTATTAAATTTATTACAAATTGACAGGTTAGATTCCTCAAACAATCCAGAAGATGGTGGCGATGGTTTTTTCGATTATATAGAAGGCATAACAGTAAACTCACAACAAGGTTTAGTGTTTTTTCCAAAAGTAGAACCTTTTGGAGATTTTTTAGACGTACAACTAAATACCGCAGATGATTTATTTGTCTTTAACGAATTATATGATCGAACACAATCTGACGCTCAAAATAACTTTCAATCCAAAGACAAATATATAATAAAAGGATATTATAAATCCGAAGGTCAAAACGGAATTTCGCTAGGAGCATTTAATGTGCCAAGAGGATCTGTTAGAGTTACAACAGGTGGTAGAACCTTAGTCGAAGGTGTCGATTATGTAGTAGATTATCAAATTGGTAGTGTGCAAATTATTAACCCATCGTTAATATCGTCTAATGCACCAATTCAAGCATCGGTAGAAACAAGCAATGCATTTTCTACACAAAATAGAACTTTTTGGGGAATTGATGTGCAACATAAATTCTCAGAAAATTTTGCTATTGGAGGTACATTTTTAAAACTAAACGAAAAACCATTTACACAAAAAGCACAATTTGGTTCAGAACCAGTAAACAATTCCATTGTAGGCTTTAATTTAACATATACTACAGAAGTTCCAAAATTAACCAAATGGACAAATTATTTACCAAATATAGATACAGATGCCGTTTCTAATTTCTCAATACGAGCAGAAGCTGCATACTTATTACCAAATTCTCCTAAAGGAATTGAATTAAATGGCGAAGCAACTTCTTACTTAGATGATTTTGAAAGCACACAAATTCCGTTAAATATAGATTCTCCAAATTCATGGAAACTAGCTAGTGCACCTACAGATCCTGCCTTAAATTTTACAGGCGCAGGTAGCGATTTAGAATTTGGACAAAAACGATCTAGATTAGCATGGTACGCTATTGACCGATTATTTTACGGATCAGCATTACGACCAGCTAGTATAGATGACGATGAGCTTTCGAGAGCAGAAACGAGAAGAGTCACCTACGATGAACTATTTCCTAGTCAAGAAATAGATATTACACAATCCAACATTATTCAAACATTTGATTTGGCTTATTATCCTAAAGAAAGAGGAACTTATAACTTTAATCCAGATATTATTACCAATGGCGAAATTACCAATCCAGAAGAAAACTGGGGAGGAATTATGCGCGCTTTAACAACTACCGACTTTCAACAAGCAAATGTCGAATACATTCAATTTTGGATTATGGATCCTTTTGAAAATTATTCGATGACTACTGCAGAAGGTGCACCAAGTGTTATAAATCCCGCAGATTTGAATGGCGAATTGTATTTTAATTTAGGTAATATTTCGGAAGATGTACTACACGATTCTAGAAAGATGTTTGAAAATGGCTTACCTCCAGATGGTAATCAAAATGCAAACAATATAACGGAGACATCGTATTCGTCTATACCAACAACACAAGCACTTATTAATGCATTTACAGATAATGATAATGAAAGACCAAATCAAGATTTAGGTTTTGATGGTATTAACGATGCCGCAGAAAAAATTCGATTTACGACTTTTGCTGGTTTTGATGATCCTGCGGCAGATAATTACGAATTTTATAGAAGCACACGATTAGATAATATAAATGCATCATTATTAACACGATACAAAAATTACAATAAAACAGAAGGTAATTCGCCAACATTAAACAATTCTATCGAAACGTATCCAACCGCAGCAACTCAAATCCCAGATACCGAAGATTTGAATAGAGATCAAACTATGAGTACTGCAGAAGCATACTTTCAATATAGAATACCGCTTAGTCCAGCCGAATTTGTTAGTAATAGTTCTGGATTTATTGTAGATAGAAAAACTACTTCGGAAACCTTAGCAAATGGTAGTACAAAAAACTTTACTTGGTATCAATATCGTATTCCAATACAGTCAAATCCACAAGTAATTGGGCAAATTTCTAGTTTTAATTCCATTCGTTTTATGCGAATATTTTTAACTAAATTTAAAATTCCTGTAGTATTACGTTTTGGGAAATTAGAATTAGTAAGAGGTAATTGGCGAAGATATACCAAACATTTAACCGAACCAATTCCTGCAAATCCAGAATTAACAGCATTGCAAAATCAAAATTTTGAAGTTGGTGTGGTTAACTTATTTGAAAATAGCAATATTACTTCTGCTAACGATATACCTTATGTGATGCCTCCTGGAGTTACACAAGAACGCTTACGAGGAAGTACATCCATACAAAGACAAAACGAACAATCTATTTATTTAAAAGTAAAAGGGTTAGAAGCTGGACAAACAAGAGCTGTGTATAAAAATACAAGTTTTGATATGCGTATGTTTAAAAAATTTAAAATCTTTATACATGCCGAACGTGTTGCTGGAACAACACCTAACGATGGCGATATTGCAGCAATAATTAGATTAGGAAATGATATTATAGATAATTATTACCAAATCGAAGTTCCTTTAGAAATTACCGAATCTGGAGCCACTAGCGCAGAAGATATTTGGAAAAATGATGTGGAAGCTGCACTAGAAAATTTTGGAAAACTACGATTGGAACGATTTAGAAATGGAGGAGCTCCAAATGTACTGTATCCAATTAATGATCCAACCGTACAAGGCTTTAAATTATTTGTAAAAGGAAATCCAACACTATCTAAAGTAAAAACCATGATGCTTGGTGTTAAAAACATTAGTACGGTATCTCAAAGTATGGAGTTGTGGTTTAATGAAATGCGTGTAGTGGATTTTGATAATGAAGGAGGTTGGGCAGCAGTTGCAAATGCAAATTTAAACTTAGCTGATTTTGCAGATGTTGCTGCATCTGGAGGAATTTCTACCCAAGGATTTGGATCTATAGACCAACGTGTTAACGAGAGAAGCCAAGAAGATGTTATGCAATACGACATTGTATCTAATATAAATTTAGGACAGTTATTACCAAAAAAAATCGGTCTAAAACTACCTTTAAATGTTAGCATCTCCGAAGAAATTAAAAATCCAAAATACGATCCGCAATATCAAGATGTTTTGTTTGAAGACACTACTATTGAAGATAGTCCTAATAGAGATAATGCAACCGATTATACCAAACGAAGAAGTATTAGTCTAATTAATGTTCGTAAAGAAAGAACCAATCAAAAAAGAAAAAAACGCCTTTACGATATTGAAAATTTATCGCTCTCTTTTGCATATAACGACATGCAACATAAAGATTATAACGTAGAAAAATACAACGATCAAAATGTAAGAGCATCTGCAAGTTATAATTATAGTTTTAAGCCAAAAAGTATTGAACCATTTAAGAAATCTAAACGTTTAAAAAACAAATATTTGAAGTTAATTAAAGATTTTAATTTTAATCTTTTACCAACAACTATATCTATAAATTCGAATATAATAAGAGCCTATAACGAGCAATTACAAAGACCATTAATTGTTAGTTCTTCTTTTCCAGATTTACCAACATTAGAAAGAAGAAATTATGCTTTCGATTGGGATTATAGTATTGCTTATAATTTAACCAAAGCATTACAATTTAATTTTAGAGCCGCAAACTCATTTATAAACGATAGTTTTGAAAAAGATGTAAATAATCGTGTTATTGATGGACGTATTTTTGATCGATTCTTTACTATTGGTAGACCAGATCATTACCATCAAAAATTAGATGCAACGTATAAAATTCCGATAGATAAAATTCCGATTTTTGATTTTATTAAAAGCACCTATTCTTATACCGCAGATTTTGACTGGCAAGGAGTTACTAGACAGCAGAAAAGTTTAGTTGGTAATACCATTCAAAATGCAAATACACATGTGTTAAATGCAGATTTAAACATGAATAAATTCTATAAAAAAATAGGAGTTAATAAACTTTTTTCTACAAAAAATAAAGCAGCAAAACGAAAAAGAGCTTTAGCACGAAAAAGAAAAAAAGAAGAAAAACGAAAAAAGAAAAAAGAAGAGAAAGAAAGAAAGAAAAAAGCAAAAAACAAAAACAAAGATAAAGATAAAGATAAAGATAAAGATAAAGATAAAGATAAAGAAGGTACTTCGAAAAAAGATAAAGTAGAAGGAAATATAGCAGATGCAAAAAAGAAAATTGGAACAAAAGAAGCTACTACAAAAAATGAAATTAAACGAAATAGAAGATCTCGATTTGGTAAAGTAAATCGCAAGAAATTATCTTTTGGTAAAAAAATGATTTTAGGAGTTGTAGATGTTTTAACATCTGTAAAGAAAGTTCGTCTTTCTTATACAGAAAATAACGGAACATTATTACCCGGATATTTTTACGATGTTGATTTTATTGGTAGAGATGCTTTTTCGGATGGAATTGCACCAACTCTTGGCTTTGTATTTGGAAGTCAAGAAGATATTCTTAATAAAGCATTAGATAGAGGATGGCTTGTTTCAAGAACAAGTGCAGACCCATATTATAACAAAACTTATAGCAAAACACATTACAATAAATTAGATCTTAATTTTGATGTAAAACCATTTAAAAATCTAAATATTGATGTAATTGCTAACCGAACCTACACTAGAGATATTTCACAACAAATTGACATTATCGATGAGAATGATGGTATTGTTAATCCTGTATTTAATAATTCTCCAGCAACAGAAATAGGAAACTTTGCCATTAGTCATTTTATGTTAGGAACGTCCTTTAGCAATAGCGATCAATTATTTAATGATTTTATTGCCAATCGAACAATTATTGCCAACCGCTTAGCAAACCAAGCTGGACAAGCAACAACAGCTGGGTTTGGAGAAAACAATCAAAGTGTCTTATTACCAGCATTTTTAGCAGCATATTCTGGTAATAGTGCTAGTAGTACTAAATTAGGAAAGAAAGGTATTTTTAAACGAATACCATTACCAAATTGGCGTATTACTTACAAAGGATTATCTAAAATAAAATGGTTTAAAAAACGATTTAGAACGATTACTTTAGAGCATAAATACCAATCTGCTTATTCCATATTAGGGTTTAATTCTAATTTGCAATACGATGCAAATAATCCGTTACAAACAGATATTTCAAATAATTACATCAATCAAACTTTATATTCTGGAGTTAATTTAGTAGAATCTTTTTCTCCATTAATTAAGGTAGATATAAAAATGAAAAATGCATTTTCTTTTCGAGGAGAAATAAGAACAGACAGATCCTACAACATGAATTTTGCAAATAGTTCCATTACAGAAGTAAATGGAAAAGAATATATTATTGGACTTGGATATAAAATCAAAAATGTAAAATGGCGTGTGAAATTAGGAGAAAATAAAAGAATATTTAAAGGCGATATTAATTTTAAAGCAGATTTTGGTATTAGAGATAATATAACACACATTAGGTCTTTTGAAACTTTGTCTGATCAAATTACAGGTGGACAACGAATTATGACAATTAAATTTACAGCAGATTATTCGTTAAATAAAAATTTAATGGCATCCTTCTTTTACGACCAAAATTCATCTAAATTTGCTATCTCAACGACATTTCCTAGAAATTCTATTAGTTCGGGAATTAGTATTAGATATAATATCGGAAATTAAAAACAATTAAAATAAATAGACAATGAACATTCCAGAAGAATTAAAATACACTAAAGACCACGAATGGATCCGAATTGAAGGAGATATTGCCACCATTGGTATTACCGATTTTGCACAAAAAGAATTAGGAGATATTGTGTATGTAGATGTAGATACCTTAGATGAAAATCTAGATATTGAAGAAATCTTTGGAAGCGTAGAAGCTGTAAAAACAGTATCCGATTTATTTATGCCAATTTCTGGAGAAGTTACTGCATTTAATGAAGGTTTAGAAGATGATCCAGAAATAGTAAATACAGATCCTTATGGAAAAGGATGGATGATAAAAATTAAAATGGCAGATAGTTCACAAATTGATAATTTACTAGATGCAAAAGCGTATCAAGAGCTTATTGGAGCGTAACAGCTTTATCATTGCTATAATTATCACAATTGGTATTGCATATTTAAGCCTGTCAAAACCAATGCATCTAAATACTTCAATACGAATTAAATATTTAGATAAAATATTACACGCATCTGCCTATTTTAGTTTGACACTAAGTTGGTTATTTGCCTTACGGAATAACACGAAAAAAAAATGGATTGGTATGCCTTTATTTTTATATGGAGTTGCCATGGAATTTTTACAAGAATCATTAACCGATAATAGACAAAAAGATATTTATGATGTTGTTGCCAATAGTTTTGGAATTTTATTAGCAATTATTTTATTTGATGTTTTTTACAAGTACTATCTAAAATATTTTGATAAATAATAATTTATTCATTACATTAGCAAACGATATAAAACCAATATTAATATGGAAATTAAAAAAAGCCCCAAAGCAAACCTTGAAAATTACACCAAAGTATTGATGTTACTTGCATTAGCTTTTTCATTGTTTGTTGCTTACCAAGGAATTGAATGGACAACTGTATATAAAGTTGCGAATTTGGAAAATATGGCATCCGATGATGAGTTAGAAGAAGAAATTCCAATTACACAACAAGAAATAAAAGAAGTAAAACCACCTCCACCACCTCCACCACCAGCTCCAGAAGTAATCGAAGTTGTAGAAGATGAAAAGGAGATTGAAGAAACGGTTTTAGAATCTACAGAAACCGATGAAGCAGAAGAAGTAGATGTTGAGGTAAAAGAAGATGAAATTGTAGAAGTAGAGGAAGAAGAAGAGGTTGTAGAAGATGTTCCTTTTTCTGTTATTGAAAATGTACCCGTTTATCCAGGATGTAAAGGTAATAATGCAGCACTTAAAAAATGCATGCAAGATAAAATTACAAAACATGTAGGTCGTAAATTTAATGTAGATTTAGCACAAGATTTAAGTCTACCTCCAGGAAAAAAGAGAATATCTGTACAATTTAAAATTGATAAAAACGGAAATATTACTAACGTAAGAGCTAGAGCACCACATCCAAGGTTACAAAAAGAAGCAATACGAATTATTAAATTGTTACCTAAAATGAAACCAGGAAAACAACGAAATAAACCAGTAAATGTACGTTATAACTTACCTATTGTATTTAATGTAGAAGATTAAGTTTAGCCACATACACTAATAAAAAAGAACAAAATCCCATCGTCTTACGACAGATGGGATTTTTTGGTACGCTTTTTGTGAGTTTTAACATAATATTAACGTCTAAATTATATATTATGAACAAACAAAAAGACAAATCTACCGTAAAGGTAAACACACCTAGTACAAATTTACAAAAAAGTTCTGTAATCTTTATGCAATTAGGATTAATCCTAGCTTTATTTGTAGTCTACATTATTATGGAACACGAATCTTATTACAAGATTAAACCTATTGCTTTAGCAAATAATATTGATGAAGAAGATGAAAAAATAATTGGTGAATTTATCTACGAACCTAAGAAAATAGAACGAAAGAAAACAGTAAAAATTGAAAAAGTAAAAAAGATTATACCAGTACAAAAACTTTCTACAGATTTTAAAATGGTAAAAGATACAGATAAAAAAATTGAAGATGCTGTATTAAAAACGACAGAAACTACTTCTGATGAAGCTGTAAAAACAACACCAAATATTGAAGAAGTTGATCCTTGGGAAACGACTACAGAAACATTGCCATTTATAGCAGTCGAAGTAGCTCCTCTATTTCCAGGATGCAAAAAAGGCTCTAAAGCAGCCATGAAAGCTTGTTTTAATGAAAAAATGAGGAAACACATTAATCGAAAATTCGATACTGGTCTAGCACAAACTTTAGGATTAACTCCTGGTAAAAAAAGAATTAATGTCGAATTTATTATCGATGAAAAAGGAAATGTTGTAGATATTAAAGTAAGAGCACCACATAAAAGACTACAAAAAGAAGCAAAACGTGTCGTTAAGTTACTACCACAAATGGTTCCTGCAAAACAAAGAGCTAGCAATGTAAAAGTACGATACAATTTACCTATATCATTTATTGTTGACGATAATTAACAATATTGCTATGAAAAATATTCATTTGTTAATATCAAAAAAGGTATTAACACTGCTGCTTAAAAGATTCGCTCTTTTAGGCAGTTTTTTTGGTATATATTTCATAATAAAATTACCTTTGTCCTAAACAACTCATTAATCTAATCTAATGGAAATTAATAAATACCTAGATTCAACCTATCTTAAAACAGCAAAACAAGCAAACCTAACAGAAAAAGAAACAGAACAAAATGTTATTGCTCTAATCGAAGAAGCAATAGAAAATAATTTTGTTTTAGTGATGATTAGACCTCAATACGTCTCCTTAGCAAAAAAAATGATTGTAGACGCAAACAGTAAAGTTACAATTGGTACCGTAATAGGTTTTCACGAAGGAACAAATCCAATTTCAAAAAAAATAATAGAAGCAAAACAAGCAATTGATAATGGTGCAGATGATTTAGATTATGTGATTAATTACGAAGCGTTTAAAGATGGTAATATTGAATTGGTAAAAGAGGAAGTTTTAAAAGGTACCGAACTTGGTTTACACCATAATAAAATTGTGAAATGGATTATTGAGGTTGCTGCATTAAACGATGCACAAATAATTGCAATTTCTCAATTAATAAGAGATATTGTCCTTACTAATTTTAAAGAAGAACGAGCAAAAATGGTTTATGTAAAATCGTCTACAGGTTTTTATAAACCAACCAATGGTAAACCAGCTGGTGCTACATTTAAAGCAATGGAATTGATTGTAGAAAATTCAAAACCATTATCTGCAAAAGCTGCTGGAGGCGTTCGTAATTACAAGGATGCTATAAAAATGGTAAAAATGGGTGTAGGTAGAATTGGAACCTCATCTGCATTAAAAATAGCTTTGGGGCAAGAAAGTGAAGAAAGCTATTAAGTAGTAAAAAACAAGAAATATAAAATATGAATACAGAATATTTTGCACACAAAACTGCTGTTATTGATAGCGATTGCATTATTGGAAAAGGAACAAAAATTTGGCATTTTAGCCATTTGATGTCTAATTGTACTTTAGGTAAAACTTGTAATCTTGGGCAAAACGTAGTGGTTTCGCCAAATGTTATTTTAGGAAATAATGTAAAAGTGCAAAATAATGTGTCTATCTATACTGGTGTTATTTGCGAAGACGATGTATTTTTAGGACCATCTATGGTATTTACAAACATCGTCAATCCAAGGAGTGCTATAATACGTAAAAGTAAATACCAACAAACGCTAGTTAAAAAAGGTGCGAGTATTGGCGCGAATGCTACTATTATTTGTGGTAATACCATTGGAGAATATGCACTTATTGGTGCTGGTGCCGTAGTTACTAAAGAAGTGTTACCGTATGCTTTGGTTGTAGGAAATCCATCAAAACAAATTGGTTGGGTTAGCGAATATGGACATCGTTTGCATTTTAATACAGATGGTTTTGCTATTTGTAAAGAAAGTAAGGAACGGTATCAATTAAAAAATAATGCGGTTCTTAAGTTGTAATTTAGAAATGGATAATGAAATGTAATTTTTAAAATATGTCTTATACCAACTCCACATCAAAATACGCTATAAATTATTTATTTTTTCACGTTTTACTGCACTTTAAATTTAAACCATAGTTATAAATTTTCAAGATTGTAAAATATAAAAATAGTTCAAATCTATTTAGCGTATTTTGAAATTGAATTGGTATTATCGAGCGATTTTTTGTAGAGATAACGAAGAAAATTACAGAAAGATAAATGATAATTTACTTCTTTTGTATGAAAATTAATCCATTTTAAAGGATAAAACAAATTAAAATTAATTAAAAAACCAGTATCTTTAACTACAGTTATTTTAATTAATTTATGAATAAAAATAATTTTTTAATACTACTACTTTTTAATTGTTTGTATCTATTTTCTCAAGGTAATAATAATCTTGAAAATGAAGGTTTCCGTTTAATAGATCAAGGTAAATATCTTTCTGGTATTAAAAAATTAAAAAAATACCACACTACATTACATCGTGATTTTAAAAAAGCAGAAAATTATTACGAAATAGGATATGCTTTTTTAGAAAGTAGAGCGGTAGATTCTGCAAAAATATATTTTGATAAAGGAAATAAATTAGCAGATATTATAAAATCGGATACCTTATTTTATAAATATCACTATTATAAAGCAAATTATTTTTTTGCTTCTAAAAAAATGGATAGTGCATACATACATGCCATAAAAGCTTCTGAATATGCAGAAAAAAATAATTCCATGCCACAGATAGTAAATACAAATATGGCAATTGGTAGAATTTTATTGTACGAAAAAAGTTATAAAAATGCATACATACATTTAAAAACAACATTAAAATTAGCTACATACATTAAAAATGGAAATAAAAAACCCGAAATTGAAGCATTAAATAATATGGGAATTTTATTTTTTGAGGAAAAAAAATTAGACTCCTCTTTATTTTATTTAAACAAAGCCATACTTCTAGCAAAAAAAGAAAAATACATTCGAGGTTTGTTAGTTGCTACAAGTTTTCAAGCGCAGATACATCTTAAAAAAGGAGATATCGACAAAGGCTATGCTTTAAGTTTAGAAGTTTTGCCTTTATTAAATCAAATGGAATATAGCGCCAATCTCGATACCTTGGTGCAGAATACTTCTAAAATTGTAAATCTCAGTAAAAAAGAAGTAACTAATGATAAGGATGTAAAAGATGCATTGAATTTAGTTCAGAAAAATATAAAAATTCAAAATAAAAATGGCAATACAGAAATAAAACTACTACAAAATGATATTTTATTAGATGCTTCTAAAAATATAGATAAATTTGATACTGTTTCTAAATCTCAAATTAAAAAACACTTTAATAAAGATGCGAGAATAAAAATGTTAGAAGCCAATTCTAGACTTAAAGATAGTCTTCAGATAACAACCTTAACAAGAAATATAGTCGAATACGAAATTAAATACGAATCTCAAAAAAAGGAAAAAGAAAATCTAATCTTAAAAGAAGAAAACCTTCAAAAAAAAATAGAATTGCAAAAAGAACGCAATAAAAAACAAAATTTAATTATTGCTTTACTTCTACTTGGCTTTATATTACTTGGCTATATTTTTTATGAGATACAACGTAGAAAAAAGATAAAAAGTAACAACATATACAAACAAATACTAATAAGAGCTGAAGAGAGACAAACGATATCTAAAAAACTACACGACGAAGTAAAAAACGAATTGGACGAAATTAAAAAAAATCCGAAAATAACTAGTGCCAATGTACACAAAATCGAGTCCATACAAAATGTAATTCGAAATTTATCGCATCAATTGGCAAGTGTTAATTTTACAGTACTTTCTTTTGAAGATCAAATTATAAATTTAATAAGTACATACGATTCGGATACCTTAGAATTTACTCTTGAAAACTTAAATGAAATTAAATGGAAAAATATAAACGAAGCCATTAAACGAAATCTCTATTTAATTATTAGAGAATCCATAATTAATTGTTTAAAATATGCCAATGCATCTTCTATACACATTCAATTTAAAAAAGAAAAAAAATCCATTACTTTATTAATAACAGATAATGGTATTGGTTTTAACATAAACTCAGACTATGAAGGTACTGGTCTTAGAAATATAAAAACTAGAGTAAAAGAATTAAATGGCGAATTTTCTATAAATAGTATTCCAGATAAAGGTACTTCGTTAAAAACATTTATAATATTGAGCTAAATGGAAACAAAAGAAATAACTATTTTATTGGTCGATGACCATCCAAGTATTTTACGAGATGCCGTAAATTCGTTATCCAAATACAAACATGTAAAAATGGTTACTTGTACCAAATGCGATGAAGCTTTTACATTAATTAAAAGACATCAAAATACGAAACCTTTTGATGTTTTATTTACCGATTTAAGCTTTAATAATAACTCGCAACAGCAAATAAAAAGTGGTGAAGAATTAATTAATCAAATAAAAAAAGAAACTATTCCTATTAAAATTGGCGTTATAACCTCACACGAAGAAATCAATCGAATAGATAGTGTCTTACAAAACCAAAATCCCGATGCTTATATTTTAAAATCGGAATTTTTTTCGGATGAATTATATGTTGCCATAACTACCATGCTAAATAATCGTATTTTTTATAGCCAAAAAGTACATCTTGCAATCAATAAAAAAATGCGAATTAAATACAAATTTGATAAAGTTGCGATAAGTATTCTAAAAGAATTTGTTCTAGTAGATAATATCCAAAACCTTGTTGGTATTATCTTAAAACCAGATGGAAGTATATTTAAAAAACGAAGTATTGAAGCAAAACTTAACCAAATGCGAACCGATTTGAATGTTAGAAATAACACACAACTTATTATTAAAGCAATTCAATTGGGAATTATTGATAGTCCTGAACTATAATTTTTCAATTCTAAAAATCTAAAATGACACTTTTTTTAGATTTTGCGGATTTACGCAATTTATACTGCGGACTTCTTCTATCGCACACATTTACATCCTATTAACTTTGTAATCAATACCGCTTTTTAGTATTCAGTTTGTTGAGAAATTGAAAATTTAATCCGTATTAAAAAGCGTCTCACATTAAACGTTGTACAGCATAATTGACTTTTGTCAACAGGATTTCTATTGTTTAATTCTAAAATTTAATAAAATGGAAAATTTAATTTACGCTTTAATATTTGTTTTGAGTAATGGTTTGTTTTTTAACCCAAATATTTCAACAAAAGACCAAAAACCACCTATTGAAATTAATGACAATACACAAAATAGTGTTCCTGATACTGGTGGAGATAATGATGATGACGAACCTATTAAGCCATCAAAATCTTAGGTCTTATCGGAAAAAAATATTATTTTTATAGACCCTTTTATAAGTTATACTAGTTTTTTAAAACCAGTATAACTTATAAATTTTATTACGGTAATAACGCATTAAATAATCGAATAACTTAAATGATTAAATATTTTATTTTCTGTCTATTTTTTTTACTAAAAATCGCTATTTATTCTCAAAATAAAATAGAAAATAAAGGTTTATCCTACGATAATAAAGCATTTTATTTTAATGAAAAACATCAAATTGATAGTGCATATATTTATTATAAAAAAGCACAAAATATATACGAAATACAAAAAGACTCCTTGCGTTTAGCAAAGGTTTTATATAATTTAAGCATCTTACAATCTAAGCAACGAGATTATAATGGTAGCGAAAACAATAGTATTAAAGCTCTAAAAATAGCCAAAGCTTTACAGAATAAATTACTAATTGCAAAATGCTACAAAAAATTAGGTATTTTGGCTAAAGATCAACAACATTTTTTACGTGCTATTAACTATCACAAAATTGCTTTAAATATTGCAAATTCTCTTCAAAAAGGCAAACAAAAAAATAAATTACAAATTGCTCTATTAACTAATATTGGTATTACTTATAAAGAAAAAAAAGAATATACAAATGCTATTTTAAATTTTAACAAGGCAATACATCACGATAGCCTCACAAAATATCCAAAAAAACAAGCGCGCATATTAGATTATATTGGTTATTGTAATTTTAAATTGGGGAAAATTAAAAACTTACCAAAACAGTTTCTACTTGCAAAGCACATTCAAGAAGAAATAAACCACAAACAAGGTATTATTACGAGCGATTTACATTTAGCAGAGTTTTATTTGAGTCAAAAAAACAAAGAAAAAGCAAAAATTTATTTAATGGAAGCCAAGTTATTGGCTGAAGAAATTCAAAATAAGGATGGGTTACTAACTGCGTTGCAATTATTAGCAGAGGCAAATCCTAAAATTGCAACACAATATTTTAAAATGCATACAAAACTTAACGATAGTATAAATAAACAACAACACTTACAAAAAGAACAATTTAGCAGAATTAAATTTGAGACTAAAGAAAAAGAAGAAAAAATTGAACTACAAAAAAATGCTTTACAAGCAAAGAGTTTTCAGCAAAAAATGCTTCTTTTTATTCTCGGATTAAGTTTCGTTTCGTTACTTGTATTTAGCTTGGTTTATAAGAAATTAAAATCAAAAAACAAGCAAATTATCAATTTACAAAAAGAGATTCATCACAGAGTAAAAAATAATTTAGCAATGGTAAATCGTTTCATAGCTGTTTCTAAGAAAAATACAACCAATATAGAAGCGTTAGAAAACTATACGACACTTCATAATCGTCTTGAAACTATAAAAAGCATACATGAATTATTATATAAAAATGAACCTGTTGGTCGTATTGATTTACAACAATTTATTACAAAAATTAGCAATTTAACTTCGGTTGCTTATAAACATGAAATCGAAATAAAAACACATATTAATGCGCCTATTTTTATAGATTCTAAAATATCCGAACCTATTGGTCTAATTCTTAACGAGTTGATTACCAATTGCTATAAATATGCTTTTACACATACTAATAACGGAAATATTTACATTGATTGTTATATTAAAGATAAAAATATTTTACTTTCGGTTGCTGATGATGGTGTTGGTTTTTCTAAAAATTTAGATATTCGTAAAATAAATTCGTATGGTTTAAAATTAGTATCTGGTTTAACAAAACAATTAAATGGCAATCTAAAACTTATTCCTATTAAAATAGGAAGTAAAATTGAACTAATAATTCCAAAATAAAATGCAAAAAACACAAATATTAATTGTCGAAGATGAATTTGTTTTATACGATGAAATTGCAGAATTTTTAAACGATAATAATTATGACGTTTTAGGGTATACTAAAAGTTATGAGGAAGCAATGCGACAAATTACCGAGAATACTCCTGATATTGTGCTATTAGATATTAATTTAATTGGTGAAAAAGACGGTATTGATATTGGCGAAAAACTATATCAATATAAAATTCCATTTATATATGTTACGGATTTTAGTGATGCTGTAACTTTAAAAAGAGCATTAAGAACACATCCTAATATATTTCAGGTAAAATCGAAACCTTTAATGGACAAAAAACAGTTACTTATAGATATTAAGACAACATTAAACAATCGCAATAATAAATCAAAAACACAAGAAATAGAATCTCCTAAAACTGGTATTTTTGTTTTAAAAGATTATTTGAGCGAAATCAAAAATTTACAAAACTCACAAGGTGATTTCTTAGCAAAAGAACTTATTCAGTTTAATGATATTAGTTACATATCTACCGATAAATATTTAAAAAATTCTAAAGACAAAGAAAAAATTAAAGTAAAACCGAATTATGTTCGTATTGAAACGATGGATAAATATCGTTTTTTTTATCCTGCTTCTCTATCGCATATTTTAACCAAACTTCCTCAAAAATATTTTGTGCGTATTAGCGATAATACCATTATAAATTTGGCTTTAAACAATTTAGATGGTAGTATTAATGGTTCTCATATTTCTGTAAATGGCAAATCTTTTAAGATAAATAATTCGTATAAAAAAAAAGTTAAAAAACGCTTGGAAGATTTGTATGAAATGTAATTTATATTTAATACATGTTAAAAATAGAAATTAATTCCTCCTTTAATGGCAAAATTTGTTGCTTCAGGTAAATCTCTATGACTTCCTCTAAAAACAAAATCGACACGTAAAAATTTAAAAATATTATCTACTCCTACATGATATTCCCAATACGCTTTTGTTGGTGCTCGATACACAAAAGAAGAAGCGTTTTTTGATATATTACTATCCGAAACGGAGCCTACTACTGCACGACCTCCAACAACTGCTCTTAGATTTAACTTTCGTATTAATGGTATTTTGGAAAATATTCTTCCATTAAAATTATGATCTAAATGTATAGAGGCATATTGGTCGGTTACAAATTCGTAATAATCTAACAAATCGAATGTTCTTGCTGCCATAAATGGCGATTGGTTTCCTGGTACAACATCGAGTAAGGATAGTGGTACATCGTTAAATGTTTTTCCTAATTCAACAACGTATTTTAATTTTCCAACGCCTCCTATTTGTACACGTTGCTTGTAATAAAATTGTAATTTATGGTAATCAAAATCACTATTTTTGTTTTTTAATCCTTTGGTATAACTCAAATAGAATATTGGATAACGTCCGCCATTTAAGATATACTGATCTACTCCAAATCCTCCTGTTCGTCTTTTTGGAGTAAATTTTACTACTACATCTACTTCGGTTTGTTTTATATCTGATTTAATAGTTCCGTTATCGTCTCTATAATCTATATTAAATTTATCTGGCGCCGCAGATTTTAAGGTTTTATAAGTAAGTCCAGCTCTTAAATTTAAGTTCTTTGCTGGCGAAAATCCGATACCAAAATTGCTAATATTTAATTTGGTTAATTTAAAATTTTCTCCTCTTGAAAAAAGTGCTGCTGATGCAAAACTTCGATCTAATACGTTATTAGAAGTAGTCAAACTAACTCCTGTTTGCTCTACATCATTACGATTTGCAACCGAAACTGTTAGTCTTGTTTTTGGATCTATTAACCATCTTGCACCGATTCCATGTTTTAGTCTTTTATCTTTAAATCCGTAAGCTAAAAATCCGTTCACACGTAATTTATCCGATTGTTTTACAAAACTTCTTCCTCCAACTCTAATTCGAGTACCCTCGACATCATTACTACCAAATGTGGAGTAAATTGGTCCGTAATCAAATCCTGGAATAAATTGCCAATAACCTGATGCTAATGTTTCTGTAATACTATATAATGCTTTAAATCTTTTATTGGTTTTTAAAGTATCTAACATTTTATATATACCATCTTCATCATCGTTTAATTTTTCCATTCTGTTTTCTGTCCAAAATTCTTTGGAGTGATTGTATATGGATTCGTCATAATCGGATGCTGCTCTTTTGGAATAAAAACCATCTTCTTTTTTAACATCAAACTTATAATTATTGTACATCGTTGTACGTCTTCCATAAATTCCTTTTGATTTGTCTTTTTTGTTTAATGAAAAATCGGACATCATATGGTCTCTTTTCAATAAAAACACCGAATCGTTTAGCACCTCAAATTCTTGCTCGATGTAAATCTCTTTTACCCAATTTATGTTTGCACTTCGTGTTGCATGCATTTGAATTTTTTTTATGGCAAACGTAGTATCATTTACCCAAAAATCTCCTTTAAATGTAAGTTCGTTTTTACGTATTGGATAAAAAATAATATTATAACACCATTTATTATCTATAAATGCACTATCTGACAATACATAATTGTATACAAAGGGTCCTGTTTTTGCTATTGGACTTGTAAAACTTTTATCAAAAATTCGGATATAGTTATCGTACACATTGTAATCTGCATATAGTTGCTTTAGAAATTCGTTAATATTTTGATTGTTATCAAATCCTGAATTTTTATTTGCAATCAGTTCTTCTCTTTCTCTTGTTGGAAATGTATTTTTTCCGTATTTTTTATAAATTGATTCATTTATAAAAAATGGTAAATACGTCTTTCCTGTTATGTTGGAGGTATCTACTTTATCAAAAATGAATTCCATGCCTTTAAACATTTTTCTTTTTTTAAATTTTTCATCAATATTATTGATGTCGAATTCTATTTTTTCATATTTATCCAATTCATATTGGTTGTATAAATAAATACCATTTCTACGTTTTTTCTTCCACATTTTCTTTAAAATAGCGATGGCAGGATTCCCTCTTCTTTTTACGCGACCTGTGTATATTACGACTTCTTTTAAATCTGCACCAGATTCTTTTAGTACTATTTTTAAACCATAATTAACTGCTTTTAGTTGAATTATTTTCGATTTGAATCCTAAAAAAGAAACTTCTAATTCTGGATATGTTTTTTTTGACTCTAAATAAAAATTTCCATTTTCATCGGATGTTGTTCCTTTTGTGGAGTTTTTAAAAATAATATTTGCAAAAGCAATTGGTTCATTCTGTTCATCTAAAACAATTCCTTTTACTTTTGTTTGTGCCGATAAAAAACTTGCAAACAAGATAAAATGGAGTACTACTATTTTTTTTTTCATAATCTTTAATTTCTTTTTGGAATTAAAAAGATAGTTATATCATAAACTGTTCCAAATCTTTTAAATAATAAAATTCCTTTCAAAATTCTGAAAGGAATTTCTTTTTTTTATAACAATTATGTTATCTATATAATACACTTTTGACTGCTTTTACTACATCATTTGCGTTTGGCATCCACTCTTTTAATAAAACTGGCGAATATGGTGCTGGTGTATCTGCTGTTGTTATTCTTTTAATTGGTGCGTCTAAATAATCAAAAGCATTTTCTTGTACCATAAATGTAATTTCTGATGACACACTTCCAAACGGCCATGCTTCTTCTAATATTACCAAACGGTTTGTTTTTTTTACCGAATTTAAAATAATAGCATGATCCATTGGTTTTATGGTTCTTAGATCTATTATTTCTACTGATATATTTTCTTTTTCTAAAATTTCGGCTGCTTTATATGCTTCTTTTATTATTTTACCAAAGGAAACTATCGTTACATCTGTTCCTTCTCTTTTTATTTCTCCTACTCCAATTGGCAATACGTATTCGCCTTCTGGTACTTCTCCTTTATCTCCATACATTTGTTCGGATTCCATAAAAATTACTGGATCGTCATCTCGTATTGCTGCTTTTAATAAGCCTTTTGCATCGTATGGTGTCGATGGTACTATTACTTTTAATCCTGGCGTGTTTGCAAACCAATTCTCGAATGCTTGTGAGTGTGTTGCTCCTAATTGCCCTGCGGATCCTGTTGGCCCTCTAAATACTATTGGACAATGAAACTGTCCGCCACTCATTTGTCTAATTTTAGCTGCGTTATTGATAATTTGATCTATTCCAACTAAAGAAAAATTAAAGGTCATATACTCTACAATTGGTCTATTTCCTGTCATGGTAGATCCTATTGCAATTCCTGCAAAACCAAGTTCTGCTATTGGTGAATCTATTACTCTTTTTGCTCCAAATTCATCTAACATTCCTTTTGAGGCTTTATATGCTCCATTATATTCTGCAACTTCTTCTCCTATTAAAAAGATGGTATCATCTCTTCGCATTTCCTCACTCATTGCTTCTGCAATTGCTTCTCTAAATTGTATTGTCTTCATAATGTATCGTTTAAAAAAACTCTTGCAAATGTAATCAAATAGAATTGATTAGAATCTAGATTAGTTTAAAAAAATAGTACTTTTTATATCAAAATTTCTTTCTAATAGAACCTAAAATGAATAGACCAAATATAATTAGAATACCTACTTTTAAAATAGCATTCCATTTATTTTTTTGATTTAGTGCATTATTTTCTCCTGTTAGGATAAACGAACTCCAATAATATGGCGATGCACTACTTGTATTTTTATGTTTTGTAAGATACGTTAGCTTTGCATTTCTAAGTGCTTGTGATTTATTCATTTTATGTTGGATATTTTTATAAAAAAGAGCCATAATTTCTGCGCTTGATTTTTCGTTTATATTCCATAAAGTAGACAATACACTTTTTGCTCCTGTACTTACAAAACCTCTTGTTAGGTTGTATAATCCTTCTCCCTTTTGGTGTTTTCCAACAGAAGATTTACACGCACTTAAAACGACCAACTCTTTTTGATTTTCTAAATAGTACAATTCATTTAATACTAATTTCCCATCACTAAATGCCAACCATGGAATGTCGTTATCAATTCCTCCATGGGTCGATATATGGATAATTTCGTTATTGTTATACGATGTTAAAAACTGTTTTTTTGTTGCTTCTTTATTTGTAAAAATAGTTTTAAAATATGGAGATATTGATTCCATTTCCAACTTGCTATGATGTAACGATTCTAGAGAATTGTCTAAAAATGTTGTTGGTATAAAACTTACATAATTTTGTTTTTTATTTTTTTTATAAAAATTCATTTGTTTTTCTAAAGAGATGGAGTGTTTATAATACACATCGCATATTTGTAATAAATACGATGCTTCTAATTGCATTTCTGCATCTATACTTAATGCTTCAAAAGGGATGTATTGTAATTCTCCATCTGCAATTACAATCAATTCTTTACCGTTAATCTGTTTTTTAAATTCTTTAAACGGAAAGATTTTTGAAAAAATAACACTTGCATTTTTTTGAAATTTATTTTTGGATTCTTTAGTTAGAAATGGCTTTGAAATATTTTTCTTAAATACATTTATCTCTTCATTAAGTTTAGTAATTCCTTCTATTTTTTGAAAGTGTATTTTATTTTTGGTAAGTAGTAGTACATAACCTTCTTTTTTACCTAAAATATATTCTACAATAACTTGGTTTTTAGAAATATTTTTTTGTGTTTCGGTAATGGATTGTATTTTAAGATGCTTTTTAAATTTATAATATTTAGGATATGCTATTTCTAAAGAATCTATAAATTTTTCAAATTTATTTTTTTGCTGAAATAATTCGTTTTTAAGTTCTTCTTTTTCTTTCTCTAACAAATCTTCATTCCATACTTTTTTTTGTGTATTTTTAATAGATATTAAAAAATTCTTTTCTTTTTCGATAACATTCTCTGGTATTTTGGCTAATTGTCTTGCTTTATATGTATTTCTTTTTTCCATTAAGAATATTCCTCTATTCTTTTCCATATAATACATTGCTTTGTCTGGCATATTTAATAAATAACAAATAGAAACTGCTCTCACATACAACTCTGCTCCTTTCTTTCTCCAAAATAATTTAGATAATTCTTCGCTACTTTCAAAATAAAGTAAGTCGATAATTTTATCTGCTAAAGAGATGGTTTTTTCTGCTTCTAAGAGGTGTTTTTTATCCGAACTGGATTGGTAATATTCATACCATCCATTTGCTTTATCAATAAGGTAATCTAAAACATCTCTTTTATATGGCGAATCGCTTATATCGTCTATAGAAGGAAGGTTTTTATACGACGTTTCCTTTTTTGATATTAATAAACTTGTTATGGCATTATTGTAGTTGTGTAAGGCTTTTTCGTATTCTTTTTGTTCTAAAAATAAATCTGCTATATTATTAAAAAAAGTGCTTTGGTATAATTTATTTTTTTGAATGTATTTTCTAGATTTATTAAAATAAGAAGCTGCTTTTGTGTATTCTCCTTGGTTTTTATTGACTACTCCTAATCCTGTTAAGGCTATAAAAATTTTAGCAGAATATTTTTCTTGGTTTGCTAATAAAAGGGCTTTTTGAAACTGGTCAATTGCAAGTTGATAATTGTGTGTTGTATTATGTATTTTCCCAGTATTCAAATACAAATTAATCTTCGTTCTATTTGGAATACTAATATCTTTTTCTAATTGTTTTATCTTTTCAATTGTTTCAAAAAAGGAATTGGTATAAATACTATCATTTAAATTTACGTAAGTACCAACAATATTAAGATAAGTTCTCAATAAAGAAGGCTTATTATTATTACGTATAAAAATTCTTTCAGAACTTTCATAATTTTCAAGGGCTCTCTGAAAATCTCCTAATGCATCAAATATATCTCCTTTTACTCTATATGCACTTCCTAATCGCAACTCATAAGGTTCTGAAATTGCTATTAGCTTATCAAAATAAGCTAGAGATTTATCAAAAATATTTATTTTTTTATAAATAATTCCTAAATTGAATAAATTTGTTTTTAATAAAACGCTATCTTTTTTTGCACAAGAGTCAATAACTTTTTCTGCATAAATTATTGCTTTATGTGCTCTCTTATTTCTCCAATTCCATTTGGAATATTTGTAATACAATTGTAATAAGTCTTTGTTTTTTATGCCTCTTTTTAAATAATTTTCAATTTTTAATGTTTTTTCTTTATCTGAAATAGACAATGACAGTATAGAATCGTATGCTTTTATTACATGTTGTGTGTAAGCAGATACGAATACTATTAAAAAAATAGTAGTTAACTTTATCTTTCTCATACTATAAAAATACAAATAAAAAAGAGAGGATAAAAATCCTCTCTAAAGTTTAATTAAAAATACCTAAACCTTAATTAAACAAACTAATAAGGGATATATGAACCATATTTAATGGTAGATAAATTATCATGTGGTATGGTATTCGTTATGACTGCTGACATTAGTTGTTCTACACTCATTTGTGGTGTATACATCTTTCCGCATAGTGCTGTTGCATAAGCATTAGAAAAAGAAGTTCCTGAAACCGAAATATATTCGTCAGCACTTAAATAAAATGGAATATCTTCTCCTCTAGCCGCAATATCTACTGTAATATTTCCAAGATTAGAAAAACTTGCAAGGTTAGGATACATCATATTACGATATAATGAAGCCACAGACAATATGTTATTACTCTCGTAAGTAGAAGGATAATGCACATTAAAATCTGTATTAATACCTTTATTACCAGCAGAAGCAGTTATTAAAACTCTATTTTGATTTTCTAAAACTAATTTATTGAGAATTTCATAATTAGAATGATACCATCCAAAGCTCATGTTAATAATAGCTACATCTCTGTTATTTACTGCATATTGAAATCCGCATAAAATATCAAAATAATTTCCTCTACCAAATTCATTAAAAACTTTGACAGGTAATATTTGAAAACTCACATTTTGAGCTGTTAACTTTGTATACATTAAATTAGATACTATGGTTCCATGTCCATGATCGTCAAAAGGATCGTTATCTTGATTTACAAAATCCCAACCATAATAATCTCGAAATTCGCTATCGCTACATGAATTTTCATTTTTATATAAAAATGGATTTGTAAATCCAAAATAATTATAATCTATTCCTGTATCTAAAACTGCTATGGTAACATTTTCATTTCTCGAAACTATTTTTTGCCTTGCAGTGTTCATATCTGGTGTTCCAAAAGAAGTTAGCAACCCTTGTCCTGTTTGACTTATATATCTATTAAAGTCTACTCCTTCTATATCTGTATCTTCTTTTACTCCTAATACTTTTTCTTCTATGGTTGGATTTCCTCCTTTGCCTGTGTTTTTTGCAAAAATCCACAACTCTAAGGTCGGATCTGCACATTCGCACTTTTTAAAAGAAACCACATTATACTGATTTCGCATGGCTTGTTTTTCTGCTTCGGTAAGCGATGCATCATACTGAATTACCATTTGGTTTGAAGCATACAAATCATTAGAAGTTCTTCTTGTTTTTTCTGTATTGAAATCTAAATTGTTAATGACATCTTCTTGAATTAATTCTTCATTATCACAACTTAATAATAAAAGTATACTGGTAAATACTATATATATTCTTTTCATAATTTGTTTGTTTAATTAATTAAGTTTAGGATTTTTATTAAAACTCGACACACTACATGCCGAGTTTTTTTTTAATTTAATAATTATTTTACAATCACTTGTTTGTGAATTGTTTCTTCTTTTGTAGTAAAGTTAACAAAATAAATTCCTTTTCTAAGTCTTGAACCATCCCAAGAGAATGAATTTGTCTTATCTGAATTTACCCGTTTTACAAAAGTCTTAATTAAAGTTCCGTATGTATCATGTACCAATATAGTTACTTCTGTATCGATATTTGTATCGATATTAAAAGTCATTTCTCCTTTAGTTGGATTTGGTGTAATAGATACTTTTTTCAACGCTTCTTTAACTACTACATCAATACCTCCTCCTGAATAACAAAGTGAAGTTGATGTAGGCGATAGTGTTCCATCTGCACAAATTGCAGTTACTTGCCATGCAAAACACTTATTAACTAACGATTGTGGCAAAGCTAAAAGTGCTTGATTTGTTTCTATTGGCACTATTGAAACTTGATTTTTACAATGACACCATTTTGCTGTAGATGGAGAACTCACTATGTAACCAACTGCTCCTGGCACTGGATCCCAAAATAAAGTAGTCCCAATAATACCTCCAATATGTAAATTTATTGGTGCTGTTACATCGCAATCTGGCGTACAATCATATATAAAAGTGTAAGTATATGTACATGTATGTCCAAAACTGTCTGTAGAGACTACAGTAATTGTATATGAAGTATCAACATAAACCCCAATCCAATTACTAGTATTTACATTTGTAGTGGTTCCTGTACTATTATCTGTAATTGTTATAGAGTCAAAATTAGTAATTACGGATCCATTTACAAGCACTCTAATATTAACAATACCTCCTACACAAGGATCACATTCTTTTGCTTTTACAATAGCTCCTGGCACTCTTGACGCTTCTCTAGTAGCACCTTCTGATACTCTATAAGAATCAATTGCACTAACCAAATCTTCTCGACTTACAACCGAAGTTCTTTCGTTGTAACTTCTTAGCTGTCTTTCTAGTTGTGGTAACATTTGTGCTGATGGACATTCATCAAACTCTACTGTAATTACATCATTACAACAATCTTCTTGATAATATATTTTATAGACACATCCGTTTGGATAAGTTACTTCTACCCATATATTTTGTGACGCTACAACACCATAAAGTGCATTTGAAGTACTACCGTCACTCCATAAGAATGTATACCCATCAATCAATAATAATGGTGTACCATCTGTTCCTAATACGTGTACTGGCCAATTATCTAACTCGCATACATTGTTTGAATCACAAAAATCCCAATATGGCTCTATGTATGGTTTTTCTGGACAACAGTCTTGTTCTATCTTTACAAGTACAGTTTGATAATAATCATCGCCACATGAATCTGTTCCTTTTATTACGGCAGTAAAAGATTGTAAAGTACTATTTTGTGGCACACAAAATAACCCTTGTAAATTTGTAAGTACAGGATCCGAAGTATTGTATTGTGCATCTGTAATGTTTGATGCATGTATTGTAACACAATTCTCTCCACATGGTATTGTATAGGTAAGTGTTTCTGTTATATCTGTACCATTTGCTGTAATTGTTATATCTTCTGGTGTGCATCCACAATCTGGTGCTAGAGGTATTTCAAAAGACCTCCAAGAAGAACAATACTCACTTGTTCCATCTGCTTCCCACGGAGAAGGTCCATCTGCAGGATTATAATAACCTTGCATTACCCAAGTTCCCGTTGCTAAAGCTGAAGATGTATCAATAGTTGAAATATAATGAAAATCATCATTTCCAACTTGTGTAGCTATTCCGCCGCTAATCCAATTACTAGTTTGATTTGGTGCTAAAAAAACCCCAATATTAGTATTAGGCGTATAAATTTCACATAACCTCATATCAAAAGTATAGGTATAACCTCCAGAATCATTACATATAACAGAAACTGTTATACTACTAAATCTAATACCTGGAATTGCTTCATTATTATTTAAAGCATTGCCATAGAAATTGGTAAATAAAATTACCATAAAAAGTAATAAATATTTTTTCATAATAAAAAAATTAAGTTTTTCCTACTCTATTTACAGGATTTTCGGATTCCCCCTTTTTGAATCGATTCTATAGATAAGAGTATCCTTGTAACTTTTGTTACCCCAAATTTTTATTTTTTATTTTTTAAAAAATTAAAATTGGTAGCAAAACTAAATTTACTACCAATTAATATTTATCTCTATTAACCCGAAATATTTACAAATTTACTATTACAAAGCTAACTACGAGGTAATCACGAACACCCATAAAATATAATTTTGTATTTGTGATTTCACTTCGTTTAGTACTATTGGTGTTTTTGACTTTTCATAACGAAAACCTATGAATATTTCGGGTTAACCTATATTGGATTTCTAGAACTTATTTCTATTTTACAATCACTTGTTTGTAAATTGTTTCTTCTTTTGTAGTAAAGTTAACAAAATAAATTCCTTTTCTAAGTCTTGAACCATCCCAAGAGAATGAATTTGTCTTATCTGAATTTACCCGTTTTACAAAAGTCTTAATTAAAGTTCCGTATGTATCATGTACCAATATAGTTACTTCTGTATCTATATTTGTATCGATATTAAAAGTCATTTCTCCTTTAGTTGGATTTGGTGTTACGGAAACTTCTTTAAATTGTTTTGAAGCAGAATCAACAACTTTTGGATGTCCCTTTATTCCTCCTCCAATACAAATATCCTCTGAATATGGAGAGAAAGAACCATTTGCACAAACAGCAGTAACTCGTACCGAATAACAACTTAATCCCGATGGAAGCCATACATAATTAAACCTAGTTTCTATTGGTGGAATAGATATTGGATATCTACAATTACATGATCTGTTCCAAGTTATTGAAGGACTTACAACATAACCTGTTGCTCCTGGTACAGGACTCCAATACAATAGTGTTCCTTCTGCATACTCATATACATGTACATTCGGTGCTGGTAAATCACATAATTTATCACAATCTGGTGCTGGTGGAATTGTAAAATTTACATAATATCCACATCTATCCTTTCCAGTTCCTTGTTGTATTACCGACGGATCATAATAATATTCCATTGGATGTATAACCCAAGTTCCCGGATCTAAAGCAGAGGATGAATCGACCGTTAATGTAAAATGTAAATTGTCATTTCCTACCTGTGTCGCTGTCCCTCCATAAGTCCATGAATTTCCTGAACCTGGTCTAGTATAAACATGAAAACTATCTAATGAATCATAGGGAATTTGACACATTTTTATATCGTACGTATAAGTATATCCACCATCAGGATTACAAACTACTGTAACAGTAACACTCTCAACCCATAAAGGAGGTGCTGCTAAACTCTCTCCTTCATTTGTGTTTTCATAAGAAAACATAGAAATACTTGAATATATTCCTATTAATAAAAATAATAAAATTTTCTTCATAATAATAAAATTTAATTTTTTCCTACTCTATTACAGGATTTTCGGATTCCCCCTTTTAAATCGATTTTACAAATAAGAGCTTCATTGCAACTTTTGTTACCCAAAAAATTTAGTATATTTGGTTTTTCTTTAACAAACTAAATTGCTTTTATGCAAAATGATAAAAGTTTTATTAAAGGATTTTTAGAAGGGAACCCTAAAATTCTACAAAATATTTACGATAATTCTTACAGCTACGTTGAATACTACGTTGTAAGTAGAGGCGGTTTTAAAAAAGATGCAGAAGATATTTTTCATAATGCCTTACTATTAATTTATGTAAAATTAAAAGAAGAAAAAATAACCATTCAAAAATTTGACAACTATTTATTTACCGTATGTAGAAATCTTTGGAGGCGAGAAAATAAAAAAAAGAGGGTAACAAATATAGATAGTATACCTCTTGTTTCTGAAGAGTTAGATATGGCTACTTTTTATTTAGAAAATGAGCAATGGGAATTGTACCACGAAAAATTTAAATTAATATCGAAACAATGTAAAGAAATTTTAAAAATGCTATTCGATAAGAAAACGTATGATGAAATCGTACAAAAGTATGCGTATGCTTCTAAAATCGTTGCTAGGCAAAGAGTCTTTAAATGTAAAAAAAGATTAATACAACTAATAAAACAAGACAAGAGATATACTAGATTAAAGAAATGAAACTAAATGATTTATTAATAGAAAAGTTAGAAAAATATCTTAATGATGATATGCATCATAACGAGAGAGAATTATTTCAAGAAGAAATCAACGATTCTGTTGATTTACAAGAATTTATTGAAATATACAATCAAATTGATACTTTTAAAAACGATACAGATTGGGTTGCTTTTAAAGGCGATGCTAAAAAATTAAAACAAGTCACACGGTTATTTCAAAAAAGCGATACAGTAGCATTCTCTCAAAAACTCAAAGATTTTAAATCTAATTACACCGATAATAATTCTACAAAAAAAATCAAATGGCAACGTATTGCACTCTTTAGTAGTGTAGCTGCTTCGATATTTTTTATTTTTTACTCTATACTTTTTCAAACCTCAAATTTATCGAATATCTATGAGCAACATAATTCTTGGGACGAAATTCCATCGCTGTCTGTAAAAGGAAATATACTTGAAAGTCAGAAAAATAAATTAGAAAAATTATTTCTCTCTAAAGACTACAATGCCAGTATTATTTTATGTAAAACCATACTATCTTCTTCACAAAACATAGAACCTAATATTTTATTATATCTTGGTATTTCACAAATAGAAACAGGCAATTACAACGATGCATTACGTACTTTTTCAAAACTTATCAATACAAATACAATTGATAGTCATAAAGGATATTGGTATAAAGCTATGGTATATTTAAAACTTAATGATAAAGAAAATACAATAAATACATTGCAAAAAATTGTTTCTAATGATTATTATATGAAGAACGACGCATCAATAATTCTTAAGGAAATAAAATAACTGCCTTTTTTACAAGAACAAATCTAAAGGCTTTTAATCTGTAATTTTATTTATAATAACATTTATTATGCACGCATAGTATATTTCAAAAAAAAGCAGTAAATTCGTGGCATCTTAATTATTAATAAATTTCAAATTATGAAAATACTAGTATGCATAAGCCACGTACCAGATACAACTTCAAAAATAAACTTTACCGAAGGTAATACTCAATTTGATACAAACGGTGTACAATATGTAATAAACCCACACGATGAATATAGTTTAACTCGTGCTATGTGGTTTAAAGAAAAACAAGGAGCGAGTGTAACAGTTGCCAATGTTGGCGAAGCAATTACTGAACCAACTTTACGAAAATGTTTAGCAATTGGTGCCGATGATGCAATACGCATAAATACACAAGCTATAGATAGTTATTCTGTTGCAAAACAATTGGCAGAAGCTATTAAAAATGGAAATTACGATTTGGTATTAGCTGGTAAAGAATCTATTGATTATAACGGACAGATGGTGCCTGGAATGATAGCTAGTATCTTAGATTATAATTTTGTTAATGCTTGTATTGGATTAGATATTGACGGTAGTACTGCATCTGTTTCGAGAGAAATTGATGGAGGAAAAGAGGTATTAACTACCAATCTACCACTTGTTATTGCTGGTCAAAAAGGACTTGTAGACGAAAAAGATTTACGAATTCCAAACATGAGAGGTATTATGATGGCTCGTAAAAAACCTTTACAAGTTATAGAAGCAGTAAATTTTACTGCCAAAACAAATGCTGCAAATTTTGAAAAACCCGCAGAAAAATCTGCTTGTAAAATGATTGATGCAGATAATGTAGCAGAATTGGTAGCATTATTACATAATGAAGCAAAAGTGATTTAAAAAAAATATAAAGAGGAAAGAAACAAGATTAATTTCTCTTTAAACAATATGAATAAAATATAAAAATAATACTATTTAGATTAATTCATTTAATGTCTAAAAATCTAATAGTCTAAAAATCTAAAATAAATGTCAGTATTAGTTTTTGCCGAATCAACGGAAGGAAAATTTAAAAAAGTTGCTTTTGAAGTAACTTCATACGGAAAAAAAGTTGCAGAACAAATGGCAACAAACCTTGTAGTTCTTACTATAAATGCAAGCAATACAAGCGAATTACATCAATATGGTGCCGAAAAAGTATTACATGTAAACAACGATAAATTAACTGTTTTTAATGCAAAAGTATATGCTAATGTCATTAAACAAGCTGCCGAAAAAGAAAATGCAAATCTTATTATTATAGATTCGAGTGCTAACGGATTGTACTTAGCACCAATCGTTGCCGTAAACACACAAGCAGGATTAGCATCTAACGTAATTGCTGCGCCAAGTTCTACAAGCCCTTTTACAGTAAAACGAAAAGCATTTTCAAATAAAGCATTTCAAAATACCATAATTACAAGTGAAAATAAAGTTGTTGGATTAGCAAAAAATTCCTTCGGTGTAAAAGAAAATGAAGTAAGTGGTTCTCTTGAAGAATTTTCTCCTACAATTTCGGATGATTTATTTGGAATTAAATCTACTTCAATAGATAAAACAATAGGAAAAGTAACGATTGCAGATGCAGATATTGTAGTTTCTGCTGGTAGAGGGCTAAAAAACGGAGAAAATTGGGGAATGGTCGAAGAATTAGCCGAAGTTCTTGGAGCGGCAACTGCTTGTTCTAAACCTGTTGCAGATTTAGGTTGGAGACCTCACGAAGAACACGTTGGACAAACTGGTAAACAAGTTGCTTCAAATCTATATATTGCTATCGGAATTTCTGGAGCAATACAACATCTTGCAGGTATAAATGCCTCAAAAGTAAAAGTAGTTATTAACACAGACCCTGAAGCTCCCTTCTTTAAAGCGGCTGATTATGGTATTGTTGGCGACGCTTTTGAAGTTGTTCCTAAGTTGGTGGAAAACTTAAAAGCCTTTAAAGCTCAAAATGAATAATTTTTTATAAATTGTGCCTTTGAAAGGCTATCTAATTTTAGAAGTTTTTTTTAAAATTAGATAGCCTTTTTTAATATTAACAAACCAAAAAATAGTAAATCCAATTGAGTTTAGTACAATTAGACATAAAAGGAATTTCTTATAGCCAGTCACAGAGTGGAGCTTATGCATTAGTCTTAAAAGAAATTGAAGGTACGAGAACCTTACCTATTATCATTGGAGCTTTTGAAGCTCAAGCTATAGCTATTGCTTTAGAAAAAGAAATAAAACCGCCAAGACCGTTAACACATGACTTATTTAAAAGTTTTGCCGATCGATTTAAAGTGACAATTAAACAAATTATTATTCACAAATTAGTAGATGGTATTTTTTATTCTAGTTTAATTTGTGAAAGAGATAAAGTAGAAGAAATTATCGATGCTAGAACCTCGGATGCTATCGCATTAGCAACTCGTTTTAATGCGCCAATATTTACGTATGAAAATATTTTAGATAAAGCTGGTATTTATTTAAAAACTAAAGATGAAATTGACGAACGTATTTCTGAAATTGTAGAAGTAGAAGATTTTGTAGTTAACGAAGCTGATGACGATAAAAAAGAAGATAAAAATTACTTTTCGGATAAAAGCACAAAACAACTAAACGAAATGTTAGAAAAAGCAGTTTCTAATGAAGACTATGAGCTAGCGGCAAAAATTAGAGATGAAATAGATAACAGATAATAAAAAATTAAACTAGATTATATGGGTATTAAATTTAAACTGACCGCCATGAGTTTCTTACAATTCTTTGTTTGGGGAGCTTGGTTAATAACTGTTGGAGTATATTGGTTTCAAACAAAACAATGGTCTGGCGCCCAATTTGGTGCTATTTTCTCTACTATGGGTTTTGCTTCTCTATTTATGCCTACTTTAACTGGAATAATTGCAGATAGATGGATGAATGCTGAAAAATTATACGGTATACTACACATACTAGGTGGTTTAACTTTATTAATGGTACCCTCAATTACCAATCCAACCGATTTCTTTTGGATTATTTTCTTAGCAATGATTTTTTATATGCCAACTATTGCATTGTCTAATTCAATTTCATACAATGCGCTTAAAAATAACAACTTTGACATTGTTAAGAGTTTTCCACCAATTCGTGTTTGGGGAACTGTTGGTTTTATTGTCGCAATGTGGATTACTAATTTATCTGGAAATAAAGCTTCTTCAAATCAATTTTTAATTGCTGGTGCTGTTGCTATTTTTTTAGGAGTTTATTCTTTTTTCTTACCAAAATGTCCGCCGCAAAATACCGTAAAAGAGAATAAATCTTTTATAGAAACCTTAGGTTTAGACGCTTTTAAATTATTTAAAAGCTATAAAATGGCTTTGTTTTTCTTGTTTAGTATGCTTCTTGGTGCTGCGCTCCAACTAACTAATATGTACGGAGATACTTTTTTGGATGATTTTAAACATATTGCAGAGTTTAAAGATTCTATTGTGGTTAAATATTCTACCTTAATTATGTCTATTTCACAAATGTCTGAAACTCTTTTTATTCTTGCAATTCCTTATTTTTTAAAACGATTTGGTATTAAAAAGGTAATGCTAATAAGTATGATTGCTTGGGTTTTACGTTTTGTCTTATTTGCTTATGGAGATCCTGGTACTGGTATGTGGATGATTATTATGTCTGGAATTGTTTACGGTATGGCGTTTGATTTCTTTAATATTTCGGGTTCTTTATTTGTTGAAACCGAAACCGATTCGAAAATTAGATCTTCTGCACAAGGATTATTTATGATGATGACCAATGGTTTTGGTGCTATTTTTGGAAGCCTTGCTAGTGGTGTATTAATTGATGCATACTTTACAACAGAGGCTGGTAAAGATTGGCACGGAATATGGTTGACTTTTGCTGTTTATGCACTTGTAGTTGCTATTTTATTTGCCATTTTATTTAAACACGAACACAATCCTGATAAAATAGGAGAAGTCAATCATTAAATAAATTGTGGAAATTAAATCTTTCAAATAAAACAAATCTACGAACAAAAAAAATCCACAATAATGAAACAATATTTAGATTTAATAAAACACGTTCAAAAAAACGGTATAGAAAAAGGAGATCGAACTGGAACTGGTACAAAAAGTGTTTTTGGATACCAAATGCGATTTGATTTAGCAGACGGTTTTCCGATGCTTACTACTAAAAAACTACATTTAAAATCTATTATTCACGAGTTATTATGGTTTTTAAAAGGCGATACTAATATTGCTTACCTAAAAGAAAACGGTGTAAAAATATGGAATGCTTGGGCAGATGAAAATGGCGATTTAGGTCCTGTTTATGGACATCAATGGCGTAATTGGAATAGTGAAGGTATCGATCAGATTACGGAGGTTGTCAATACTATAAAAAACAATCCAAATTCTCGTAGAATGATGGTTTCTGCATGGAATCCTAGTGTGATGCCAGATACCTCTGTTTCGTTTACCGAAAACGTTGCTAATAACAAAGCTGCTTTACCTCCATGTCATGCTTTTTTTCAGTTTTATGTAGCAGAGGGTAAACTTTCTTGTCAATTATACCAACGTAGTGCAGATATATTTTTAGGAGTTCCTTTTAATATAGCCTCTTATGCATTATTGGTAATGATGATTGCACAGGTTTGCGATTTAGAATACGGCGATTTTATCCATACTTTTGGCGATGCCCATATCTATAAGGATCATAGCGAACAAATTACTTTACAACTTTCTCGAGAAACTAGAAATTTACCTCAAATAAAATTAAATCCTAAAGTCAAAAATATTTTCGATTTTACTTTTGATGATTTTGAATTGGTAAATTACAATCCTCATCCTCTAATTAGAGGAAAAGTTTCCGTTTAAAAATAACAAATATGGCAACTAACCAACACGAAATTTACGAGAAAGCTAGGAAACGAACTGTTCAAAAAAAAGGCTTTTATATTCATATCGTATTATTTATTCTTGGAGCTTCAATTATATATAGTTTGACCTTAATAAATGGCTTTGATATTGACCACAATGCTGTTAATTTTTATATAGCAATTACTGTTTGGTTTTTATTATTATTACTCCATTTTGTAAAAGTGTTTATTACTTCTAAATTCTTTGATCAAGATTGGGAACGTAAAGCAACCGAAAAATTAATTCAAAAACACAATAAAAAAGTACTATTATTGGAAAAAAAATTACAAAAAAGTGGTGTTTTACCAGCACCTACTGTAACTAAAATGAAAGGTCTTTTTACCGCTTTTAAAAAGAAACGTGAAATAATTCTTATTGCTGCTTTAGGCTCTAATAATGAGCTAGGAAAAGATAATGATTTGATTTGGCATTTACCTGCGGACTTAAAACGATTTAAAAAATTAACTTCTGGCCATCATATTATTATGGGTAGAAAAACATTCGAATCTATTGGAAAACCGCTTCCCAATAGAACTACAATTATTATTACTAGAGATAAAAATTACAAACACGAAGGTTGTTTAATCGCTAATTCGTTGGAGGGTGCTATTTTACTTTCTAAAAAAGATGAAAGTCCTTTTATAATTGGTGGTGCACAAATTTACAATCAAGCGCTTAAAATTGCAACTAAATTAGAAATTACCTATGTGCATCATACGTTTGAAGCTGATGTCTTTTTCCCTAAAATTGATGTTACCATTTGGAATGAAATCAAAAGAGAGTTTTATAAGGCAGATGAAAAACACAATTACGATTTTAGTTTTGTCTCTTATACTAAAAAGACAACTTAAATTCTACTGTATTGTATGTAAGATTTATAATGCGGCAAAAATTGAAATTGAGTTGGTATGACTACTCCTCTTCCTTTTTGTCTTCAATATCTTTACTTTCAGAAGGTTTAACTTCTTTTTTTATAGATTCCGTTTCCATAATTACTTCTTCTTCGTTCTTACCTTCAATACTTTTATTTTCTGGAGATTTAGTTTCTTTTTTTATCGTTTCTTTTTTCATAACGACTTCTTCTTCATTAAAAGAGCTTTCATCATTATTAGTTACTATTATTGCGCCAGAGCTATTATTTACAACGACATAATCTTCTAAAATATCTGGATTAAGAATTTTTATTTCTACTCTTCTATTTGCTTGTTGTTCTTTCTCGGTACATTTATTATTCTTGCCTCTGCAATCATGTAACAGTATGGATTTATTGTAACCTACTGCGGTTATATTTTCTGAATTTGCTCCATATTTTTCAAAAAAACCTTTTAAAATATCTGCTCTTGTTTGCGACAAATCTTCTTTTGTTCTTAAATCGTTATGAACGCCTACCTCTATTTTTAATTTGGGATGTTTTTTTAAATGGTGTACTATTAAGTGCAGTTGTGGTTTACAATTCTCATTAATATAAACTTTGTTCAAACTAAAATTTATACTTTGTGTTAAATACATGTAGGTATTGTTATTTTTTTTCACAATTTTAATAGAATCTACTAAAAAATTTAATTTTGAAAAGGAAAATATGGCAACTAAAATTACAAGAGCTAATGATACTTTTAATGTGTTTTTTATTTCTTTCATAAGAACATTAATTAATTAAAACTCTAAATGAACAATTAATTTATTGTCAAAAAATAGGGAGGAGTTTTTTGGTTTATAAATTTAAAGTCACAATTTACAAAAAATAATAAAAACACAAATGATTTCTTTGCGATTTTTCATTTTTTTAACATTTTTAAGAAGCATATTATATCAATTAAATTTCAAAATGCGCTAAATAGATTTGAAATATTTTTATGTTTTACAATCTTAAAACTTCAAGCATAGCTATGGTTTAAATTTAAAGTGCAGTAAAACCGTGAAAAGACAAATAATTTATAGCGTATTTGATGTTGAGTTGGTATTAGGAATTCAGTACTAATTCTTAACTACTTTATAAATATAATTTATCTCAAATGCTATTTTTTCTGAACAAAGTAGTTTTAATTCCAAATTATATGTATTAGAAATTTTTTTTATTGTTTTTATATCAGATGTATCCGATAAAATCATTAGTGTATTTGTGTCCATACGTTTTTCTAATTGAGAAAATAAATTTTTAAAATAATCAAAATCTTTTCCGCAGTACCATGCTCGTTCTTCTAAATTTTTTGGTTCTTTTGGATAATATGGTGGATTTATTAATACGTAATTAAAACTTTGATCTTCTATATTTTCAAATAAATTTGATATTAAGGTATTTATTCTAAAACCTTGTTTTAATCCTACATTTTGAATTGAACTAACTGCTATTTCATGAATATCACTTGCTGTGACTTTTGCGTCTTTCGATGCGCAAAAAATAGAAATAATACCACTTCCGCAACCCAATTCTAACACTTTTTTATCTTTTAAATTTAAAGAAGATATGTAGTCTAAAAAAACTTTTGTACTTACGGTGTGTATTGGCGAAAAAACAGTTGGTTGCACTATCGTATATACACTACCATATCTATATTTTCTAGGTTTCTTATGATACCAAAAATGGTATCTTTTATAAAAAGGATGTATTATTTTTTTTATGATTTTTTTCAATTTTATCTCTTTATTTTTAGCGATATATTATCGGCTTCGATCAAATTTACCTTGTTTTAAAATATCTTACTCTTTAAAATATGAGTAGATTTTTTTTATTTAAAAATTTATTCGGAATAAAAGCCTTCTATTTCTGGCTGTCTATACTTCCAAATTTTATGCAATACTTTTATTTCATAAGGATATTTATAAAATCCTGTTTTATAACGCCAATTAGAGACAATTTCTAGTACTTTTTTCTTGTATCCTTTTATTCTAAAATCGGATACTGTTGGATATTTTCCATTTAAAACCGTTTCAAAGTTTTTTATGGCATCAATCATATATGGCTTTAACCACGGTGTTAGTGGATTTTTTCGCAAATCGAAATTTTCCCAACTTGGCGAAATCCAAGCTTCTAATGTTTCTGGAAATGAAAATCCTGCTTCTAAAATTTGCTTGTACAAATCGGAACCTTTTGTAGGTGTTGGACTATATAAGTAAATGATAATCTCTGCATTTGGATTTATTTTTTTTATTTCTTTTATAAAATTAATATCCCAAAGTATTTGTTTATAGACTTGTTTTTCTGTTTTTGCTGGCATTCCTAACACAAAGGACATTTCTGGGATTATTCCTACATTTTTCATTCGCAACGCAAAATCTTTTATCATTTGTCCTGTTTGCGTTCCGCCTTTATTCATTTGCTTTAATACCTCATCATTTCCTGTTTCTGCTCCTAAAAATATCATTTCACATCCTGCTTTTTTCATTAATTTTAATTCATCGTCTGTGTATTTATTTATGGTATCTATTCGTCCTTCTCCCCAATATTTTATATTATCATTTATTATTAATTTGGAAAATTCTAATACTCTTTTTTTGGATGTAAAAAAATTATTGTCGTGAAATTCTATCGCATCAATGTTGTATTTTTCTTTAAAGTATTTTACGTCTTTGTACATTTTTTGTGCCGACATGCCTTTCCATCTTGCATTAAAAATAGGTACAATACCACAAAACGAACAACTAAACGGACAGCCCATACTCGAATGATATGACAAGGTTATTTTTCCCATAAAAGTTTTTGCTAAATATTTTTTTACACGATAAAATGTATCTAAATAAGCATAAGGCAAACTTGGTAAATCATCTTGGTCTAACAGATTTTCTTTAGTTGTTTTAACAATTTCTTCTTTTTCGTTTTTATAAATTAAGTTTTTTATGTCTTTTAATTTTGAATCTTCAATTTTGAATTTTGAATTTTCCAATACATTAATCAAACTTGGAAACGCCACATCTCCTGGTCCGTTAATAATATAATCTACTATACCAGAATCCATACAGACTTTATATTGATTGGATGCGAAATATCCTCCCCAAATTGTAATGATATTTGGATGTTGTTCTTTTACTTTTTTTGTAAATGGTATTGCTTGTCGTAACTGAGGTCCTGGCATTACGGTAGAACAAAAGTAACGAAATTCTCCTGTTTTTATGTATTCTAATATTTTTTCTAGTGGTTTTTTTTCTAAATTCCCATCTACGAAAACATATTCGTATTTTCCATGTATGGATGCACCTACTTGTAAAATAGAGTTTGGTATTCGGTGCTTTCCATTTGCACTTTTTGGATTAAATAGGATTAATTTATTTTTCATTCTTTACAAATATATTACCATGCAATCTATTTTTAGGGATTTTTTTTAAAATATGTGTCATTTCTTTTGCAGTTACCCATTTTTTTAATTCAAATTTTGGTTTTTCGTTTAGATTATAATTAAAAAGTGTGTTTTCTTTTTCTAATATTAAAATTAATGCTACTGTTTCTTCTATAAATGCTTCTGCAAATTCAAATTCGATTACTGGAATGGTATAAGATAAATTAGAAAGTATTTCAAATTCAAAACCTTCGGTATCAATTTTACAAAAATCTGGTAAGCCAAATTCTTCTATTAAAGTGTCTATTTTTTTTACTGTAACTTTTTCAGTTTTATTCCATTTTAAATTTTCTGTAGTATAAAAATCAATCATTTTATCAGAAAAAGTAGCGACTTCTATATGATTTGCTATTTTTAATTCTTTAATTTCGTCTTTTGCTCCAACACCAAAAGAATGAAATTGAAAGTTTTTATTTTTAATTTTGGTTAAATATTTATGACATGCCGTTTGTGGTTCAAAAGCAATGACTTTAGTATTTAAGGATAAAAAAAATCTGCTTTTTCTACCAATATTAGCTCCAATATCAAAACATAAATTGTTTGGTTTAAGAAACTGTGAATAGAAAATCTTATTCTTATATTTTTTTATAAAACGCTTCATTCTTTGTACAATTTATAAAATACTAATACTACTAACTGTGTTACAAACACACTAATAACACCTCCAATTATCCCATAATTGTGTATTAAAATAAAGCTTAAAATTAGATTACAAATTGCTGCAATAAAACTTATTTTTATTATTATACGCTCTTTTTTTTGTTTATAAAAAAGCATTACATTCATAATATAGAAATACGTTGGTAATGAAGATAATGCTCCAAACATATAAAATACTAAGGATAAATCTAATTTTGCTATTTTTTCTAGTATAAACCATATACTTATTGTGCCTGTTACTACTACTGGAACAGAAATATAAGCCAATTGTTTTTTTATTTTTTGTATGACATCTTTGTTTAATCGGTATAAGTGTTTATTAAATGGTAAAATTATTAAATAAGCTAAAGATTGTAATAATAAAAATGCTGTAATTCCAATTTGATATTCTGAAATATGTTCTTTAGACATGGTTAGATTTACTACATATAAATCTATTTTTGAAGCAATAAATCCCGAAAATACTATTAAAAAAAAAGCAAAAGACTTTTTTAATTCTTGTATAGAAATCATTCCTTTTTTAAAGGAGAAGTAGGTCTTTAAATTTCCTAAAAATATACTAATTTTTAATCCATAAGAAATACAATACACATAAATAATGGTCTCTAAATGGTATGGCTTTTTACTCAAAAAAAATGTAATAATTAGTGCAAATCCTATAACTTCTGCAATTAATTGTCTTAAAAATAATTGATGGTAAATAACCAAACTATCCAAACTTTGATATATAAAAATTAAAAAGATAAGTATCGTGGATGCAATAGCTATTTTAGTTGGAAAAATAATAAATAACACAAAAGATACTAACAAAATTAGCATTCTGCTTAAAAAATTATTTGTAAAAAAAACGGCTATTTCTGACGGATTATTACTGTACTTTCTTAAGAGATAATCTTTATTTCCAAAATTTGCTAGAAAAGCGAATAATAAAATCCAAGTAAAAGTATAGATAAAATCTCCCCAATATTCTTTACCATAAAACTTAATTCCTAGTAATGAAATTAAAAAACCAAACAGTGGCACCGAAAAACTTCTTGAAACAGCTATTATTATTTTATAAATTTTACTCATTAATTCTAATTTGTCTTAATTCATAAAAACCTATTCCTCGCTTTGCATCTGATAAATAAATTACTTGTTTCTCATTTAATAAATATACTTGTTTTTTATTGGACTTGGTATTTGTTATCTGCTTATTTTTATAATATACTTGGTTGTTTTTAATCGTTACATCTTTAGTATTTATTTTTTTTATGACAACATTCGTTTCCTTTCTATTTTGCCCTTTTTCATTCCAATAAAAATAATTTAGTTTATTATTTATTACCTGATATTTATACATTAATATTGGTGTTTTCTGCGCTATTAATTTTGTGGATTTTGATTTATTTTGAAGTGTAAAATAATTTAAAACGCCTACGATAAAGGCAATTATTAGAATCTCAGTAAACTTAATATACGCTTTAAATCGCCATAATAACAATATTATAAAACCAATTAATACTAGTAATCGCATATAATTTAATGGAAAACCTGTATTCGATATTTTTACATTGTTTCCAATTATAAATAAGAGTATCAGCAATATATTTCTTCTTTTTACACCAACTAATTTAACAAGATACACATATAAAAACAGTAATAAAATAAATGTATAGGTACTGCCATAAGGCGAAAGTAAAACACTTATTAATAACCAAAGTGAAACGGTAAATATATTATTTTTGCTTTTTGTGGTAACATAATATCCTATTCCTATTAAAAATACTTTGATAAAAATAAGTACTGCTTTAAATAGTTGTGGTTGATGCCATATTGCATCCGAATTATAAACTGCATCGTAAACTAACAATCGTTTTAAAAACATAAATATAGATTGGTAATTGTCTACAAATTCTCCTGCAATTTCTCCACTACTTGCTCTTGGTAATACTTTTATGAAATAGAATTGCCACACTTCAAGTCCGTTTATTGTAATCGAAATAAGTAATAAAATCGCGCTAAAAAAAATCAAATAACGCAATGCTTTAAACTCTTTTTTAAAGAGTAAAAATAAGGTTAATAGTATTGGAAATACTTTTAGAAAAATGGCTAATGTCCAAAAAATTGCCATGGTTTTAAATTGTTTTTTTTGATAGGCTAAAAAGCCTTCCGAAAGAAAAAAAAACAAGAGAAAATACACTTGTCCAAAAAGTAAATTATTTTTTAATGGTATAAAAAACAGAATTGGTAGTAAGATTATATATTCTTTTTTAATTTTAAAATAATTTAGCAATCGAGTAACGGAAAACAAAAACAATCCTGAACTTAAAATATTAAAGATAAGTTTGGCTGTTGTTAGTTTTAAAAAAGTTAACGGATAAAATAGTATGGCTAAAAATGGTGTGTTTGGCGCGTAGCTTACAAATATATTTTGATAACCTAAATCTGCTATATTTTTGTTAAAGTAATACGGAAAATAAATGTCCGTAGTAAATAAGCCTTCTTTTAAAAAATAAGCTCCAAAATAATAGTTTGCAAAATCATGAATGCTTAAAAAATGCGTTTTGTATATGTAAATTATACAAAGTAACATTAATGGTAATAATGAATAATATTTTTTTAAGATTACTTTCAATTTATTTAAATAATGAAAATTTATAGATTCCTATTTTCTGTAAAAAATAACTTATAGAAACTCGCATACATCCCAAACCATAAACCAAACTTCTCTTAAAATTAATTGATGAGGAATCTTTTTCATATTTTGCTGGACAAGAAATTTCGCCAAATGATGCATTAACATAACACAATTGTGCTATAATCTGGTTGTCAAAAATAAAATCGTCTGAATTTTTTTGAAATGAAATTTTTTTTAGAACGTCTGCATTAAAACTACGATAACCTGTATGAAATTCTGAAAATTTTTGATTCATTAATACATTTTGAATAAAGGTAAGTATTCTATTAAAAATATATTTATACAAAGGCATTCCGTTTTTTACTGCATTTCCATTTAAAATTCGTGAACCTAAAACCACATCATAAACACCATTGGCTATGAGTGAGCACATCGCTGGTATTAATTTAGGATTGTATTGATAGTCTGGATGTAACATTACAATAATATCTGCTTTTAATGCCAACGCTTTTTTATAACACGTCTTTTGATTTGCTCCATATCCTCTATTTATATCGTGTTCTACAATGTGTTTTATTCCTATTTTTTTTGCTACTTCTATCGTTTTATCACTAGAAAAATCATCGGTTAAAATAACTTCGTCCACAATATCAAACGGAATTTCTGTGTAAGTTTTTTCTACTGTTTTCTCTGCATTATATGCTGGTAAAATAACTACTATTTTTTTGTTGTTTAACATTTAATCTATATGGTTTACTTCTAATTGCGACTGCTCTCTTATGCTTGACGAAACTCTTAAACTCGTAAAAGGAGCAAATTGTACGACTTCATTTCGATGATATAAATTACCTAAAAAAGGAAACTCATCGTAAGTATGTGTATCTAAACTTTGCAATCTGTTTTGTACTTCGGCAACAGATAAATTCCATTCTTTACTTAGTACTTGAGCACTAGGTTCCATAAAGGAAATGTAAAGTAATTCCATTTTGGTATGCTCTTGTGTTTCTCCAAAATTTACACCGTTAGATAATTGCAATTGTTTTTGATTTAGCTGATTGTAATACGTTGTCAACGTATCTTTTAATTGTAAATACGATAAAAAACCGTCTTTATTTCCTTGCGGAGAGAATAATCTGGATATTTTACTTTCGTGACACCACATACATTTTGCTGGTTTTCCTGCATTTGAAATATTTGGTGTTGCACTATTTTTACGAATACCTTCTACATCAAAAATACCATATCGCAATTGTCCGTTATCCATAATTTCAATAGTTTCATATTCTAAAATTTCTTGTGTAATTGGCTCTACTTCGGTAGTTAAAAACAATTGCTTTAATCCGTTTTGTTTTGAATATTCTAGAATACGATGTTTGTTTGAAACGAGTGAATTATCTATATACCCTTTATTGGTTTCTAAATTATAATTTTCTAGAATATTTGTAATTTCTTTAGGCACATTTGTAATTTTATAATAATGTTCCGATACGCCAATAATTAAGGCAATATACCTTCCTAAATCTATGTTATTGTTTTGTTTATATGCTTGTGAATTTTTTATTTTTTGATGTAATTTTTCTAATTGTTCTTTTGCATTTACATTAAATCCTAGGTTTAGATAGTTAATGGTAAATTTATTTTCGTCTTGTAAGATTCCATTAAACGATATATTAATATTCTGTGCTCCAATTTGCGATAGTGCCCATTCTAATCCGACTCTTGCATCATTATTAGTTGCTGTATTGTATGCATTAAACTTTAAATGCAGTACTACTTTATCGTCTATTAAATCGGAATACGAATCGTTTTTACACGATTGTATAAATAGAAATAACAATATGAATATATATTTTTTAAACATACTTATTTGGATATTTTCATTAATACACTTGCTAAAATAGACTTTGTTTTTAACTTTATTACTTTTGTTATTTTTTTATCTTTTCCTTTTAAAATTTCTTTGTGATAATTTACTTCGTTTACAATTTTTCGTACTGCAAAATCGTAATATTTTCGTTTGTATTTTCGTTTAAAATCTATTTCACGATCTGTTGAAATTTGCCAATCTAATTCTTCTTTAAAATCTTTTTCCATTTCGGTATATAGCGATGTTCCTTTTATTGGATAAGCAACTGTAATCGTAAACTGTGAGGGATTTGCTACTTTTAAATGATGGATGGTTTCGTAAATATCTTCTTCGGTTTCCGATGGATAACCAACCATTATAAATGTACCTGTTTCTATACCTATTTCATTTGCTTTTTGAATGGTTTCTCTAACAACATTTACATCTACTCTTCGATCCATTTTATCTATAATTCGTTGCGAACCACTTTCGGCTCCAATCCATATTCTAAAACATCCTGCTTCTTTTAAAAGTTGTAATATTTCTTCGTTTAAACGTTCTGCTCTTGTTATGCACTCAAATGGAATTATTACATTTTTTTTTACAACCTCTGCATGAAATTCTTTAATCCATTTGTGACTTACACTAAAGACATCGTCTACAAACCAAATGGAATCTGGATGGTATTCGTTGCGTAGTAGTTGTAATTCTTCTACTACTTTTTTTGCTGGTCGACGTCGATAACTTTGTCCGTAAACTGCCGTACTACACCATTTACATGTGTATGGACAACCTCGTTGTGTACTTACCGAAATGGTATTTTTACCATGACGTTTTTTCCAAACATCTAAATATTTTTGCATCTCTATTCCTGCTCTATTTGGCAGTGGTAATTCGCTTAAATCCTTTAATTTTTGTCGTGCTGCTGTTTGGATGATTTTTCCATTTTTACGAAAAGCGATTCCGTTTATTTCTTTTAATTTATCTTCTTTTTTCTTTTCTCTTTGTCCTTGTTTTTCATTTTTATATAGGCATTTAACCAGCTCTAACATTGTTTGTTCGCCTTCTCCAATTACCAAAAAATCTGCACTGTTATTTAGGTAATTATCTATATTATAGGTTAAATCTGGACCTCCAAGAATAATTTTGGTATGCTTTAGTGTTTCTTGTGATTTTATAAATTTTATAATTGCCAATACATTTAATTTTGTAATAATATTTACATAAAGAGCTACTATTTTTGGTTGATTATCTAATAGAAATACGTGCAATTTATTTTTGGAAGAAAATGTACTATCAAAAATGGTATTATCAAAATTATTCTCTTTTAAGTAAGCTGATACATACAACAAACCTAAAGGTGGATATGGTTTCATAATTTGCTGTTCCTTTTCGTCTTCAGCAATAAAATAACCGTGTGTTAATAGTATCATTTTATTTTACAGCAAAGGTCGCAATGCTTTTGCAAAGGTCTCAATGTCTTATTTAATTTGTAATTCTATCATATAATGGTCGGAATATCTGGATAAAAACCCGAATCTTCCAATTGTTTTTTCTAATGTGCCTAAAATAGTTAAAAATCGCTTATGGTTTTTAAAATAGCATTCTAAATAGGATGGTGGCAGAAAAAATCCTATTGGTTTGGTTTGTACAACTTTAAAATTTACTTTACTTAATGATTTGATTTGTTTCGGATTAAAATACCATGTTTGTACTTTGTTTCCTGCTACATTTACTGTTAGTGCCGTTTTGGCATTTCGTCTAAAGGCTTTTTTAAATTGTCCTTTTACTATAAAATAGATATTTTCCCACAAGGTGTTTTTGGGCATTATTACCAAAATTAGTTTTCCGTTTTTATGTAATAATTTACTTGCTGTTCTAAAAAAATCTTGTAATTCTTGTTTATTTAAACAATTTAATCCTCCAAAATTAGAAAAAATTAAATCAAACTTTGATTTTTGTACTAAATTTTCGGAATTGGATTTTAAATTATTTACATCCAATTGTTGAAATTTTAAATTTTTAATTTCTTTACTTTTTTCTTTTGCTACATGTATCATTTCTTTAGAAATATCGGTTGCTAAAACAGTATTTATTTTTTTAGCAAACCAAATAGCATCTTCTCCTGTTCCACAATTTAATTCTAATATATGCTGTTGGTTTGGTAATTCTTCTAAATATTTATAAACTACATTACGTTGTCGCTTTCCAATTTCAGAATGTGTAAAATCGGTATCGTAATTTTTTGCTATATGGTCAAAATCGGCTTTCACTTTACAAAAACAAATTGGAATTATTGCTATTTTCCATTTTAGACAAAGCGATTTTATCTATAAATGCACTTGGTATGTAGTATACTAACAAACCTATAGCTCGTAAGTTTTCTATAATTTTTCCTTTTTTAAGGTAAGATAATCCTTGTGTTTTTCGAAACTCTTTATGTGTATATCGTTGTAATTTTCTGTAATATTCTTGGTTAAATGTTCCTTTAAAAAGTAATGCTAAATCATCACTGTCTTTCCAATTCGTTTTTTCCTTTAGTTCGTGTTTAACTTTTTCATAAAAAGGTGTTTCTGGTAATGGGTACGATACAGATACGCCAATATTATCTGGCTGTAATCTTTTTATTAAGGCGATTGTTTTATCGATATCTTCTTTGGTTTCTCCTAAATAACCATATTGAATAAAAAAGGCAACTTTTACACGTTTCGCTTGTAATAATTTAGTGGATTCTTCTATTTGTGCAATAGTTGTGCCTTTATCCATTGCATCTAATATTTTTTGGGAACCAGATTCTGCTCCAATCCAAACTTCTTCTAAACCACTTTCTACTAAGGCTTCGATGGTGTTTTCTTTTAATAATAAATCTGCTCTACTTTGTATATAATAACTAATTTTTAAGTTATTTTCTTTTAATAAATCACGAAATTCTTGTACCCATTTTGGTTTTAATCCAAATATATCGTCGCACATCCAAAAACGATTTACTTGGTATTTTTTAGATATATAATTTATCATTTCTACTACTCGTTTTGGCGAGTGCGAATTGTACCGCTGTCCATAAATTGGCTTTGCACACCAATTGCAATGATATGGACATCCTCTGGTTGTTGCTAAATTTAATGCAAATTGTTGTTTGCTATTCTTCCAAATTGCTTTATACGCTTCTATATCTATCAAATCCCAAGCAGGAAATGGTAGTTCGTCTAAGGATGTTATGTTTTTTCTTGGTTTGGTTTTGATTATGCTTAGGTTTCCTTCTGATTTCGAATATTTTTGCAGATGGTTAGTTGTCACATCGAACTTTTCCGAAGTTTCGAGAAAGGTATCTTTGTATATTATTCCGTCTATTCCTCGTAAAGTCGCAAAGTCGCTAAATTGAGTTTGTGATTCTTCATCTGTCTTTTCTCTTATTTCTTGTTTCTTGTTTCTTTTTAAAAAAGTAACCAGTTCCAACAACGTATTTTCTGCTTCGCCATAAATAATAAAATCAGCTCCTTTTTCTAAATATTCTTGTGCATGATCGGTACTATCTGAACTCGAAATAATAACGGTACAATTGTTTTTTTTACCTAATTTTATCATTTTAAAACAAGCTTCTCGCATTGTGGTTAAGCACATCTTGGTTAAGTAATTAAATCCATCATCATAAATAACTAAAATTTCTGGTTTTTCTTTTTCTAAAATGGGTTTTATTTCTTGTGGTTTTTCTTTTAATGCTACATCAAAAAAAGAAACACGATACTTATTTTCTCGTAATAAACTTGCTGCATAAATAGTTCCTAATGGTAAAAATGGTGTTTTATTTTGCCATTGTTTGGTATCCATTTTATAGAAGTAAGAATGTGTAAATAGTACATGTTTCATAATTTAACCGTTATCCGAAATTTTGGGTGTAAATTGTTTATTTATTTTTCTAATGGTATGGATAATTGATGCTTTTTATTAAATGCTTTAATTTTCTCATTCAACATACCAATTACTCTTACTTGATGGTTATGTGGATGGTGTTTCGATGTGTTTTTATCACTTTTAAAAGCAATGTCAAAATCTCTTTTCTGCAATTTTTTAAATTTTTTTTGTTGATGTTTTTGGGTAATTTTCATGAATTTTTTTTCTAATGCATTCCCTATTTTGCCTTTTAACAAAAATTCTAAAAATCGCTTCATTGCTTTTCTTTGAATTTGTTTTGACTTTTTCTTATAATTATAGTTTGGAAAATAATCTAAAATCCATGTATTTTTATTTTTTAATTCTTCGTAAGTTCCGTTACCACTCATAGGTATTAAAGTAACAAATTCTGTTGCTGTAAAACGGTTCTGTTCTTTTACTAATAAAGAATTACTACTCATAAAATAGTTTACACAAAAATATTTTTTTGAGTTTAACAAAAATATTTTTTTATAGAGAATTAGTAAGGTTCTTGCTATCCACAATCTATTTGGACTTGTAATAATAAAATAATCAATATCATCGTCTTCTCCAAAATAACCTTTAGATAAAGATCCTGAGACAAAAACTGCTTCTACAAATGGGAATTGACTAATGAGTTTAGAAACTTTTTTTGCTTTTTTTAATATCTGTTCTGCTCTTGCATTTCCTTTTTTTCTTCTTTCAATGCGAGACTTTTTAGAAATAATACTATAATAATTTTCTAATTTATAGATGTTTTTTTTTGCAATTAATACTTCTAAATTTTCTTTTATTTCTTCTATGGTAAATCGACTAAAATCTTTTATTTCTTCTATGGTTAATGGATACTGAAAGCTATCAAAATACAATACTGTTTTTAAAATATCATTTATACAAGAATTAATCTCTAAGTTTTGCTTTTGATATGTTGTAGTCGTTTCGAACATAAGAAATGTAAAAGTACTAAATTTTAATCCAAAATATCTTTTTAATGTGCATCCAACCAATTCTCTCCTTCATCCATATCTACAACTAGCGGAACGCTTAATTTAAATGCATTTTCCATTTCTTGTTTTATAATTGGTTTTAGTTCTTGCATTTCGTCTTTATGCATATCAAAAACCAATTCATCATGTACTTGCAATAGCATTTTTGTTTTGTAATTTTTTTTATCTAATATGTTTTGAATGTTAATCATTGCAATTTTAATGACATCTGCTGCTGTTCCTTGTATTGGTGCATTTACGGCATTTCGCTCGTCTCCAGATCGCACAAATGAATTTTGTGAATTGATATTTTTTAAATAACGTCTTCTTCCTAATAATGTTTCTACATAACCTTGTTCACGAGCTAAATTTACTTGTTTAGAAATGTATTCTTTTAAAATTGGATAGGTTTCGTAATAGGCTTCTATTAATTCTTTGGCTTCTTTTCTACTTAAATTTGTTTGTTCACTTAATCCAAAGGCAGAAACTCCATAAATTATCCCAAAATTTACTGTTTTTGCTTGTGACCTTTGCTCTTTGGTTACTTCTTCTAATGGCACATTAAATACTTTTGCTGCGGTTGCTTTATGAATATCTTCGTCATTTAAAAAACTTTGTTTCATGGTCTCTTCGCCACTCATTTCTGCTATTAATCGCAATTCTATTTGCGAATAATCTGCTGCTACTAAAGTATAATTTTTGTCTCTTCTAACAAATGCTTTTCGTACTTGTTTTCCTCTTTCGGTACGGATTGGTATGTTTTGTAAATTTGGATTTGTAGAACTCAATCTTCCTGTTGCTGCAACAGTTTGCATGTAGGTTGTATGAATTCTTTTGGTTGTCTCATTTACTTCTTTTGGTAAAGCATCTATATAGGTATTTTTTAATTTTACCAATCCTCGCCATTCTAATATATTACGAATTATCTCATGCTCTTTTGCTAATTTTCGTAATACTTCTTCGCCTGTTGCATATTGTCCTGTTTTGGTTTTTTTTGGTTTTTCAACTAATTTTAAATGTTCAAAAAGTACTTCTCCTAATTGTTTAGGCGATGCTAAATTAAATTCGACATTTGCTTCTCTGTAAATTTCACTTTCTAGATTGAGAATATCTTCTGTTAATTTTTTAGATAATCCATTTAAGAAATTGGTATCTAAATTTATTCCTTCCAATTCCATTTTTGCCAGTACTTTTACCAATGGCATTTCTATTTCTTGAAATAGTTTTGTTAAATTATTTGTTTTTAAATTTTCTTCAAATACTTGCTTTAATTGATAGGTAATATCTGCATCTTCCACAGCATATTCGGTTATTTCTTTAACTGCAACATCTCGCATCGTTTTTTGATTTTTTCCTTTTTTACCTATCAATTTTTCGATGGAAACTGGATGGTATTTTAAGTAGGTTTCTGCCAACACATCCATACCATGTCGCATATCTGGCTGTAACAAGTAATGTGCAATCATGGTATCAAAATAAGTACCTTTTACCACAATATTATATTTGTCTAATACTTTAATATCGTATTTTATATTCTGTGCTATTTTTTCGATGTTCTCATCTTCAAAGAAAGGTCTTAATTCTTCTATAATTATTTGAGCTTCTTCTTTATTTTCTGGAAACGGAATGTAATAGCCTTTATTACTTTCGTATGAAAATGCTATTCCAACAAGTGCTGCTTCTAAGGTGTTTAAACTGGTTGTTTCGGTATCAAAGCAAACGGATTTTTGTTGCATTAATTTGCTAATAAATAACTTTCTTGAAAGTGGCGTTTCTAAACTTTGGTAAAAATGTTTGGTGTTTTCTATGGTATTAAACCCTTTAATTTCTGGTATGTTTTCGGATAATGGCGAAGTAAATAAATCCAGTTGTCCCGACTCTTCTTGGTTCTTACTTCTTAGCTCTTGGTTCTTACTTCTTCTTAGCTTTTGGCTCTTTTTTGTTTCTCGTATCTGTCCTTCTGCACTTGCTGGGTTTACAAAAATCTTATTTAAAGTATTCCACATTCTACGAAATTCTAACTCTTGAAATATTTCGCTTACTTCGTCAAATTTTGGTTGTGACAAATGGTAATTTTCTTCATGGAATTCTACTGGACAATCGAGCATAATGGTTGCTAATTGTTTGGATAATATTCCTAAATCTGCATTTGCTTCTACTTTCTCTTTCATTTTACCTTTTAAGTCTGCTGTATTTGCCAACAGAGCTTCCATAGATCCGTATTGTTTTAAGAATTTTTTTGCTGTTTTATCTCCAACACCAGGCAATCCAGGAATATTATCTACGGCATCTCCCATCATTCCTAAATAGTCTATAACCTGAATTGGATCTTCTATTTCGAACTTTGCTTTTACTTTTTCTACATCCCAAATTTCAATACCATTTCCCATTCGTGCTGGTCGATACATTTTAATATTTTCGGATACCAATTGTGCAAAATCTTTATCTGGCGTAACCATAAACACTTCATACCCTTGTTTTTCGGCTTGTTTTGCAAGTGTTCCTATTAAATCATCTGCCTCATAACCTGTAACCTCTACAATCGGTATTTGCATGGCTTCTAGTATTTTATGAATATATGGTACTGCAATTTTTATGGCTTCTGGTGTTTCTTGTCGGTTGCCTTTATAAGCAGGAAATGCTTCGGTACGAGCTGCGGAGCCTCCTTTATCGAATGCTACGGCTAATAAATCTGGTTTTTCTCTACGGATTACATCTAACATCGAATTCATAAACCCTAATATTGCCGAGGTATCCATACCTTTAGAATTAATTCTTGGATTTTTTATTAAGGCGTAATATCCTCTAAATATTAATGCAAATGCATCTAATAAAAATACTCTTTTTTTTGCCATTTGGAATTTTTTGATGTTTACAAATATAGTGTTATTTCAGAGAGATATGCAAAGGAATATAGAGATTCACGGAGTTAGTATTTTGTAAGTAAAATCCAACTATTTTC